>NZ_SPGF01000003.1 GCF_005844455.1 Streptococcus mitis | reverse complement strand
CCAAGAAAGATAAAGGCCCAATCGGTAGTTGATTTCATCTATAGAGTAACATAAATCTCAAAAAATAGGGTGAAAAAACCTTTATTTGTCATGCAAAAAAATAGAAGATGTGATAGAGAATCACTTTGATGTTCTCAATCACACCTCCTATTCAAGTAGTTAGATCACTAACTTAATGACATTGCAGTCGAAACTGTTCTTTTTATCATTATTTGAGACCGTATTTTTTGTTGAAACGATCCACGCGTCCATCTGCTTGAGTGAACTTTTGACGTCCAGTGTAGAATGGGTGTGAGTCTGATGAAATTTCCACACGGATCAATGGGTAAGTTTCACCTTCGAACTCAACTGTTTCGTTAGAGCGTTTTGTTGAACCGCTAAGGAATTGGTAACCAGTAGTTGTGTCCATGAAGACAACTGGGCGATATTCTGGATGGATATCTTTTTTCATTTTGCAATATTTCCTTTCTGCCATGGTCTCTTTGCGAGCCATAGATTGTTACCATACTAGTCTATCAGATTCTGAAAAGTTTGGCAAGTATTTTATCAGTTTTTAAGCAAGTTTTTTAACTTTTGGTAGATGATTTCGTTTTCTTCTAGACTATAGGAATTAGCACCGCTTGCTAGAGGGTGGCCTCCACCATCATGTTCTTTGGCAATTTCATTGATAGGATGGATTTTACTGCGTAAGCGAACACGGTAGTGCCCATCAGCCTGCTCTACAAAAATTCCCCAGAGACTTACACTGTCAATACGTCCAGGTGCACCCACAATAGCTGCAGTTTCAGCATCGGTAACATTGAATTGTTTCAAGATTTCTTGACTCAGTATAACGCGAGCTGCACCATTTTCATCCACTTCCAGATGGTCGTAGATGTAGCCTTGAAGTTTCGCAATTTTGTAGCTCATAGTGTCCATCTTGCGAGTGAGAGCCGAAAAATCAAAGTTCTGTTCTCTCAGAGAGGCAGCCAGGCGGAGGGTGCGTGCAGTCGTAGAAGGGTAGAGGAAACGACCTGTATCACCAACAATTCCTGCAAAGAGCAATTCAGCAGCTCGATCTGACAAGGCCAGTTGGGTTGTTTCAGCAAATAGGGTAATCATCTCACTAGCGCTACTTGAACTAGTATCCACCCAAGATAGGTCACCGTATACATCATCATTTGGATGGTGGTCAATCTTAATGAGAAAATCACCTTGACGATAGCGCTTATCATCGATACGAGCAGTATTCGCCGTATCACAGACGATGACAAGGGCGCCTTGGTAGGCACTATCTTCAACGAGATCCATTTCCGCCATCCAAGTTAGAGTTGGTTCATCATAACCTACGGCTTTGATGGCTTTTTCTGGGAAATGATGTTTGAGAAGAGCTTTTAATCCCACCTGACTTCCCAAGGCATCTGGGTCTGGTTTCATATGACGGTGAATGATAATCGTGTCGTATTCTTTAATTTTTTCTAAAATTTGATGGCAAATTTCCATAAATAACCTCAATTCTTTCTCATTTCATTGTAGCACAAGAATTTTTATTTTTAAAATGAAAAAGATGTGATATAATGGAGAAAGATAAATTGAGGAGGACGATATGGCATTAGCAAAAATTGTATTTGCCAGTATGACCGGTAATACCGAAGAAATTGCAGATATTGTAGCAGACAAATTACGTGACTTGGGCTTGGATGTCGATGTTGATGAATGTACAACTGTTGACGCTTCAGACTTCTTGGAATCTGACATCGCTATCGTTGCGACCTATACTTATGGTGATGGTGAATTGCCAGATGAGATGATGGACTTCTACGAAGACCTAGCTGATCTCAATTTGAATGGTAAAATCTACGGAGTGGTTGGTTCAGGTGACACCTTCTACGATGAATTCTGTAAGGCTGTTGATGACTTTGATCGTGTCTTTGTTTCAACAGGGGCAGAAAAAGGTTCAGAGTGTGTCAAAGTTGATCTTTCTGCCGAAGAAGAAGACATTGAACGCTTGGAACAATTCGCAGAAGAATTGGCTGCTAAAGTAGGATAAGCATAAAAGTGCGCTGATGTAATTAATCAGTGCATTTTCTTATCGAGAGTTGGGATTTTACTAGCCTATTTGGTGGCTTTTTGATACAATAATTCAAATAAAGGAGGAGACTGTATGGATTTAGATATTATTCGGCAAGAAATTGATCAAATCGACGACCAAATCGTTAAGCTCCTAGAAGAACGGATGCACCTAGTTGAAGGGGTTGTCGCTTATAAAAAATCATCTGGTAAGCCAATATTAGATTCTAAGAGAGAAGCGGTTATTTTTGAAAAAGTCAGAAATCGAGTGGAAGATAAGCGCTATCAGGAGACCATTGTTGCGACTTTTTCAGACATTCTCAAACATTCGCGTGATTATCAGGATCAAAACATCAAATGAAAAAAGAACAATTTTATCCGCTAGGAATTTTTCTAGTTGCTATGGTGGGTGGACTTGTCCGCTATCTCATTTCCACTTGCTTACCAGCTAGCCCAGACTTTCCTTGGGGGACCCTCCTTGTCAACTATCTGGGTATTTTCTGCCTGGTCTATCTGGTGAAAGGCTATCTGGTCTATAAGGGGACTAGTAAGGGCTTGGTTTTAGCACTGGGGACGGGTTTTTGTGGAGGTTTAACAACCTTTTCTAGTCTAATGCTTGATGCAGTGAAACTGCTTGATACCGGGCGTTATCTTAGTTTGGTTCTGTATTTGCTTTTGAGCATCGGAGGAGGCCTGCTCTTGGCTTACTATTTGGGGAGGAAGAAATGGTAATCATCTATCTTGCAATTGCTTGTGGTTTCGGAGCCCTAGTACGGTATTTCTTTGCCCGCTATAATCAAGCTTCTAAATTGCCACTCGGAACGCTAATAGCCAATCTTTTGGGTTGTTTTTTAATTGGATTATTCTATAATCATGTGGAATCTAAGGAAGTCTATGCTATTTTGGCAACTGGATTTTGTGGAGGTTTGACAACTTTTTCGACCTTGAATGACGAACTGCAAAGACTGTTAAGTGATAAGAAGGTCTTTTATTATTACCTGACTTTGACCTACTTAGGTGGTTTAGTTGCGATTTTTTTAGGAATTCTGCTATGTAAGTGTCTAGTGTTTTGAGGTAAATAGAAAATATTGAGTTAACGGAAAATTCCGTTAGCTCTTTTTTGTGTTTTGGGAGGAAAAATTATGAGACGAAAAAGTAAGGAGAGAATTTCAAGAGAGATGATAATTCAGTTTTTGATGAAGGAAACAGGTTCAACACGAAAAGAAATAATAGCAAGTATAGGAGAGCTTGAGGCCTTTGGGTTGATAGGATTTAACGTGAACGGTGACTTTAGACTGAAAGAGGTGTAATTGATGAGACAAATTCAGTTTATTAGTGCCAGTCATTATCAGACATCTGATCGCTTTTATGCCTTACCAAAGGTTTTGTTTGAAAATCCTATTTATGAAGATATGAGGTTAGATGCAAAAGTCGCTTATGCTATGCTTAAAGATAGACTAGATCTTTCTTTCAAGAATAATTGGATTGATGAAGATGGAAATATCTATTTGGTATATTCTAACTCTAATTTGATGAAGATCCTTAACTGTTCAAAATCTACCCTATTAAGAATTAAGAAGCAACTCACAGAGTATGGATTAATTCATGAGGTTCAACAATCTACCAGTAAATCAGGAAATCTAGCTAACCGAATTTACCTTGGTCTCTTGCAAGATGACACAGTTGCTAGAATGGTTGATAAATCAGGTGATTCCAAATCTGATACTAGGGGGGTGTCAGATTTAGACCAGGGGGGTGTCAAAAAAACACCAGGGGGGTGTCAGATTTATACGGGTCTGGTGTCAAATTTAGACCCTAACGATACTGAATATAGTGAGACTAATAATAAAGACACTGAATTAGTTATTTCTGAGGAGGACGAGGAAAAGTCAACTCAAAATTCAAAAAATAAAGTTCCAAATTCTCTTTTTCGAAAAGTTGATAAAGCTACTAAGTATGATCGTGATTATATTTGGAACTTAGTATATGAGCAATTACTAAAGGAAAAATTTACAGCAACTACCGCAGATTGTGCGATGATATATTTTGATGATAGGTACAAGTACGCTTTGGAAAATATGAGGTTTGCTCGCTCATCGGAAATCGTTGCTGAGTATGTTTTTAATGGCATAGTCTCAGAACTGAATCAGACTATACGGAGACAACAATCATAATCAACATATTTATATTGAGAGATTACACAGTAATGAAAAGGAGATAGAATGAAGCATGTTGACGACAAATTATTGCTGGTTGCTAAAAAAATGTGTAGCCCTGAAGTGTTTAAACTGTATGAGTTTGAATATAGAAACCCTCAAGCAGTTAAAATTTTTAATATACTATTTGGGACAGTTTATTGTCCCTTTGAATCTGCAATAGGATTAAGTATGTTTGAAGGTTATTTCCCAAAAAATTTTTATATTAACTTTTTATACGCTTGTACTGAACGTGTTTTGGGAGACGAAGAAACATTTTCACGATTTATTGAGCTAACAAATCTATCAATTAAATTTTTAGAGAAGTCTGGTAATGTTTCACTTGATTTATCAAAAATCACACCTATTATAGAGGAGATATTGGCAGAATATAATGAGTTGATTGATGGATATATTCAAAGAGGTTTACTAACTGAAGAAGCCATACAAAATAAAGCTATTATATAGTATTCAACCTTGACCTGAGCAAGTCATAAAACTACTCTTGTTCTTTGAAAATTGAATAACCCCACTGTCCCGATTAGCGCAGTCTAGGCATAAAAAGAAGAATAGGGGCGGTGTGTATCTAGAAAGTATATCTAGTGCTGACTGCATGATGTAAAGTCACGGTTGACTTGTCCCGTAAGACGAAAGAGTTTGCGATTTCTAAACTATAAATCGTGCGTAAAAAACACAGTAGAGATGTACGGCATCAACTCGGCATGGCTGTAAATCAGCCTTTGATTCAAAAAGGAGGACAATATGAATCAAATAAAATCAACTAGTGAGGTTACACTCACTGACTTAAGACGATTAGGTTTGCAAGGTGATGCAACCGCACGGCTTGCAAGTGGTGAAGAAATGCAATTAACTAGTAAGTATGGTCTTATTCCTAAAACAGGCTATGTGGCAGGAAAACTTCAAACCGTTGAAATGATTGCAGATTACTCTAAAATCTATAGAGATATACGCACCATTAAACGTGGAGACATTTTAGTTGCTAGACGAATTAAACAAGGAAATAAATCAATCTTACAGCTAACCGGTAAAGGTTATCACCGACCTAGCGGTAAAATTTAACAGATAGAGTCCTCATCTATCTGTTTCATCAAGGAGAGGAGATTTTATATGTTCTAAATATCCTATCTTTGATTAAGCGGATAGATGAATGAAAATCAAGAAAAAAATTGAGAAAAAACTCTAAAAATAGTAAAATGAAAGCATAAAATAAATATTTTAAGAACGTTTTTAAACAAAAAGGAGAAATCAAATGGAAATCATGAATGAAGTTAAGAAAGTTATGTTGGCTAGTGTTATCGCAACTGCAAGTGTTGGAGTAACGACGCAAGTTACTGCAGAAGAGGTAAAACCTTCAGACCAAATTTCAGAGAACCAACAAAAGACAGTAACTCAAAAAACAGTTACAGAAACTGATGTCGCACTCTCTCAAGCAAATGTGGAACAGGTAAACGCAGTTGTAAAAAACCAAGAGGAGATTGTAAAATCTAATCAAAACGAGGTAAACGATGCAGAGAAAGTAGTTAGAGAAGCTACAGAAGCTGTTGCTCAAGCGGAAAAAGCTGTCCAGGAAGCTACTCCTAAAAATATCCAGAATGCAAAAGAAGATGTTTCTGTAAAAGAGGCTGCTGAGAAGAAGGCTCAAGAAGAACTATCCATTTCTAAAGAGCAACAAAAGCTAGCTGAAAAGAATGTTACTGATCAGGAAGCAAATGTCACAGAAGCTACTAGAAAACTTGCTGACAAAACAAAAGAAGTTACAGATGCAGAACAAATCGTAGCTGAAAAACAGGCTATTTTAGACGGCACTGGAGTTGCCAATATTGTCGCCAACGCTGAAGCTGCAAAGCGAAACTTGGAAATGAGCGAAAAAGTTGCATCACAAGCTCGAGAAGATTTGGAGACTGCTAAAAAAGCGGATGACCAACGTGCTTCTAAACTGAAACAGGCAGAAGTAGAGGTAATGAGTACTGAAGGAACTAGGTTGGTGAAAGCGCAGGCGCTAGATCAAGCAACCACTCAAGCTACTAACGCTGAAAATCAGTATCGAGTAGCTAAAGATAATCTATCTAAGGCTCAAAGTATTCTGGATAGTTTGACAACGACCTCTATTACTTATCCTGCTGGATATGCAGAAGCTTTAAAAGCTTACTTCAAGAATCCTACCGAAGAGAATTCTAAAAAGTTACATGAAATTGCCAAAAAAGGAATGACTGCTGCTGGATTTAGCTCACCAGATGGTGGTGAGACTTATTACGGTAATCCAAACTCTCCATTTAAGCAGAGTGAAGCAGATAAAAAGACTGTGATTGCTGATGTCAATCATTTATCTGCTGAAGTTCAAGATGAACTTGCCATTTTCAATGCACATTTGATTAATGATTTCCGTCGATTGATGGGAACAGATGATATTCCAGTCTTAGTGAATCGAGATATGCAGAAAGTGGCACAGAAAGCAACTCAACTATCTACTAATCAGTACGGCCATGACCTAGATGCTTTGAACACTGTTGCGAAAGAAGTTGGTTTAAATCAAGGTAATCAAGGCCTGCTTGCTGAAAACATAGGTTTTCAAAATGCAGATGATGTAGTGACATTAGCTGATCTGAAACAACAGGCATACAACAACATTATTATGATGCTGTTTTATGATAAGCATGCTGATTGGGGCCATGCTTTAAACTTTGCAGGGCTAGATCGTAAGTCAGTCACTCTACAATATATCGGTGTAGCAACCCGAAAGACAGATCTTGGTCTGATTGCGATGCACTATGTTGGAACAGATTCTAAAACAATTGATTTGCTGAAAAATGGTTTCCATCAAAATGTTAAAGTTGATACTAAGAACAATCTAGCTAGTCTTCAGGAAAGAATTCAAGTAGCTAGAAATTCTGTGGCACAAGCTCAGAATACTTATGAGACTGCGAAAACGAATCATAAGGATGCACAAGCTAGAAAAGAACAAGCACAAACAGAATATACTCAAGCAGAAGTTACTGCGCAAAATGCAGTGACTAATCGTAATGATATTCAGAATATTGCTTTAAAAACTCCTGAAGCAGAAGATAAGTTAAAGAAGGCGGAAGCAAACCTTAAAAAAGCTGGTTTAGAAAATAAACAAGCGCAAGATGCTTTGGAACAGTTGAATGCAGACGTACAAAACAAACGTGAAGCACTTGCGTTAGCTAAAGATAAACTAGCTGAAAAACAAACTGAATGGAAATCACTGAATGAAGCTTTGACTGCTGAGAAAGAGGCTTTGATTGCTAAACAAGGTGAACTTGCTCGAATTAAAGAACTTGTCCTCAGTCGTCAAGCCTTACTTTCAGAATTAACTGAAGCCTTGAAAGCATCAAAAGAGCGAGTAGAAGTTTTGCAAAATGCACCACAACTCTTAGAAAAGGCAAAAGTTAATCTTGAAGCTACTCAAGAAGTTTTGAAAGAAAAGAAATCTGTTCTGGAGTTAGCGCTAGCAAAACTAGGAACTGTAAAAGCAGAACAAAGAAAGGTATTAGAGGCTCATGAAGAGTTGTTGGCGGCTTATCGTGATTATCTGGAAGCACAGCAAGAAATTAAGCATCAAAAAGAGTTAGAGGCTCAGAAGGCAAGTATTGAGCAAGCTGGAGGTCATCCGATTCCAGTGATTCAAAATGGCAAGATTGTAAAGTATGTGCAAGATCAAGTTAATAATCAAGTTGCAAAAGTCAAAGATCCAGTCTATCAAGCACCTGCTGCAAGATATGAATTACCTAAGACGGGGGAAAAATCATCCAGTCTTTGGTTCTTTGGAATGTTAACTATTTCACTTTTAAGTTTGTTGAAAATCAAACGAGAATCTAAGGAAAATTAAATTAAGTAAAGTCATCAAGGTTTCTTGGTGACTTTTTTGTTGGAGAAAGAAATGGAAATTATATATTTTAGGGCGAGAGCTCCTTCAAATTATGTCGAAAGTGAATAATATTAAATACTATATTAAAAATTAAGGAGAAAAAATGAAATTTAATAATGAGACACGAGCTTTCGGTTCAATCCGAAAAACAAGACGATGGGGAACGTGTGGAGTAATTCTTGGTCTAGCTGCCTTAGGTTTGATGACTAGTCCAGTTAGAGCAGATGAACGAGTAAATCCAAATCCTGCTACAAATGCGAAAAGTTTACAAGACTTCCCAACGGTGGATTCTACAAAAGACCAAGATAGTGCAGAAAAATCAACAGGTTCTGTTGAAGTTACTGTGGGTAGAGAAAAAGTAGAATCTGCGGTATCTACGGCTAAAGAAGTTGGTTTGACGGTTACGGAGACTGAGGTTGATGGTGGTTTGGTAGCTAATCCAGATGAGTTAGCTAAGAAAACTGCTGAAATTGAGTCTAACTATGACAAACAAGCCAGCACTGTTGTAGATGAGTCTAAGAAGTACAAAGAGGAAGTAGAAACTCGTAAAGAAGAGATTCAAACGATTACTACTGAGAACAAGGAGAAGCAAGACTCTTATAACAAAGCCAAAGCTCAGTATGATAAAGATTTAGAAGACGCTACTACTAAAAATGCTCAGATTGATAAAGAAAATCAAGAAAAAAATGAGCGTTTAAAAGCTGAGAAAGAACGTGTAGCTAAAGAGAATGAGCGTATCAAACAAGA
This sequence comes from Streptococcus mitis, assembly GCF_005844455.1. Lineage (GTDB taxonomy): Bacteria > Bacillota > Bacilli > Lactobacillales > Streptococcaceae > Streptococcus > Streptococcus mitis_BF. The sequence goes on along the minus strand of NZ_SPGF01000003.1, from coordinate 73,021 downwards.
AAATGCTTTAGCTAAAACTAATTATGAAAAAGCAGTAGAAGAAAAAGATAAGAAAGACGCTGCTATTGATAAGGAAAATGCAGATGCAAAGAAAGCTTATGAAGAAGCTTTAAACCAGTGGACTATTGAAAAAGGGAAGTCTGAGGCTGACTTAACTAAGTATAAAGAGCAGTTGGCTCAGTATGAGAAGGATTTAGCAGAAGCAAAGCGTAAGAATGAAGAGATTGGTAAAAATAACATTGCCAATAAAGAAGCTTATGCGAAAGCAGTAGAAGATCGTAAAAAAGAAAACGAAGCTATTCTTAAAGCCAACCAAGAAGCTTTAGCTGCTTATGAGAAAGCTTTAGCTGAGTTAAACGCTAAGAATAGTGAGATCGATAAGGAAAATGCTAAAGCTACGGATAAATACAATGATGATATGCGTGATTATCAAAAAGCTCGTGAGGAATATGAGAAAGCTTTAGCAGAGTACCAGAAGAAAGTTTCTGAGTACAATTCTTTAACTCCAAGGGGGGAGGTTAATGGCGTTAAGGTAGTTGGTGATTTTGATGAGTCAAAAAGAGGCTCAATGAACTACTATTCTAAGTTGTCTGCTATATTTGATGGAGATAAAACGCTTGAAACGGTAAATGGGGTATTAGGTGCAACCTCTGCAACTACTCTCACATTAGATGACAAACTACAAGAAGATTCGATGTCCATTAATTCTGAAACCCGTACTTACGGTGGTACAATTGTTAGGGGTATTCAGGAAGGTTCTAAATTTACGTTACATAATATAGGTACAACGAATACAGGTAAAACTATCTCTGCATCTTTTGTTTCTAGAAATACACCTACCCCAGAACATAGGCTACCGAATAACCCAGAAGTTTACACTCGTCTGTGGGTTTGGTGGAATAAGAAACCCAAATCAGGGACTGGGATTTCTCCTATTGGTTTACATGCTCAAAACTATTTGGATGTAGACTGGGATATTAACTTCTTTGATGAGAGAACTAAGAAACCAATAAATTTGGGGTTAGTAAACATGTTCTCTGACTTGGATTTCAATCAAGCTAACCGTTACACTTACGAAGATGGTTCAACAGGGGTTGTTTTAAATCCTCCAGGTTCGAACGTTCAGGAGAAGGTTGTTAGAGGCGAGACCTTCTGGGCAGGTGTATATACCGTAGGAGTAGTTGATGCAGATGATGTTAGTGGATTAAATCGCTTTAAAAAAGGAGATCCTTTATATGGTGATAACCGATCGGATGAGAGTACTCCTTCCGGAACGTATGCTAGTGTAGGTAAGGGGACACGTCACCGTATTCAGTATCTAGCTAATGCAGATTGGGGGTTAACTCCTTATTCAGAGTCTGCTTCTGCAGCGTATAGAGAGTACTGGCATAAATCTGATGCTAAAGAAGGTAAAACTCCAACATCCGACCATGAAATTTTCAAATCTGCGTATGGATTCACATTATGGGGTGGTAATTCTGTAGTTACACAGTTAGTTCCTCCACCGTCTCCGCTAAAAGTACCAATTCCACCAAGCTTAATTCAAAAGGATAAGGATACTATTGAGAAACCTACACCTAAATCGTTATTACCAGAAATTCCACCAGTATCTGATACAGGTGAGGTTCCTTTGCCAAAAGAACCTCCTAAACCAAGCGAGTCTACAAAACCAAGACCTTTAGAACCTGAATATAAGGAGAAGGATAAGACTCCATTGACACCTCCTACGGAGAAACCTTTATTAGCTTCACCAAAAGATGAACCAGATACACCTCACGTTCCTATTCCGAGTGAACCTCCAAAACCAGGCTTAAAACCTGTGCCAAATGAGATCGCACCAAGAGAAATTGAGGTTACCTACACTCGCTTGAGAACTACGCCAACTGTAGAAAAGTTAGTTAAGAACTCTGCAGGTACAAATATAAATAATTCGTCAGTACCTAAGTTATCAGAAGTTGTTTGGGAGTTGAAAACTAAACCTCTTGCAGCAAACAGACAAGAAACTACAATTTATGAACTAACAGACAACCTACCTCAAGGATATCGTTTAGATTTAGCAAAAACTATAGTTCAAAACTCAGATTTTACAATAACTTATGATAAAGCTAAACATCAGTTAAAAGGGTTATTGAAGTCTGAAGGTTTAGATAAAGTTAATTTGGATTTAACTAAAGTATTTACCGCGCCTGTTCTTAAAGTGTATGGTACAGTAACGAATGATGGTGCAACCTATAAGAACAACTTCCGTTTGAATTTGAATAATGAATTTGAGTCTTATTCAAATATTGCTAAGGTAACAACCCCAGGTAAACCGAATGATCCAGACAATCCGAATAACAACTTGATCAAACCTTTCAAACACAATCATAATAAGGATGGTGTTATCATCGATGGAAAGACAGTTCTAGCTGGTTCAACGAATTACTACCATATAACCTTGGATTATGATCAGTATAAAGGAATAAAGGCAGATCCATCTGCTATTCTAAAAGGATTTGGTGCGATTGATGATTATCCAGAAGAGGCAGTGACTATTAATAAATCAGATATTCGTTATATTGATAGCGAAGGAAAAGAAGTTTCTGGTATTTCAGTGTATCAGTATGATTCTATTGAAGCTGTTGATAATGATAAGGTTAAAGCCTTTCTAGATAGTTCTGAGATTAAGCCTAAGGGAGCTTTCCAAGTATTTTTAGTGGATGATCCAGAAGCCTATTTTAACCAATATATCAAGGCAGGAAAATCTGTTACAATTATTGATCCAATGGTAACTAAGGAAGAATTGCGAAATTCAGGAAAATCATTTGAGAATACGGCTTACCAAGTTGATTTCGGTAACGGATATCAAACTGATACAGTTGTAAATAATGTTCCTACTGTTAAACCAACCAAAAAGAATCTTAACAAGGAAGGTGTTAACATCGATGGGAAACAGGTCTTGGCAGGCTCTGTCAACTACTACAAGGTAACGGCAGATTATAGCCAATACAAGGGCATTGAAGTAGATAAAGATCGTATTGGCAAAGGGTTCTATATCGTTGATGATTACCCAGAAGAAGCTGTTACAATCAATCAAGACGGTGTTCAAGTAACGGATTCTAAAGGGCAAGTAGTCAAAGGTTTGAAAATGGCTCTTTATGAGAGTTTAGCTAAGGCCCCATCAGGTGTCCAAGAAGCCTTGAAGTCCAGCCATTTCACTCCGAAAGGAGCGATTCAAGTATTCGAGGCAGAGAATCCAGAGGAGTTCTACAAGACCTACGTGCAAGCTGGAGAAGTTCTGACGATTACCAATCCAATGACTGTTAAGAAGGAATTGGGTCAAACAGGTGGTAAGTATGAGAATACAGCTTATCAAGTTGATTTTGGTATGGCTTATGTAACTGAAACTGTAGTCAATAATGTTCCGAAGATTGAACCAAAGAAAGATGTAGTAGTCGACCATTTAAGCAAAGAAAGTTTGGATGGAAAAGAGGTCAAGATGAATCAAACATTTAATTATAAATTAGTTGGTTCCTTGATTCCAAAAGATCGCTCAGAACAGTTATTTGAGTATAAATTTAGCGATGACTACGATGAAACACATGATGATTATCAAAGTGTTTACAAGGTATTTGCTGCTGTAGATTTTGAAACAAGTGATGGCCAAAAATTCAAAGCTGGTGATGAATTAACTAAGTTCACAAGTCAAGTGGTAGACAAGGCTAAAGGTAAAGTAGATATTAGCTTTGATGATGCTTTCTTGAAGTCAATTTTAGATACATCAGAGTTTCAAGCGGAAGTATATCTACAAATGACACGCATTCAGTCAGGAACAGTAGAAAACACTTACTATCATACAGTTAACGGTGTGGAAGTTGTTTCCAATACGGTTGTGACTAATACTCCAGAAGAGCCAAAAACTCCTGAAGAACATCCGCAACAACCAGAACGAAGCTTGCCATCTACAGGTGAGCAGGGTTCTGCAGAATTGCTGTTAGCTGGTCTGGCAATGGGGGGTGCTGCTGCAGGATTGCTCTACAGCAAGCGTAAGAAAAAAGAGGCTTAGAATATTCTAGGAACCTTTGAAATAAGCTATTTTTATGGTATAATAACGGTAAATCGTGGAGGAGTAGGATTATGAAATTTGGAAGTGATTTTTCCTGGTTATGGGTAGCTATCATTAGGATTTTTACAGCTCCCTTTTATATCGTTCTTTGGTGTATTAATGTTGTGAAATCAGCGTTTGGAGTTGTCATACTTTGGATTGTATCTAAATGTTGTGTTGGATTAGTTCTGCTTTTGCCTTTTTGGCTTTTGATTGATATCTTACACTGGATTACTCCTTCGGTAGGAGATGCTTTTTTCCGATGGTACGGAATTCATGTTATGGGTTTTGTTCAACGTGCTTGGATTGATGGCGCAGTTCATGAATTTCCAATACCTACAGGTGGAACTAATTTCCTTCCCTATCCACATATTGAGATTCCGATTATGATAGTACTTACTCTTCTAGTAGCTACTGTTCGGACGATTTATCGTGAAGAATTTGATGAATTATAAAAATAGTATTGTGTTTGGCACTGTAGAAATCTCTGCAGTGCTTTTTATTAAAGAAAAAAAGAAATTAAAAGAGGTAAAATAAAATGGAAATTATTACAAAAATTATTACTGGTCTAGGTGTAGTTGGAACAATCACAGGTCTTATCTGGATCTGGAATGGTGCGGTTGATTATATTCAAGGAAGAAAGAATAAAGATAAGCAAAGACAAGATGATGGTTCTGATTCTATGATTAATGGTGCATTCTTGGCTGTTGCTTCTGCAGGGATTGCGGCTGCAGTCATTGCATCACTGTCTCAACTAAAATTTTAGGAGTAGCCTATGAATTTAGATATTAGAGAGCTAACTAGTTCTCTTTCCAGTTACAGCTCGGCGACAAACCAAGCTGTAAATATAATGGCTGATGCAGTCAGACCTATTGGGTATATCCTTTTAGGTCTTTTTTTCTGGTTTGAAATGGCATCGTGGTCACAAATGGTCAAGTCCAGAGGAGGTTCGCTAACCCAAAAGATATGGTTAGAGGCCTTGATGAAGTATTTATTTGCTTTCATCATGATTTCTGCCTCATCTCAAATTTGCGATGCCATTCTTGAATTGCTTAATATTATTGTAAAGGTAATTGCTCATGTAGTACCTTCACAACTTGATAAATATCAATATGCGCAAGGTGCTGTCAAAGGTTGGTTTGAAAAAAGTATTTTTGGTCTAGTCGGTGGACTAACTGAATTCATAGCTAATATAATACTTGGAATTATTATCTTCCTAAGGTATTTAGACTTGTATATGCTTAAGGCTTTAGCTCCATTATTGGTAGCTTTCTTTATGATGGATTCTTTACGAACTGTCACGATTAACTTCCTGAAATACTTTGCGGCCTCTGCCTTTATCGGAGTTATTCTAATTGTAGTATCTGTTGTATATAATGGTTTAGTCACTACAGATATGTTAAAAGTTGCTGCAGGAACTAGCGGAAGTTGGGGGACAGCCTTTGCGTCAATTGCTAAAGGTGTAATATACATCTTTACACTTGTTGGAACTAGTCGAAAAGCCAAGCAACTTTTAGGAGTATAATCCATGTATGGAAAAATTAGAATTAATCGATGTGATTTTGTATGAAAGGAAACTAATTGAAAAAAATTGGATCAGAATTTTTAAGAGAATTTGAAACAGAGGACAGACCTATTTTATTTGGATTAACAGGTAGAATGATTGTTCTCTACGTATGTTTGATAATAGCTGTCTCAGGGACAACTGCTATTTATTTCTTTGGTCTACCTGATTGGTACATTTATCTTTGGGATGCTCTATTTGTAGTTCCTGGGGCAATGTACGGTACAGGCATGACCAAGCGAATGCGGATTAAAGAAAAAATCGATTTCTTTTTCCGGATCCAACAAAGAACCTATGAGACAGAATTTGGAAAGGTAGGAATGTATACGAAAGATGAGTTTATTCAAAAGCAAAAGAGAAAAACTAGAAAAAGCAGAAAAGAAAAAAATTGATCGTTTGCGTCGCCAGATGAAACCTACAACGCAGAACACGATCAATTACACACATCTACATGAAGATGGATTGATGCACGTTGCACGTGAGAAGTACTCTCGTAGCTTTATGTTGGGAGATGCTTCTTACTCGACAGCTCAACAAGATGAAAAAGAGAGTATCATCGATACAACGATGGATGCTCTTAATTCACTGGATGAGGGCAGTAACTATCAACTCTTAGTAATCAACCGTCGAGTATCGGATAACTCCTTGCAGAATATCTTGTTTGAAGAAACAAACGATGGCTATGATGACTATCGTGAGGAGTTGAATGAGATGATTAAGGAGCGATTTACAACACATGCTAACAACTTCGAGGTACATAAGTATGTGACCATTTCAACGAACGCTGATGATCGAAAACAGGCTCAGTTGTTACTGCAAGATATAGGAGTTTCCCTGGGAACGCAATTTCAGGAATCTGATATTACATTTAAGGAAATGAATGGTTTGGATCGTCTAAAGGTCTTTTCTGAACTGTTACGAGATAACCCGTATGTTAATTTTGATTACAAAGAAATTGCTTTATCTGGTCTGTCAACGAAATCATTTATTGCTCCAAACCGGATTGAATTTCAGGAAAAACGGATGGTTATAGATGATCGTTGGTGCAAGGTGCTCTATGCACGTCGCTATCCTAACTGGATGTCTGATCGGCTTATTCGAGATTTGACAACACTGGGGTTGGAGCTGGCTATTACTATCCATGCAGAACCCTATGAGAACGTTGAAATCTTAGAGAAGATTGACGATGCAGAAACAGATGCTGAAATTGGGAAGCTACGTTCTAAACGGAAGGCTGCTCAATCTGGTATCTTTGATGATGCGGTCGTTGCTGGTCGTGACCAAGAAATCTCAGAAGCTACCAAGAAGTGGCGAGATGAGATTACTGAGTATGATCAGAAAATCTTCTCTGGCTTTATTGCAGTGTATTTTAAGGCGGATAACCAGGAGGAACTACAACGTAATGAGCAGAAGATTAAGCGTGCTGGTCGGAAGCTAGGGGTAGAATTTGAAGATCTCTATTATTACCAAGAAGAGGCTCTAAATACGGTTTTACCTATCGGTGAGTGCTTCGTAAATGTGAAGAAGAATTTCATGAGAAAGATGACTACAGCTAATATTGCTACGCAAGTTCCTTTTACTAACGTGGATTTGAAGTCTGACAGCTCACTTGCTCGCTACTATGGTCAAAATCAGTTATCAAACAATATCATTACACTGGATCGAAAACGTGATCTGAATACGGGTTCTGGTGTTGTGCTTGGTTCCTCTGGATCTGGTAAGTCTACTACGATTAAGGGTGGAGAAGTCATTCCGACTTTGCTGAAATATCCAGAAGATCGAGTAATTATTGTGGATCCCGAAGATGAATATTCTGATATTGGCCGTGCTTTCGGTGCTCAGATGGTGGATATTTCGATTGGTTCTAAAACACATATCAATCTTTTAGATCTACCAGACCTAGATCGTTTGGATGATGAGGATGACGATCCGATTGGAGATAAGGCAAACTTGTTGATGGGATTATTCGAATCGATTTTATCTGAGGTGACAGATGCACAGATTGGGATTATTGACCGTGTAACAGGTATGACTTATGAGCGCTATTTGACAGATGATTTTACTCCAACGTTAAAAGAGTGGCACCAGGTATTGAAGGAACAACCAGAGCCAGAAGCTCAAGATTTAGCTTTGGCGGTAGAAACCTATACAACTGGTTCGCAAGATATTTTCGCTCACAATACAAACGTGGATCTCAATCACCGCTTTGTTATCTTTAATCTGAAGAAGTTGTCGCACAAGTTGAAGCCATTTGCGTTGATGGTTATTCAGGATTATATCTGGAATCAAATTGTAGAAAATCAAGGGAAATGTACCACTTGGGTTTACTTTGATGAGATGCAGATTTTATTTAAAAATAAAGCCCAAGCAGACTTCTTTACTACATTGTATTCACGGATTCGGAAATACGGTGCGATTCCAACAGGAATTACCCAGAACGTAGAAACGCTAGCTGCTGTTGAAGAAGGTCGGAAGTTACTTTCAAATAGCGAGTTCATGATTTTGCTCAAACAAAAGCCCCAGGATTTGGCTATCTTAAAGGAGATTGTCAATCTGACTGACAAACAGATTCGCTACTTAGCACGGCCAAAAGCTAAAGGTACTGGCTTAATCGTAGCTGGGCCAGTTGTGGTGCCATTTGAAAATCCAATACCAAAGAATACTAAGTTGTATAACTTAGTCGCAACAGACGCTTAGGAGTCTCACTATGGATCAGGAGAAAGGCAGACCAAACACAATCGGTCATAAGTTAGATCAAAAACTGGAGACGGTTCGTAAGAATTACCGAACGGTTCAACAAGATAGCGCAAAACAACTTACGAAGCTACAATCTCAGACTCACTCTAAACGTCAGTTGGTAAAGAAGAGTCGTAGCCAATTTCGAGCTTCTAAGAACAAGGTCAAGAAAATACAAAAAGAGTACAAGAATATCCAGAAACAAGGAAGAAATCTTGGAAAAGAAGGAAAGGCGCTTCGTCCAGAAGAAATTAAAAAGCAGGCCTTTCTTAAACAGGAGTTAGATAAGGCGAAACTGGAGAAAAAAACTTCTAAAAGAACTTTTAAAGTTGCTCAAGAGGCTAATGGTGGTTCACGCAAGAAGAAGTTGTTCCGTGCTACTAAACAGGCTCTAGAACGATCAACCAGTCAACAAGCTAGCTCTGTTGCGCATCAGAATGATACACTATCAGATATAGCACGAGCTAAATATCGGTATCAGGATATTCAGATTCAAGGGAAACGGATCAAAACGATTGGGAAGTACAGCGGGAAACTTGGCCAAGGAATGGTTAAATCGAGCTATAGCCTTGGAAATAGAGTCTACAATAAGGCTAAAGGAAGAGGTTTCACTCGAACTCCAAGAGAATTTTCTTGGGAAGGAAAACTCTCTCGTCGTATTCAGGCTTATAAGCAACGCTTAGCTACTTCTAAAACAGGGAAAGTTGCTAAGAAAGCGAGGAAGTTCTACCGTGTAAGTTCTAAACCGCTTAAAGCTATTATCAAAAAGCCATTTAGCTTAAAGGCTTATCTGATTTCTTTTGGTCTGCTTTTGTTTCTGGCTATACTTGGTATCGGTAGTTCAGGAATTACCCGTCAAGATGAATTTGATATGAATGATACCTGGTTGTATCTTTCAAAATTGGATCGTGAAAAATCAAATGACAAGGTAGATTATTGGACAAAAATTGACGATCTGCTTTTGTACTTGAATTATAAGTATGATGATATTTCAGATAAGCTTCGTATGGACGGGAATAAATATTTTTCACAACAGAATCGTGGAAAACTTTACTTAGATACCTTATGGAAGAATTTGAATGGGGATAAAGACAATCTTAAAACGATGGAAGAGCTTTATACCAAAAATAATCTCTATAAGCTTGATAAGGACGAGTTAGAGGAGTATAAACAACTTTTAGAAATTGCTAGAGATAGCGGAAAATATATGTTGCTACAAGAGCTAGATAATCCATTTTATACAGAAGATCAGCCTGAATCAGAAGCTCCCCTTCAGATTATTGAGCGTTTTGGTTATAAAACTAAGAAGGAGATCTTTAATGGTTCTGTTTTGCAAGCCACAGGTGGGCAAACTCTATTAGCAGTTCTAGATGGGAAAGTTGAAGTAAATGGTAATGATATAGAAATCAGTGATGAGAATTCCAAGTTCCTGTATAAGAATGTAGATACGATTCGTTACAAAACAGGAGATTATGTCAAATCTGGAGATATCATAGGAAAGGTGGCATCTGAAGGAAATCAAACGGTTTATTATCAAAAACTAGAACCTGATCGATCAAATAAGAAAGACAAAGATGGTAATGTTGAAAAGAGTTGGACTTATGTCAATGTCGGTTTTTACTTCCAGCGTGTAGAGTACACACAAGCAACATCTGTTGTGAGTAGCATTGAAACATCTGGAGAGAAAGGAAAACGTGCGAGAGCTTTTGCAGATGCGATCAAAAAAAATATACCAGAAGCAACAAATGAAGGAATTGCAGCTGTTTTGGGAGGATTTGATATTGAGAGTTCCATTACCTTTAAACGCTATGAAACAGACTTTCTAACCAATAATCAGTTTGATAAAGTCGCTAAAGAGCCAACCGCAGAAAATCTAGTTGGCAACTGGGGAGCCTTTCAAGCTATGTACCCTACCTTGCCTTTAAAGGAAAGAGGTTATCTAGTCAATGGTTTGCACTATATCGGGATTGGGATTGGTCAATTTACTGGCCCTCGTGCTCTTGCATTGTGGAATTTTGCAAAATCTGTGAATGGAGATATTTGGTCTGCGGAAGTCCAAACAAAATTTCTTCTGGAGGAAGATGATCCAACTAGACGTGTAGCATTCAGAAGAATTGTAACATCTACTGGATCCGTAGAAACTCTTGCGGAGGACTTCTTGAACGCTTGGTTAGGAGTCCCAGGAAATAAGCTTTTAGAACGGCAATCTGCAGCCCGTCAATGGTTGAATTTCTTAAAAAATAAAGGAGGAGGTTCGACAGGTGTTTCTAGCAAGCAAGTTCCAGCAGAATATAAAGATAAGCTACCTTATGGACTACCTACCGATCAAGCACTTTTAGAGGGTCAAGGTTATTCAGGTAATGCCTATGCACTAGGAAATTGTACTTGGTATGTCTATAACCGTTTTGCCCAGATTGGAATAGGAATTTATCCGTATTTAGGAAATGCTAATCAGTGGGTTGATAGTGGTCAAGCGCAAGGATATGACATCTCAACGACTCCTAAACCAGGTTCTGCAGCTGTATTCATGAATGGTGTAGCTGGGGCATCGCCAATCTATGGTCACGTTGCTTTCTGTGAGTACGTTAATAGCGATGGTAGCTTCTTAGTTTCAGAAATGAACTTTGGTGGTTTATATGTATCAAGTTGGCGTACTTTGAAACCACAATCAGGTATCTATTTTGTTACCCCTAAATAAGAAAGGAAAAGAATGTATAATCAAAAGTTAATCAAAATGGTAAAGGGATTCCTTATCGGAGTTGCTACCGTTTTATGTATTGTCCTAGGCTATTCTATTGCCCAAGTACAACAGAATTTGAGACAGAATAGTCAAGTTCAGGAAGAGGCGAAGCAAAAAACAGAAGAGAAACAACAGGAACAACTATCTCTTACTGAACAGCAGGTCGAGGACTTTCTAATTGCTTACTATACCAAAAAGGATTTAGAAGAGAATCGACCACGCTATAAGCCTTTTATGACGGATTCCATGTATCAGGAAACTGTTCAAGAAGAACAAAAACCAGTCAACCAGACCTATAAGGGGTATGTGGTTGATCAAGCTTTTGAATCAGGCTCTATCTACATTGATAAACAACATAAAATTGCATTAGCTCAGGTTCAATATACTAGTACCACCTTAACAGAGAAAGATAATAGAGCTTCTAAGGGGCTAACTGGTAGTACGAAGGCGACAATTCGATTGACCTATGTAGAAAAAGCAGGGAAACTATTAATCAATAAAATAGAGCCTATCGTATTGACTGAAGCGAGAGGGCAAAGTATAGGAACTTATTCAGATACTAGCAGTTCAAGCTCGACTCCAGTTTCATCTACATCAACGTCAACACCTACACCTTCTGAACCAACAACCGCAACTAGTAGTAACCAATAAGGAGAATTGAATGAATAAAAAAATAGAACAACTTGAAGGTAAGCTTGAGAAAGTCAGGAAAGATAAGGGAAAAGCGCAACGACAAAAAGAAGAAGCAGATAAAAAAATCAAGAATTACATAAATCAAGAAAAAGATTTGGAAGCACAGCTTTTTATTGCTCTATCAGAAGAAAGTGGCTTATCCTATCAGGAAATGAAGGAGTTAATTCTTCCAGCACAATCAAGTAACCAAGGAGTGAACCATGTATAAAATTATCAATCAACTGACTAATCAAGAGGAAACATTTGAGCAACGAGATGAGTTGTTATCAAGGCTAGAAATCATCAACGAGAGAATGAAGAGTAATAGAATAACCGGAACCTATCGGCTTTATTCTCTCAATGCTGAAGGTGAAATCCTACAAGAACTTAGTCTTGAAATACCTTTTGTTGGAATCATTGATCAGTTACTGGAAAATTTTGGTACGAATGTTGGGAAGAAAAAAAGAGGTTTTCTTCATTTTTTAGCAAAACATAAAGAAAAGAAGTCCTCACAAGGCATACCAGAACCCCAACCTCAACCCGAATTCCAACCAGAACCAGATCCTAAGCTAGAAGATTTAACGGTAAAGAAAGAGGCGAATATGGCCCGTCAAAGAATTGCTGAGCTAGTTTCTCAGAAACCTCAAGATGAGGTTGGAGAGGAAGTACCTTTGGAAGATAAAGATGCCTTTTCATCCGATGAGTGGACTACAGAACACTTCAGTAGACTGGATGAAATAGAGGCGGTACAGGAAGAACGTGTAGAACCTACACAAGAAGTAGTTTCTAGTGTTGAAAAATCAAGTCAGGAAGAAAATGAATCTCTTCCTGTTAAACAAGAAGATAAGGGCAATGTTGAGCCTTCCTTCTCTCTTTCTCATGCAACGACAGTAGAATTGCCTTCAGAGGTCATTGATAGCTTTGAGGCTCAGACCATCACTTATAAGCAGTCTATTAAACATAAAATTCAGTCTAACGAAGAATTCATCAAGGAAGCAAACGAGGAAATTATTGAGTGTCAAAATAAAATCAATGAGTTGCGACAACAGATTCTTGCCAAAGAGAAACAAGCTAGTCAACTGAAGGATCTTTATTTCAAAATTGAAGAGGTGAGCTAAAATGGAACAAGAACAAGTGGTAGCTCAATTAGGACGGGCAACTCTTGTGACAGGCGAAATCATCTTAAAAGGACTCTTCCTGGCTAGCTCTAAGGCAGTTGAAATGTATCAAGCCAGAGGTGAAAATGTCCTCTTTACTGGTGAGACAGACTGGAATAAATTCATGGCCACGGCAGATACGAAAGAAGTCCAGCAATTACTACATAATGAAGTCAATCTCGAGGCAGTTCGAAAAGAACTGGGCCAATACGGGATTGGCTTTTCTTTTTATACACATCCTGACGGTAAGACAACTCTTGCTTTCAATGCAAAAGATAAAGGAGTTGTCGAACAAGCCTTTAAGGATGTCCTAGAAGGCATCACAAGAGATCCTAAAGGATTCAATGAGCGACACCTAAAAAATGGGAAAACGACTTCTTTTGAGGAGAAATTGCAACATTTCAAAGCAGTTGAACAAGAGAAAATTAACTCGCTTCAGGTAAACATTCATACGAAGGAGTTTGTTCTTCCAGAAAATATCGAACCACAGATTGGAGGAAAAATGAAGTGATTACAGAAAAGAAGAAACGGAGACTTAGACCGTATTTGTTGTTAGGAATTGGTCTATTCTACCTCTTTCATTGGTTCTTTAAACTATGGCTGTTGGCACCAGATACTGATTCAGTAACGGATGTATTTGGATTTGGAAAGCTTAACTGGATGAATGACCATCTAAACGATAAGTCTTGGATTGATTTTCAATTTACTCCAGCTTCTTTATTAATTGGTATGGGCGGATTTTTGATTGCTTTTCTGCTGTATTTGAGAGTATCGGATACAGGTACGTACAGATATGGGGAGGAACATGGATCAGCTCGTTTTGCGACAAGAGAAGAGTTGATGAGATTCCGAGACGAAGAACCTGAAAAGAATATGATTTTTACCCAGAACAGTCAGATGGGACTATTCAATAACCGCTTGAGCTTTGAAAATCAGATTAATAAAAATATTCTGGTGTATGGAGGTACAGGGGATTCAAAGACACGTAGTGCTGTAAAACCGAATATATTACAAGCTAACTCTAGTTTTGTAACTACAGATACTAAAGGGATTTTGATTCATGAAACAGGGAAATCACTTGTAGAAAAAGGCTATAAGATGAAGATTTTTGATTTGATTACTTTCCTGAATTCAGATGGCTTCAATGTTTTTAGATATATTCATAATGAAATGGATATAGACCGAGTGGCAGAGGCAATTACAGAGTCTCTCAACAGAAATGGTCATGAAAGTGATCCTTTTTGGCCTGCAGCAAATAAACTCCTGATGCGTTCTCTAATTGGCTATCTTTATTTTGATAGTCAGCTCGATCACTATATGCCAAACCTGGGTCAGGTTACGGATATGATTCGAGAATTGAGACGGAATCATCCGGATGCAGAAAGTCCGGTTGAGTTGATGTTTGAAGACCTGGAGCGGAGATGGCCGGGGAACTATGCCTGCAGGCAGTGGGAACTATTCAATAAAAACTTTGATGGTCAAACACGGGCTTCTGTTTATGCCATTTTTGCAACAACTTTCTCAGTATTTGATCATGAGCAACTAAGAAAGATTATTGAAAAGGATACGCTGGAGATTGAAAAATGGAATATTGAGAAAACAGCAGTTTTTATTCATATTCCAGAAGTGGATCCAGCTTATCAGTTCTTATCTGCCCTGATTTTTAGTACCATTTTTGATGTGCTAATAAAAACTGCAGATGCAGTTATATTAGGTGAGTATCCAACAAAGACTAAGGAAGACCTATTACATCTACAGGTGTGGGCAGATGAGTTTGGTCAGATTGGGAAGATTCCTAATTTACCGCCAATTATCTCTGTTATTCGTTCGCGAGAGATTTCTATCAAGATGATGGTGCAATCTCAAAGTCAGATTGAAGTATTGTACGGTAAAGAAAATACAAAGACGATTATCAATAACTGTGGTGCTATTCTTTATTTAGGTTCCAATGACTTAGATACGCTTAAGTACCTATCTGAGCGATCAGGGAAGCAAACTTTGAATGATCAGAATTATAGTGAGAGCAGAGGAAGAAATGCCAGCAGTTCTAAGCAGAACTCAAAAATTGGTCGAGAACTGTTGACACCGCATGAGGTTGCTACAATTGGAACAACAGAAGCCCTGCTCTTCCTATCCAAACAAAATGTTTTTCGAGATCAAAAATTTAATCTGGATACGCATCCAAGAGCCTACCTCTTAAGTAATGGCCCGAACGATGATAACTGGTATCGTTACAAGCGATATCTAAGTGATATTGATGAGTGGAAAGACCAGGTTGGGGAAGAAAATGTTATTCATATTGGGATTAAGGAAGTCGAGGAAGTTCCTCTCAAAGTGAGTTAGGAAAGAAAGGAAATCTAATAGAATTTTATGACTCTTATTGCATTTTAATTGCTATAAATTGGGATCAGTATGTGTGGCTGCATCAGGAAGGCGAAAAAATAACCTGGCATGAAAATTTTGCTTATGCAGGTTTTTTTCGTGATTTTAATACAGCTAAAAGGGTAGCGGAAACTCATTTATTAGAAACTTTTGGAGCCATAGGCTTCTATAAGATTGTTGGTTTTTCTACAGACGAACTTAGCTATATAGAAACTAAGAACTAGATAGCACAATGTGTCTTGATATTTCTTATGGTATAATAAAGGTAAATACCAAAGGGAGGTAACCCATGGCAGTTTCAAAATTTTATGCCGTTGCTAAGACAAAAGACGGTCAGAAACGTGTTGTTAACGCATTTGAAGCTCTTAAACTAGCTGATGACGATCCTTGGCATTATCCTACAGATAAGACTAACGGTGTATTTTACGACTTGGAAACCGAGCTAAAAGTAAGTCCATCTCACGGTCGCACAAATTCGAAAACTCGAAAGCGCGGTCAGGCTTTTTTCCGATATTTTACTGGAGAATCTAGCCCATTAAGGGACAAGTCTGGGAGCTTCGCCTATACGCCTGAATTAATTGCTTTTCTTTCTGCTTTTGAAGTAATTCAGAAGTTTCAAATTCAGGAGGGTGAGACGACCATTATGATTTTTCCGAAGCGTATTGCTAAACTCCAAAAGGTGCCTTTTCCAGACGGTGGGTATTCTATTTTAAAGTTTTATATGAAGTTGGAGGAAACCTATCCTTATTCGGCATATTATCGATTTAATGGTATTTTAGCAATTGAGTTCTATGTATCTGGAAAACCAAGTCGTCTGAAACGAGCAGAGTTAGCTAGAAAGGGCATCCCTCTTTTTGAAGCCAAGGCCTTCTTTCCAAAGTGGATTCAGGAAAGTCTTCCGGAGGAGTTTGAAAATCCTGAGGAACTAGCAACTATTGCAAAAGAAATTAGAACCACTTATCAAGATAGAGATTATAAACTTTATGGACGTTTTCAAAAAGAACACATGATAACACCAGATAACGAAAGGAAGTACCAAGCTTTGAAAACTTATGAGGATCAGTGCCAAGAACTCAAGGATGAAATTAAGCTGTTGAAATCATCCTACGATGAAAAATTTGAAAAAGTGAAACAACTTTCAGAAGACATCAAGCAGGCCGAAACACTCTTGAGAAAGTATCACGAAGAGGAGGAGTATTACAAGAAGTTAGAAAAGGATAATCAAAAACTAGAAGAAGATAAACGAAAACTGAAGCAGGAAAAAGGAGAGATTCTCACTGAAAATCAACGTCTAACCAATGAATCACAACGTTTACGTAGATTGAAAAATGTAGCAGAAGAGAAGATAGAGTCTTTACAAAGACGATCGTTCTGGCAAAGACTTTTCAATAAATAAAAATAGCAGGTAATGAAACAGTTCTAAAAACAGAGCTGTTTTTTTGATGAAAGGATAATCAAATGGATTTAGAACAATTGAAGCAACGACGAGATGAGCTGATTAAAGATAATGAGTGGGCGGATGGCTTAATTAAAAAGAAGGAAGAAGAACTATGGGAAGTGAAAGTGAGAACGATTGCAGCTTCTGAGTTAGCTAGATCGGCATTGGAATCTGCTTTACGTTCTGCAGGTATCGTAGATACCTTTTACGGACCTGATAATAGAAAGAAAGGAAAGGAAATAGAATGAATACATTACCACAAAAACAATTTAAACGAATGAAGCGTGAAGTTGAGGAGGAGACTGCACGAGGGATTGGTTATTTTGAGGGGGTTTTAGAACATATCCCTTCTTACCCCCTATCTGAAGCAGTAAAAGAGTTGGCTTTATCTGGCTGGATTACTCCTCATACAGATGTCATCGATGTCCAGAATATGATTGTTACAGAATCTATAAAATGGATGAACTACCAGGATTTCAAAGAAGTTGCTCCCTACTTATTTTCCTACCCTCGAGAGCAACGAGAGAAAGATTTATTGGTTCGACCAGTGAAAATCTCCAGAGAGTACTTTGAGGAATTAAAGGCCAATGCAGAAGAATTATTTCATTTGAAGCAAGACTTGCTTCAGGTTAATAATCAATTAGATGCTAAAATCCAGGAATTGGAGATGGATCAGCTACCAAATGGCGATCAAGTTATTGGAGTTGACTTGGAATCCGAGGAGGTATTGTTACTACGAACTTCAGAAAATGCTCAGGTTGAGGAGTGGGAAGTTCGTAAAGATGGCTTGATTACTGATTATCGTTCCAATCTTTCAGAATCAGCTCAAATTGTAGAGGCTTTGCTTAAAATGAAGAATTCAGAGATTGATACTATTCTCTACGAGGAAGTAATCAACTATTCTAAGAGAACTTGGCCAGATTCGGAACCAATACAACTTCCAGAAAGTATCAAGGAAATGTTGAATCAAGAAGCTAAGCTCGATCCATCATATTATCAAATAGCCCAGTTTGAAACATTAAGACAAGCCTATATCTATGGGATGATTTCACCTAGCTTTCAGGAACATTTCCCTCATTATTCAGATTTCGTTAGGAACTATGTCGAAGATAGGAAACAATATGAATTTTTCGACTATCGCACAGAAGCAGTCTCTCTAGCTCGGGAAATCTTAGTCCCCCGCTTAGACGATATTAATCGGATTTTAAGCACTAACAACCAGGAGCTAATTGTTCAAGAAGTCACTGGGTATTCTCAGGGTGAAAGCTGGGAACTGGCCTATTTGCGAGATACAAAGACGGAAGATAGAGAATCAGTTCAGTTCTATCTTGAAAGTGAGATTGGAGCTTGGTATAAGGGAAGTTTGACAGAGTTGGCTGTCATCCGCTTTGATGATATTGATTTAGAGAAAGGTTTCAATGGCTATCAGGAAGCAGTCTATCATATCGATGAGAACTTGTTAGTTCATGATAAGCTAAAACAAGCCCAACTCCATTTTCCTGATTTAAACCGTTTTGTCGAAGCAGAAGAGCTTGAAAAAGAGCGAACACAAGATGTATTAGAAAAAGAAGTGCCAGAATTTTCATTGTAGAGGAGGCAAGAGATGGCATTAACTAAAGAATCAGCTAAAAATATATCTATCATTTCTGTTGCGGAACAGCTGGGAATGAGGCTAAAGCGCACGGGAGCCTATAGTTATACGTGGACAGAGCATGATTCGTTTGTAATCGATGTAAAGAAGAATGACTTTCATTGGAATTCTCGATCAGAATTTGGAGATGTGATTCAACTAGTTCAAACTATCCAGGGTGTTACTTACAAGGAGGCGATGCATTTTTTAGAAACTGGAGAATTTAAGGAAGTCGATGTAGAAGCTCAGACGGCTTCAAAAGAGCCTTTTAGCTATCACTTGGAAAGATATGAGCGTCAGAATTTCAGCGCTTCTAGACGCTATTTGAAGGCACAGAGAGGCCTTTCAGATGATACGATTAACTTCTTTATTAGTCAAGGCAGTATAGCGGAAGCAATCCGAAAAAAAGGAGACTATTTTGAGCCTGTGATTGTCTTTAAGTATAAGGACAACACAGGCTTTTTAGCTGGAGCGAGTCTTCAGGGAATAGTAGAGAATCGGGAGCACTATCCTGAACGTGGGCGTTTAAAACAAATTATGAGAAATTCAGACGGACAACTAGGATTTTCAATTGATATCGGAACACCAAAACGTTTGATCTTTGCGGAAGCTCCAATCGATCTAATGAGCTACTATGAGCTTCATAAGGATAGGCTTCAGGATGTTCGCTTAGTAGCTATGGATGGAGTAAAAGATGGGATTATTAGTAGACGGTTTATGGAATTGTATGCAGAGATAAATGATAAATCTTATCAAGTCAATCAGAATACGGGGAAAGCTCTAGAAGTAGTCGCTAGAACAACGGATTATTTCAAAGATGGTCGGCATCAAGATGTGATTACGTTGGCTGTAGATAATGATGCTGCAGGACAGAATTTTATCACTCGATTGCAGGAGAAGGGGATTCCAGTCCAGATTGCGATTCCGCCTATCGTTCAGCTTAACCAGGAAAAGGAAGATTGGAATGATTTCCTGAAGAGGGGGAATGAAGCTCCTAAGGAGCTGGCGCACGTTTACACAGCAGATGAAAAGTCCTGGCATTACCAGGGCTTTTTTGAGAAGGAAATAGCTCTCGCAAAAGCGCAAGAGCTAACTGCAGATGATGTAAAAGCCTTTGTCTCAGCTAGGCAGCTGACGAAGGAAGAAGTCCATCAGGAATATACAAGGATTGTCAATCAAGAGAAAGAAAGGAAACATACTATGTCGGAAGTACATGAAGCAGGGGCTGAGTATGAAGCAGAAAAGCCAGATAATAGTCGCTTGGCGCAAGCTAGACGAAAGCTAGAGCGACTCAAAGGAGAAGCTGATGAGGCAATCAATGCGGCCTATTCTCATCAATCCCTAACGAATGGCCAGCCTATGAATGATAAACGAGGAGGGGGCCGTTTTATGCAGAAGCAAGAACAAATTGAAAATCGTGTCTTCTCTAAATTGGATGAAATCAAGGAACAAGAAGAGCGAATTGAAAGGCTCCAGGAAAGAGAAGACCGAAAAGCAGCAGGTCTCAACCGGCAGGGGAATGGCCTGGAGATGAGTGTCCAAAATATTCCCCGTATTCGGGAAGAAATTGAGAAGGCAGAACGTGGGGAATCGAGTTATAGACCTGAAACTATCAAGCGTTACAAAAAGGAATTAGAACGCCTAGAAGCCATTCAAGATAAAGTTGATGGACTGATTATTCAACCAGAGACACAAGCTTTAATTGATTCTGGAGAGGTCAAGCAGTGGGTTAAGCAGCCAAATATCTATTTTATAAAAGGGTTACGTCGAGTTGCTTTAGAATTGACGGAGGAAGGTAGATTTGAACTATCTCCTAAATATCTCCCTAATACGGAGGAGGAAAAAGAGGTGGTAAATAAGTTACTGTCCAAACAAAAAAAGCAAGATGAAGTGGTTCTAGAAGATAATCAGAGTTCTGAATTGAACATAGACACTAGTAATTTATCCCCAGAAGATGCAGAATGGCTGAAGAAGAACTGGCATAATATTAGCTTCTCAGTAGAGCCTAGAAAACAAATGGTTATTGATTCGGACAAAACAGTGACCTATGAAAAACCTTCCAAACCTCTTGGAGATGATAGGGAGCCCAAAAAACAAATTCAGGGCACAGAAAAAGCTCCTGAGACCTCTCAGGAGCAAATGAATGATAGGACCAGTGGTGGCACGGGTTCTTTACAGCCTAAAGCTGAAGGCAGTACCTCACCTGTACTTGAAACAAGTACCTTTGAGCAAACTGTTACCAGTCACCCGACATCATCCTATCCTTACTTACAGTTTAGCACAAATTATGATAAAGTGCAACGGAGAACAGCGAATTATCATCCGATTACACCAGCGGATTTAAGACGATTAAATCAATATGCACCGTCTATCCAAAGTACAGCGTCCTGGTATTTAAATGAACTGGCTGACAGTAAGATCAGCTTTGTTTATGCGGATCATGGAGAGGAGAATGTGCTTCAGGTGACTTTTCAAAAGGATAATTTTATCCATCTTTCAGGAATCAGACCTTTTGAAGAGAGAAAGGGAGCAGCAAATTTCCTAGATGATATTGCAAATGGTCAGGGGCATTATGACGGTATGTTGATTAGTAATGCAATTAAGGATAAATTGCAGGTTCTTCCTATGTTGCGTGATATTTTAGATCCACATTCTTTTGTTCTAGATGATTTGAGTAGTGTTGAAAAGCTTCACAATCTCAATATGAGTGAAGCTATTAAAGCAAAAGATGAAGATTTCTTACTACTGTTTAAAGATATTGGAGATGAAAAAATTCCAGCCTCTCTTATGAAACTCAAGGGAGAGCTTGGAACTAATGTTAAATTATTGGATGAAAAGATCATTCTCGGTGTTTATAGAGAAAGAGATGGACACATTGAGCAACTTTCAATCAATGAGGAGTATGTTAAAGACAAAGGTGCAGAAATGCTGTCAGTCTTGAAGAATAAGCAGTTTGAAGAAGTTTCTAAAGAAATTGAACAATTAACTCCTTCTAACACACTGAATAGCCCCCTACTTGATTCAGCTACCTTTACTCAAGTCTTAGATACTGTCTATAATTTAGGTGTGCCAGGTGACATCTCAAAAACTCCAAAAAAATTTCATAAAGCCTGGAATCAGTATCTTGACTATGCGAAGCAACACAATGATAAATTTGATCAGATTGTTGCTGCAGCTGGAGAAGATCATCTCCTAGATACAAATTCAGATTTTTATAAAGAATGGAAACAAGATTATATCTATAAGGAGAACTATCATGTACGCCTTCAATGGTCTGAGGAGCGCCCAGATGGGCCTAGATTGCCCTTTAAAGAAACTGAGCTGATACCTTATCAAGATTTTGCTAGAGAGCTTTACAAGGCCAATCAGAGCTTCTATCAGCTATATCAGGAAGGGCTAAAACAAGTGACTGGTGGTCATCCAGAAGCCTACATCTCTCCAACTAAGATCCAGTTTAGTATCTACGCTCCTGATGGTGAACTGATTCAGGATAGCATCCGTTACAATATCGGTGAGGAGATTAACCCCATTGCTCACAAAGAAAGACTTGGAACACGAGAAATGAGAGAGTACCCAGAATTGATGAAGATAGATGGGGCCATATTCACTCCGTATCATCTGGAGAGATTGGCGAGTGAGTTAGATATTTCTCAGTTCAGTTACGCTTTAGAAGATACTCTTTACGCAGATCAACTTCTATCCCAACTCCCATTTGGAGATTTGGAAAATAGTCCAATTGGATTTACAGATAGTAGTCATGATGCTCGTCTTGGATTTATCTCTTTTGATGGAATGGATAGTGTTGAGGTCGAAAATCTATCTGCTTGGTTTGAGAAGTTGGGAGTCAAGGACTCACCTATGGAACAAGTAGCTCTTGTAGAAAAATGGCAAAAAGAAATCAAAAGTTTATCAGAAAAAGTTGAACAAACGATTGCCACAGTTCGAGAAGAATTTGAGAAATCACAAGTCAAAAATTTGCAAAATACACCAGATAATCCATACGAAAAAATTTATCAGTATAACCGAAAAGATGAGAGGGATCGTGATTTGGATGGTGATGGTATTTCCAACTCCGATGAGATGTTGCAAGGAACAGATCCATACAATGCTGCTTCTAACCTTCATAAAAAGCAGGAAGATCGAGAAAGAAGAACAGATGCTGAAGTGGCTGCAGGAGCTATTATTACCGAAGCAGTTGCTACTAAAAATTCAGAACAAACCATTTCCCAGTTGGTTTCAAATAAAGATACAAAAGCTTTAGCTGAACACTTGAAGGAGGGAATGAAGAACTATTTGGATTCAGAACAGTTTAAATCTTTCTTGGATACGATGAGTAAATTTCATAACTACTCACTCAACAATATTCATTTGCTGAAGATGCAAAATCCTAATGTTTCCCGTGTTGCAAGTTTTAATAAATGGAAAACAGATTTTGACAGAACAGTTAAAAAGGGTTCTAAAGCTCTGAAAATCTGGGTTCCGTATCAAGTGAAAACTAAGATTTCTGCTAATCAAAATGAGTTGAGTTTTTCTCCATCTGAGAATGAAATGGAAGAGAAGGAAGTCACAGTTACTCGATTCAAGTTAGGGAATGTCTTTGATATATCTCAAACAGAAGGAAAAGAATTGCCAAAAGCAATTAATGAATTGACTGGTTCTGTTAAAGATTATGAAGATTTGTACCGAGCAGCCAAAGCTGTTTCAATGGATAATCAGGTTCCTATTAGTTTTGAAGAAATTAAAATAGAGAGCGCAAATGGTTATTATTCTCCAGATGAAAATCGAATTGTTATTTCAAAAGGATTAAAGGGTCAAGAACAGATTTTAAAAACCATTTTTCATGAAATGGCTTATGCAGATTTACATAGAGGAAGCAATGCCCAATATGGGGACGACCAATATCGTAAGCAAGAATTACAAGCTGAAAGTGTCGCTTATGTCGTGGCTAATCATTTTGGTTTCGATACGAGTAGCTACAGTTTTGGATATTTGGCTATTTGGGCAAAAGATAAAAATGGTTTTGAAGATATGGTAGAACAACTGCAGGTTGTTCAGAAGGAAGCAAAAAGTTTGATTGATCGGATGGATGCTAAGTTAGAATTAGTGAAAAATAAAACTGTGACGAAAGATAAGTTTGCTGCTAAACTCCAACAGGCAAAAGAAAAATCTGAGCAGTTGGGGAATCAAAAGGCGGAGGCTGTAAAGCAGGTGGAAGAAAAAAAGTCCCTGAGCAGCCCTCAATAATGGAGGCATTAGTCCGTAGGAAGAAAAACAAAAAAGGAGAAACAGAAGATGATTGAACATCTAAAACAAGAAACTTTTAATCTTTTAATGGAGATATTTTTTATAGATGAAACTACAGATTCGCCAAAAGTGAATGAAGTCAACCAGCACATTTCACGTAAAGAATGCCTCTATATTCTTCGTAGAGATATGCGAGTAAAAACAAACTATGAGTTAGAAGAAGTAGAAATGTATCCCGTTGCACTTAAAGAAATTGAGGGAATGAGTGATGAACGATTTGAGCAACTAAAAGACGAAATCCTTAAAACGGAGATGGTTGATACAATGGAGCTTCTACTGGAAGACTTAAAAGTTTAGTCAAACTTTTCCCTCGTGATAGAACAAGATTCCTGCTTGCAGGGATTAG
This sequence comes from Streptococcus mitis, assembly GCF_005844455.1. GTDB lineage: Bacteria > Bacillota > Bacilli > Lactobacillales > Streptococcaceae > Streptococcus > Streptococcus mitis_BF. Next base: position 48,968 of record NZ_SPGF01000003.1, on the reverse strand, counting down.
GGGATTGGGGATTTCCCCAAAAATTTAAAAAGTCAAGAATAGTCAGGGGTGACACCCTGACTAACTTTGACCTTTTTAAAAACAGCATTTGGGTACCCAAGTGCTATGCTTGCCAGAAGAAAAGGGGGCTGAGACCCTCAAGAGAAAATAGCAGAAGAGAGGTGAAGATTTTTTGAAAAATATAGAAAAACGAAAACGAATGATTCAGAAAAAAATTCGTTTGACGGAAGAAGAGGCACGGTTTATTTCAACAAAGGTTGCAGAATCTGGAATGCCAAATTTTAATACCTTTGCCCGAATCCTATTGATTATGGGAGAAGTCAATATTTTAAAATTTGAAGAATTGAAAGAGTTACGTAAGGAAATAAATCGGATAGGGGTCAATATTAATCAGGTCGCAAAAAAAGTAAACGAAGATAATCAGGCTAGTCTAAATGAATTGAGTCAGATTCTTGAATTGCAGAAACATTTGAAAGATACAGTCAGCCAATTTATCCAAAAACAGGAAAATCAAACAAAGGAACAAGAGCGATGGTTGTAACAAAGGTTCTTCAAATAAAGGGTGTAGCTTCTTTAGGACGATCTACAAAATATATTGAGGATGAAGCAAAGACGGTCGAGCTGACTGATACAAAAAGTTTAAATAATGCTTTACGCTATATCGAGAATCCAACTAAAACGAGTTTCTTAGAACAAGATGAACAGTTTGAATTTCCAGCAGTGGTTAAAGATGGCCGAGTAGTCAAGCAACTGGTATCTACTTATGGAATTACAGACGCTAGTACAGCGACAGAAGAATTTCTTTTGACAAAAAAGAACGCTGCTCAACGAGCAGGGACAAAAGAACGATCTGACATTCACAATCCGAATCGGGTTTTAGCTCACCACATCATCCAATCATTTTCTCCTGAAGATGACTTGACTCCACAAGAAATTCATGAAATTGGTCGAAAAACAATTTTAGAATTAACTGGTGGACAACATGAATTTGTCATAGCGACTCACATGGATAAGGGGCACATTCACAATCACATCATTTTCAATTCCACTAATTCTGTTACATTAAAAAAGTTTCGTTGGCAGAAAGGAACGAAAAAAAGTTTAGAGAATATTTCAGATAAGTATGCGGATTTAGCTGGAGCTAAAATTCTTAAAGAGAGATTATGGACTAATCGAAAAACCTATCATGCTTACCGAAAGAAAAATTCATTTCGTTATGAAATTAAATCTCGTTTAGATTTCCTTTTAAAACATTCAAGCTCCTTAGAAGATTTTAAATCTAAGGCCAAAGCTTTAGATCTTGTTGTTGATACTTCAGGGAAGGAAATAAAATATCGTCTGACTGATCGAGATCAAACACGAAATGTTAGGGATCGCACTTTGTCAAAAAAAGGAAATTATTCTTTAGAGAAAATTTCTGAGAGAGTGGTTGCTAATGAGGTGACTTTCTCTGTCGATGAAATTAAATCTGAATATGAAAAAATGGTTGCGGAACGAGAAGATGATTTTGAAATGAGAATCACAGTTGAAGAATGGCAGGTGATGGAAGAAACAAAAAATGGGATCTATCTTGAAATGGAATTTGGGATTAGAAATAAGGGAACAATTCTTATTCCAGCTCATCAGATTGAAAAAGCAGAAGATGGCTCTTATGAAATTTTTATCAGAAAAAATGACTTCTACTATTTTGTTAATCCTGAACACGCTGATAAGAATCGTTACATGAAGGGAGAAACAGTCGCTTCTCAGTTGTCGTATGATAATGGAGAAATGATTGTCCGGAAAAATCCGAAAATCTCCAGTTTGGATCAGCTTGTTCGTGAATATAATTATCTATCTGCTCATGGAGTGACAGAAGGACAACAATTTGATGAATTGTTAAATCGTTTTGAAGAGGAACTAGAAGAAGTATATAACCTGCTTGATAAATTAGATCAACGCTTGGGTGAGCTTAATAAAATTCAGTCTGCATTTCTTGCATTGGAATCAAGCGATCCTCAGGAAGTGAAACTAGCTGTTTCTATTCTGAAAGATTTAAGAGTAGATCCTAGCACTCGCAAAGCTGAGATTGATAAACTTGTTAAAGAGGCGACCTTTGAGCGCCAGGCTTTGTATCAACGAGTAGAAGCAATTACAAAAGATTATAAGCTACATCAAGACATTGAGAAAAATGTGGAGCAGCGTAAGGATAGAGAAACTTCATTGTAAAAAAATAATTATAAATATAACTATAAACATGTTGACAAATATAATTATAATGGTATAATAGAAATATAGAAAAAGGATGGAGAAATAGAATGAAGATTATCACATTTGCTGCTATTAAAGGCGGTGTTGGAAAAACAACTTTGACATTTAATTATGGAGAATGGTTGGCTAGGAAAGGGCATAAGGTTCTCTTTATAGATTTAGACCATCAATGTAATTTGACTCAGTGCTACAATATTTACGAAAGTCAGAATACGATTGCGAATGCCTTCAAAGGAGGCGACGTGGATATTAAGCAAGTTAAGGAAAATATCAGTCTAATCCCAGGTTCGGTTCAACTTGACTCGGTGGAACGAGATCTAGAGAACAGCGATAAGAAAAATATGCTCCTTTATCTTTGGCTAGAGGATAACTACGAAAAGAAGAAGTTGGGTCAGTTTGACTATATCTTGATTGATTGTAGACCGGACTTTGCGACAGCTACAAAAAATGCTGTTGCGGTCAGTCATGCTATTATTAGTCCCTTGACTCCTTCAGAATTTGGTTATAATGCTAAATTCAATCTATCAACTCGGTTAGAAGCGTTCAGAAAGGATGTAATCGATTATCGTACCAGAGAGTCCTACATTACTGCTGAGTTATATTTTCTAGCAAATATGATTCGACCAAACTATGGATCATCAAGAGAATTATTGGAAGCACTTGGACTTGAATCCAAAGAAAAGGGAACAGACAACCTTCTAGGGATTGTACCAGCAAAAGAGCTATTCAATCATTCCACGATTGATAAGGTCTCTATTGCAGATATGAAGGAGAATCCTGATCTTTATCAAAAACATAAAAAGTTTTTTATGGAGCTAGAGGAGACTTTTTCAAGAATTTATGCTACAATATAATTATATTTGTAAACATAAATACGGTTATAAATATAATTAGAAGGAGATTATGATGGCATTTACACCGAAAGAAAAAGAAATTTCACAGATTATTGAAGCAACTCATCAACCTGAACAGCTTCCGGATATAGATAGCTTTGAAAGTTTTGAACGCAAAAAGCAATTCCAGTTTACTTTGAAGCCAAGTAATCGGAAAAAGTTAGATCAAGTTGCAAAAGCAGCTGGTGCAAAGTCTGCATCAGATTATCTTGATAAATTAATCGAGAAACTATAATTGTAAATATGTTTATAACTATAAATATATCCATAACTACAACTGCTTACTACAAGGAGAAATAATGGATTTAATTACAAGGCTCTTAGCAGAGAGAGAAGGAAAAGTACATGGTGGTATTTATGATATCACACAGAAACGCTTTGCTTATAATTCTAACCGAATTGAAGGAAGTCGTCTGACAGAAGAGCAGACTAGCTTAATTTATGAGACAAAGACTATCGCAAATATTGATGCAAAAGGAATCAAAATTGATGATTTGGTAGAAATGAATAATCATTTTAAATGTTTTGATTATATCTTAGATACCGTTAATGAGCCACTGACAGAAGACTACATTAAAACCCTGCATCGTATTCTAAAAAGTGGCACCAGTTCTGAGTATAATCCGATAGCTCCAGTTGGTCGTTATAAAGTGTTGCAAAATGAGGTAGGAAAAATTGCGACAGCTTCTGTTGAACAGACTGAAGATGAGATGCTTTCATTGATAATTGGCTATAACTTAAAACAGCAGAAAGATTTGAATTACTTAACAAGATTTCATGCACAATTTGAAAGGATTCATCCTTTCGCAGATGGCAATGGTCGAATAGGTCGATTGCTTTTGTATAAACAATGCTTAAAAGAAGGGATTACCCCCTTTATTGTGGATGATATTAATAAGGCAATTTATTATTCAGCGCTTGAAGCATTTCAGGTTCATGATAACAGACAGCTATTATTTGATTATTTCCAATCGGAGCAACTTTTTTATATAAATTATCTTAAAAATAAAGGATTTGAAGGAGCTATCAATGATGAGAAAGAGGGGGACTTCATAAAAAAGTCAGATAAATTCTCAACAAAATTGCAACAGTTTAAGCAAAAGGCAGAAGAAAATCATCATCAAAAAAACCAATTCAGAGAAGAAACAGGTTTATATTTATAAATACAAATATAACTATAAATGTAATTGTAAATATAATTATAATCACACTTTGCATTGATTTTAACTTACTGCTTTTGTTGTAAATGAGTCATATTAGTTATGAGATGATACTACTGTTAACTACCTAAAGTCTGGTTTAATACCAGGCTTTTATCTTTGCTGACAAAAAACATTTGAACTCTCGAACTAAAATCTTTATACTTTTTTATTATGATTTTAGTTGGGAGTGTTTTTATTTTGGATACAAAAATTATTGATGAAAGAGAATTTGTAGAGAAATTTAAAGAGAAAAATCTACAAGGATTTCATAAATTTGTAAGTGACTATGACAACTATATTGCTCCCATAATGAGAGCTAGAGGTTACAAATTTGTAAACTATGCTGAGAGAACCGTTACATTTACGTTTGGCCAGGTAACTTTTTCAAGAAGGCGCTGGTATAAGAATGGGAAATGTAGGATTCCAGTAGATGAAAAGTTAGGTCTGGAGAAACGTATTGCCTATTCGAAAGAATTGCTGTATCAGATCACCAAACTAGCTACAATGTTACCTTATCGAAAAGTTGTGGAAGTTATTGAACTGATGTACCAGGTTTATATTACTAAAGACACAGTGTTAAAAGCAATTAAACTAGCAAGTCAGTTGTTAAATGAAAAAGAAGATTATCGTTACTATAGTGATGAGGTAGTTGTCAAGAAAATTGAGGCACCTGTCATTTATCTTGAAGGAGATGGTGTTTGGATAAAGGTCAGTGGAAGAGAAAAAGAACAACAGAATAAAGAATTATCTCATTTTGTCATTCATACCGGAACGGAGGAGTATGGAAATAGGAAAATTTTAAAAGATAAGGTGGAAATTGTGTCTCCCAATAATCGAATAGCAAGGAAAAGAGTAGTAGATTATATTTATAATCATTTTAAAATTACGTCAGATACTCTACTTGTGACTAATTCAGATATGGGGCACGGATATACTCCACGTTTATTTAAAGAGATATCAAAAGATCTAGGAATTAAGCACCATCAACATTTTTGGGATAGGTACCATCTAAACAAAGAAATAAAAAAGTTGGTCAAACCGTATTCCGAAGAGTTACTAGATCAATTTATGAAAGCCATAGATAGCCACTGCAAGCAGAAATTGAAAACAGCTATTGATACATTAGAATCATTCGTCCTGCTTAATCAGAACGAAAAGAAGATTGATACTTTTAAGGTTTTTAAGAATAGAATTCTTGGTAATTTTAAATATACGCAACCTCCTGAGCAGAGGAATCTAGAAACAGCAAGTTTAGGAATTATGGAAAGCCAGCATCGGAAAATCAGTTATCGGATGAAAAATAGAGGAATGTATTGGTCATTAAATCATGCAGATGCTATGTCCTATCTTATTTTGTTGTCTTACAATCAAGAACTCCGAGATTTATTTTTTGGTAATTGGAGAAATGAATATGAAAAATACCACTCAGAAGGAATGAGCAGTGCAAAAGTACGCAAAAAGATCGATCAAGCTCCAAGAAGTTTAGGAACGATTGTAAATGCTTCTTGGAAGGGCCGAAAACAGAGAGACAAACAACGTTTTGCAGGGAAAAAAATCAATAAATAAGATGTCATAAACTCAGTAAACTCTTGACTTATAGTAGTAAAAATTGTATAATAACCTTATCAATAAAAAAAGAGGCACGCAGCAACGTACCTCTCATAAAGATAAACAATTGGGACTTGTTTATCAGTAAGATTAATACTATCAGAAATTTTAGTAGATGTCAAGGCTGAGCAAGTAAAATTGTTTAGCCTTGTTTTTACATTTCCGTTTTTGATGTATTTTTTTACTACCTCAAAAAAATAGACACAAACTTCTGCTATAAATTTCTTTACTTTTTTGTAGAAATTTGGTAAACTGTATCTTGTGTGTAATGGACGCACAAAAATACAGTTTATCCGCTGAGGAAGATTCCTCAAGATTGACAAAGATAGGAGAACAAAATGAATCCATTAATCCAAAGCTTGACTGAAGGTCAACTTCGTACAGATATCCCATCATTCCGTCCTGGTGACACTGTTCGTGTACACGCGAAAGTTGTCGAAGGTAACCGTGAACGTATCCAGATTTTTGAAGGTGTTGTTATCGCACGTAAAGGTGCTGGTATCTCAGAAAACTACACAGTTCGTAAAATCTCTAACGGTGTAGGTGTTGAGCGTATCTTCCCAATCCACACTCCACGTGTTGAACAAATCGAAGTTGTTCGTTACGGTAAAGTACGTCGTGCGAAATTGTACTACTTGCGTGCCCTTCAAGGTAAAGCAGCTCGTATCAAAGAAATCCGTCGTTAATTCGACTAAAAAACTCTGCTTTTTCAGCAGAGTTTTTATCTAGCTCCCTTAGTTCAATGGATATAACAACTCCCTCCTAAGGAGTAGTTGCAGGTTCGATTCCTGCAGGGGGCAGTAATTAGACATCAAAAACCGCTCATCTGAGCGGTTTTCGTATATTCTTCCCTTTTACAGTACCCATGTTCGGATGGCGTGGGCAACGCCGGATTCGTCATTAGATTTAGTGATATATTTGGCGATTTTTTTGATTGCTGGATTTCCATTTTCCATGACGACGGGGTTCCCAACGACTTCGAGCATGGCACGGTCATTTTCTTCGTCACCAATAGCCATGGTTTCATCTTTGGTCAATCCTAGTTTTTCAGCTAAGTGCGTAATGGCTGAACCCTTGTCTACATTCTTTTTAAGGAGTTCGAGGTAGAAAGGAGCGGATTTGTTAATAGAGTAGCGTTCGTAAAATTCTGCTGGAATTTTTTCAATCGCAGCATCGAGGATTTCTGGTTCATCGATAAACATACATTTGACAATTTCCTTGTCAGCCATTTCTTCAGGGGTGCGGTAGAAGATAGGCATGCTGACGAGGGTTGATTCGTGCACTGTATATTTTCCGATATTGCGATTGGCAGTGTAGATACCGTCTTTGGTAATGGCATGCATGTGGACACCGAGCTTGCGACTGAGGAATTCCATATCTAGATAATCCTCATAGGTCAAGGATTCGCTGATAATCTCATGCCCAGTAGCAGTCTCTTGGACAAGGGCACCGTTGAAGGTTACAACGTAGTCGCCCTCGTCTCTCAACTGCAAGTCGTCCAGAAGTTTGGCAACACCTGCGATAGGGCGGCCAGTTGCAATCACGACTTTGACACCAGCTTCTTTGGCATCTTGGATGGCAGAAAAGACTTCAGGAGTGATTTCCTTTTGGCTGTTGACTAGGGTTCCGTCAATATCGACGGCGATTAGTTTAATACTCATAGATTTCCTCTTCTAGTTTTTATTTGGGGTAAAATGATCGTTCTCAATCAGGTGTAAAAATTGCTGGGTAATGCTTGCGAAGATGCTGTTTTGGTCCAACATTTCTTTTGGAAAATAAAAGCGATTATCTCCGTGTCGACTGCCAGCAAGGGATTGGACGATAGTAGACAGGCTAGAGAGTTCTGCCAGTTCTCCATTTTTTTGTAAAATCTCAATCTGTGTTCGCGGATTTTCAGATTCGGGACGATAAATATCATAAGGGAGGTCAAAGTTCTTATGAATAGCAGTATAGTAGTCGGGATCAAAGCCGATGTCCTCAACCAATTTTCTCATGCTAGCAAGTTGGTCTTGGTCCTCTTGTGAAAAGGTAATGGATTTAAAGACTTTGCGGTTGACAAAGCGTTGCGATAAATCTGCAAGAATCTTGTCAGGATTGGTCATCCAGAGCTGGAAGTAGGTATTCATCACACCATCATCCAGAGCTAGATAATCAGATAAGGTCACATTTTTTTCGAAGAAAGGCAGGAGGTGTGGAGAAGTTCGTGCAAAGAAATCCTTGTCCTCAGGGTAGAGTTCCTTAGCACGCTTGAGGAGATTCTGTAGGAGAACTTCCATAGCGCGTGTTGCTGGGTGGAAATAAACCTGCATATACATCTGGTAACGACTGAGGACATAGTCTTCGATGGCATGCATGCCATTGCGCTGAAAGGCGATCCCATTTTCGATAGGACGAATGACTCGGAGGATGCGAGTCAGGTCAAATTCCCCATAAGATGCCCCTGTAAAATAGGAGTCGCGCAAGAGATAGTCCATGCGGTCTGCGTCAATCTGGCTAGAAATGAGTTGCACGACCTGCTTGTTAGGATAGGTGTGGTCGATGACACTGGCAACTTTTTCTGGAAAATCTGGCGCTACTTGTAGCAGGACTTGGTGAATTTCTGTCTCAGGGCTTTGGATAATCTCTTGAGTAATAGCTTCATGGTCTGTATCAAAGAGATGTTCAAAAGTATGGGAGTAGGCACCATGCCCAAGGTCATGAAGGAGCGCAGCGGTCATGGTCAAGAGGGAATCAGCAGGATTCCACTCCTCAGGATATTTTTCTTCAAAAATCTCCGTGATGCGTCGTGCAATCTCATAGACTCCTAGACAGTGAGAGAAACGGCTGTGCTCCCCACCGTGGAAGGTATAACTGGAAGTTCCCAGTTGCTTGATGCGACGCAAACGTTGAAATTCTTTGGTATTGATCAAGTCATAGATGATTTGATTATTGACATGGATGTAGTTGTGAACTGGGTCACGGAATACTTTTTCGTTCATATGACCATTATAGCAAAATCCTGCTCTTTTTGGTAAAATAGTAGGACAAGAGACAAGAAAGAGGACTTGATGTGAAGATTCGGATGCGAAATACGATTCAGTTTGATGAGCAGTTGGAAGTGATTGACCAGCTTTATGACGTGGAAGTGCATGAAAAAGGAGATTATAGCTACCTGCTTTTCTATAATGAGGAAAAGGAAAAAGTAGTGATTAAATTTCATGCTCAAGAACTGGTGATGACCCGTTTTTCCAATCCTAAGACCATTATGCGCTTTTTAAAGGATAGTGATAGTTTAGCCTATATTCCCACACCCATGGGCATGCAGGAGTTTATCATTCAAACGAGTCGCTATCAAGTGGATGGGCAAAAGATTGAGCTAGTTTATCAACTACAAAATCAAGAGAGACAACCCTTTGCCAGCTATCAATTGGAAATTACTTGGGGCTTTTTTCAAATTTAGCTAGCTATCTTCTCGGATTGGCTTCCTAGTGTGGTAGATTAGGCTATTTTTTGGTATAATAAAAGTTATGGAAATCGAAAAAACCAATCGTATGAATGCGCTCTTTGAATTTTATGCAGCGCTTTTAACAGATAAGCAAATGAATTATATCGAGCTCTACTACGCTGATGATTACAGCCTTGCTGAGATTGCTGAAGAGTTCGGTGTCAGTCGTCAGGCTGTTTACGACAATATCAAGCGGACAGAAAAGATTCTGGAAGATTATGAGATGAAATTGCACATGTACTCGGACTACATTGTTCGCAGTCAGATTTTTGACCATATTTTGGAGCGCTATCCCAAGGATGAGTTTCTGCAGGAGCAGATAGAAATTTTAACAAGCATTGATAATAGAGAATAAGAGGAAGAAACATGGCATTTGAAAGTTTAACAGAACGTTTGCAGAACGTCTTTAAAAATCTACGTAAAAAAGGAAAAATCTCTGAGGCTGATGTCCAAGAAGCAACCAAAGAAATTCGCTTGGCCTTGCTTGAAGCCGATGTTGCCTTGCCTGTTGTAAAGGACTTTATCAAAAAAGTTCGTGAGCGTGCAGTCGGACATGAGGTCATTGATACCCTTAACCCAGCCCAACAGATTATCAAAATCGTTGATGAGGAACTGACAGCTGTTTTAGGTTCTGATACGGCAGAAATTATCAAATCACCTAAGATTCCTACAATCATCATGATGGTTGGTTTGCAGGGGGCTGGTAAAACAACTTTTGCCGGTAAATTGGCCAACAAACTCAAGAAGGAAGAAAATGCCCGTCCTTTGATGATTGCGGCGGATATCTATCGTCCAGCAGCCATTGACCAGCTCAAGACCTTGGGGCAACAGATTGATGTACCTGTCTTCGCTCTTGGAACAGAGGTTCCGGCTGTTGAGATTGTTCGTCAAGGTTTGGAACAAGCCCAAGCCAATCACAACGACTATGTCTTGATTGATACGGCAGGTCGTTTGCAGATTGATGAGCTTTTGATGAATGAGCTTCGTGACGTGAAAGCCTTGGCTCAGCCAAATGAAATCCTGCTTGTCGTTGATGCTATGATTGGTCAGGAAGCGGCCAATGTTGCGCGTGAGTTCAATGCTCAGTTGGAAGTGACTGGTATCATCCTTACCAAGATTGATGGGGACACTCGTGGTGGTGCGGCTCTATCTGTTCGTCACATTACTGGAAAACCAATCAAGTTCACTGGTACAGGTGAAAAGATTACGGACCTTGAGACCTTCCACCCAGACCGTATGTCTAGTCGTATCCTTGGCATGGGGGATATGCTCACTCTGATTGAGAAAGCTTCTCAGGAATACGATGAGCAAAAAGCCCTTGAAATGGCTGAAAAGATGCGTGAAAACACCTTCGATTTCAATGATTTCATCGATCAATTGGATCAGGTGCAAAATATGGGGCCGATGGAAGACTTGCTCAAGATGATTCCAGGTATGGCCAACAACCCAGCACTTCAAAACATGAAGGTGGATGAGCGCCAGATTGCGCGCAAACGTGCCATCGTGTCTTCGATGACACCTGAAGAACGTGAAAACCCAGATTTGTTAAATCCGAGCCGTCGCCGTCGTATCGCAGCTGGTTCTGGAAATACATTTGTCGAAGTCAATAAATTTATCAAGGACTTTAATCAGGCCAAACAGCTCATGCAGGGTGTTATGTCTGGCGATATGAACAAGATGATGAAGCAAATGGGTATCAATCCCAACAACCTTCCTAAAAATATGCCAAATATGGGAGGAATGGATATGTCTGCCCTTGAAGGAATGATGGGACAAGGTGGCATGCCTGACCTGTCAGCTCTCGGAGGAGCAGGAATGCCAGATATGAGTCAGATGTTTGGTGGCGGGCTCAAAGGTAAAATCGGTGAATTTGCCATGAAACAGTCCATGAAACGCATGGCGAATAAAATGAAGAAAGCGAAGAAGAAACGTAAGTAAGATAAAGGAAGGCCGTAGGGCTTTCCTTTTTTGGAAAGAAAAAAAGGTCTATTTTGAATCTGCAAAGAATGATATAATAGTAGAAATAGTCTAACAGGGAGGAATTATGGAAATTGATAATAGATCAATTCGTCTTGGAGATGAGTTAAAGAAAGAATTGAAATCAGAGAGCCGAGTCAAAATTGCAGCGGCAACCTTTTCTATGTTTGCTTATCAGCAGTTGAAAGAGGAATTGGAGAATATTGAAGAGTTAAAATTTATTTTTACAAATCCGACTTTTATAACAGATGAAACCAAAACAGATTTCCGTGAATATACGATACCCAAAAAAGAACGGGAACAATCGATTTTTGGTGGAAAGTATGAACTGAAATTGATGAATGAGCTGACCCAAAAAGCGATTGCTCGTGAATGTGCTGATTGGATCCGAAGAAAAGCGCAATTTAAGTCTATTAATATTGAAACAGATGAAATGCCAAATGGTATTCGAATTGAAAATTCGGATGATGTAGTGGCAGTAGATCGTTTGAAAAACTTTGATCGCAAAGAATTAGGATATGAAGCTTCTCTATTTAAAACGAGTAGAAACCTCTATCATGCACCACTTAGTTTAAATTATTTAGATGAATTTGATAATCTCTGGGACGAAGATGATTATTTTCGTGATGTTACAGAAGAGTTTTTGGAGAATTTAAACTTAGCTCACAAAGAACATTCACCTGAGTTCATTTACTATGTGATGCTATATAATTTATTCAATGAATTTTTAGAAGATATCAATGAAGACTTTTTACCAAATGAAGGGGTTGGTTATAAAGAAAGTAAGATTTGGGGGCTGTTATATGATTTCCAAAAGGATGCAGTAAAATCGATCATTTCTAAATTAGAGAAATTTAATGGATGTATTCTAGCGGATTCGGTTGGTCTAGGGAAGACTTATACAGCTTTAGCGGTCATGACTTATTATGCTTATCGAGGCAAACGTATTTTAGTACTTTGTCCTAAAAAGTTAGAAAATAACTGGAATATGTATCGTCATGATTATGTAAATAATCCAATTTATGATAGACATTTGCTTTATGACGTGCTTTATCATACAGATCTTAGTAGAGATAAAGGGCACTCTAATGGAATTGATTTGTCCTTAAATAATTGGCATACTTATGATCTGGTTGTCATTGATGAGTCTCATAATTTTAGAAATGGTGGCTCTAGCGAAAATGACTTATCTGAGGGGAGAGAAAATCGATACAGTCGTTTAATGAATCGAATCATAAAGTCTGGTGTCCCTACAAAGGTACTCATGCTATCAGCCACACCTGTTAATAATCGTTTTAATGATTTGAAAAATCAAATTGCTCTAGCCTATGAAGGTGATACGGATCAAATTGATAGTAAATTAGAAACCAAATCATCTATAAATGATATTTTCAGAAATGCTCAATCTGCTTACAACAAGTGGGCTGATCTACCTGCAGAAGAGAGAACAACAGATAAACTGCTATCGACATTAGATTTTGATTCCTTTAAAGTACTAGATAGTGTAACCATAGCTAGAAGTAGAAAACATATTCGCGAATTTTATGATAGAGAAGCTATTGGGGAGTTTCCACAGCGCTTAAAACCTCTTAATTTTGAACCGGATTTAACAGTTTCAAATCTTGGGATTACCTATAAAAAATTATATCACTTGCTTGATAAACTACAGTTGACTATCTATCAACCTTCAATACATATCTACCCATCAAAGAGAGCTAAATACGATAAAAGTAAAGAAGGAAAAATGGGGAATTTAACTCAGTTTGGTCGTGAGTCTGGTATCAAAAAACTGATGATGATTAACCTGCTCAAACGTTTAGAAAGTTCTGTTGCAGCTTTTCGATATACTTTAATAGACGTTGTAAAAGATTATGTAGAAAAGACATTAAAGGCTATCGAGGAATATGAATTGACAGGCTTCGATTATCTATCTGTTGATCCGAACTTTGATGAAGATGATTTTGATTTGGAAGATAGTAATTTCGAGTTTTCTATCGGTAAGAAAAATCGGATTGCTCTACAAGATATGGATTATCGTAGTTGGAAGGTCGAGTTAGAACAAGATTTTGCAGTATTGACAGAGCTAGAAAATCTAATCAGTAAAATAACACCACAAGAAGACCAAAAACTTCAGACTCTTTTTACCTTGATAGATGAGAAACTAACAAATCCAATCAATGCTGGCAATAAAAAGTTGATCATTTTCTCCGCATTTGCGACAACAACGAACTACCTTTATAAACATATTAGTCAGTATGTCTTGGATAAGTATGGTCTCTACACTGCTCAGATTTCAGGTACAAAAGGTTTTGCTACAACTCTGGAAACTAAAAATAAAGATCTCAATTCGTTACTAACTTATTTCTCTCCTAAATCAAAATCTCGTGATGTTCTGTTTCCTGGTGATGAGAGTGAGATTGATCTTTTAATCGCAACAGATGTGATTTCCGAAGGTCAAAACTTACAAGATGCAGATATGATGGTTAATTACGATATCCATTGGAATCCTGTCCGTATTGTTCAACGATTTGGTCGTGTGGATCGAATTGGTAGTCAAAATAAATACATTCAATTGGTTAACTTTTGGCCAAACCTTGAGTTAGATGAGTATATCGATCTCAAGTCTAGAGTTGAATCTAGAATGAAGATTTCTGTATTGACCTCAACAGCAGATGATAATGTTTTATCTAGTGAAGAAATAGAGGATAATAATTACCGAAGAAAACAATTAGAACGTCTTAGAGATGAAGTTGTCGATCTTGAGGAGATGAATGATGGTATTTCCATTATGGATTTAGGCTTGGAAGATTATCGTATGGATCTTCTTAAGTATTTGGAAGAACATCCTGAGTTAGAAAAAGTTCCGAAAGGATTGCAAGCTATTTTACCTGCCTCCAATAAAGAATCAGAAGGTGTCATTTTTTTCCTAAAAAATAAAGAACAGATAAAGGGAAAAAATAATCAAAATCAGCTTCACCCATATTATATCCTCTACATCAATAGAAATGGAGAATTACTGTTATCTCCGTCTGAAAGCAAGAAAATATTGGAGTACCTCAGTAGCATTTGTCGGGGTCAAAGTAAGCCATTAAGTCAAGTAGTAGACAAGTTTAATCGTCAAACAAAAGACGGTAAAGAAATGGTTGTTTATTCCGAATTGCTTCAAGAGGCAATCGATCAACTAATGGAACATGATCAGATTTCAACGATGGATGCCCTATTTAACTTTGGATCTGTTGACTTGATGAATACTAGCATTGAGGGAATGGATGATTTTGAGCTAATTTGTTTCTTCATATTGATGAAAGGAGATTCTGATGATTAAATTCCCATCCTATACAGCCTTATCAAAAGCTCATGTTCTATATCGTCCTCATAAAAAGGGAAATAGTGATTTTTTTGATAATCTTAATGTTTCTGTAAAAGAAAAGAAAGAATTAAGAGAACAGATTAGAGCAATTCAAATTACTCATCAGATTGATACAAGTACCACTAATATTCCTGCTGGAAAAAAGGTGAAGCAAATCATGGTGTTAGAAATAGAACTCGAACAAATGGATGTTTCGTTCACTTTATTGGAACAGCTAGATATAAGATTAGGGATTTACACAGCTTTTGTATTAAAATATCCACAAGGTCAAGAAGAACTTCTTATTCATTATAAAGAGCCTTTAAGTCAAGAAAAGGATGGTAAGCACTTTAAGATTGTCCGTCGCTTTCAGACGTGTGATGATGTAAGCATTGACTTTGAGGGAAATGATTTAGATGATGTTTATGAGAGTCTTGTAAAAGAAACAGGTAAGAAAGAGCTACAAGTTTTAGAAACAAGTAATCTTAGGAACTCTATTGATCTCAGTGACCAATTAGATAAATTAGAGAAAAAGGCTCAACAGTTAAAGAAAAAGATGTATTCTGAAAAATCAATGAGAAAACAAATAGAAATAAAAAGAGAATATCAGGCTACATTGAAAGAATAGAAGCTTTAAAGAAGCAAAATTGATTGTAAATTTTGACAAAGGAAAATCAGAAATTGAGATTAGGGAACTTCTTTGATTTCAAAATCTATTTTTGATAAAATGAAGCTGTAATTTATTAAAAATTAAGCATTACAAAAATAGGATAAGCCAACTTAATTTTTTATAAAATTAAAATTATGAAAGCTTGACAAAACTAAGAAAGGATACTACCATGAGCACAGCACAGCACAGCACAGCACAGCACAGCACAGCAAACAGGTGAAAACTCTGGACTTGAGAAATTAATTCTCACTTCAAAAGATGTTTTTACAGATAATATTTCAAAAATTGGTCAACTTTTTCCTGAAGTTCTGATGGAAAAGAGGGATGAATACGGCAGATTAGGTCCTGCGATTGACTTTGAGAAACTTAAACAGTTTTTATCAGAGGAAATTGTGGATGGTCGAGAATCCTATGAGTTTACTTGGGTTGGAAAGCGTGAAGCTATTGCAGAAGCTGGGCGACCAACTACCAAAACCTTAAGACCAGATCTTGATGAAAGTGTTGACTTTGAAAACAGTGAAAATGTCTTTATTACTGGAGATAATTTAGAAGTCTTAAAAATTTTACAAGAATCCTATCTAGGAAAAATCGATATGATTTATATCGATCCACCATATAATACAGGAAAAGACTTTGTATACTCTGATAAGTTCCAAAAAACAGATGAAGAGCTGAAAGAAGATATGGAACTTTTGGATGAAGAAGGACGCCAGGTCGTTGGGCTCACAAAAAATGAAAAGACATCGGCCCGTTACCACTCAGACTGGCTCAATATGATGTATCCACGCCTCCGTTTAGCGCGTAATCTCCTCAAGGATTCAGGTGTTATCTTTATCTCTATCGATGATAATGAACAAGCCAACCTCAAAGCTATCTGTGATGAGATATTTGGAGAGGAGAATTTTGTAGCTAATCTCGTTTGGCTAAATAAAGAAGGTGGAGGAAGCTCGGATAGTAAGTTATTTAGACTTAAACATGAGTATATTCTTTGTTATTCTAAGTCCATAGATTTGCTTGAAATAAATGGAGTAGAAATTACTAATATTGATAGGTATGTATTATCTGATGAAATTCGAGGAAAGTATTATCTGCAAAAACTAGGAATGGGTTCTATCCAATATTCTGAATCGTTGGACTATCCAATAGAGTGTCCTGATGGAACCTTTGTTACTCCTTCTCAAAATAATTCGGGACAAAAAGCTTGTTGGAGATGGAGTAAGGAAAAGTTAAAATGGGGCATTGATAATGAGTATCTTGTCTTTAAAAAAGACAAGAATGGAATTTGGACAGTTTATACAAAACAATATTTAAATTATGATAATAATGGTACAAGGATCGATAGAACTCAACGTCCGATGGGAGTTGTTGAAAACTTTTCAAGTACACAAGGAGCAAAACAAACACAGATTCTTCTTGGAAAAGGTTATTTCAATTATCCTAAAGATTCTAATTTAATTAAGTATTTAATTGATCGTTTGACAATAAGTTCTCCTTTAATCCTCGACTTCTTCGGTGGTTCTGGTACTACGGCAGATGCAGTCATGCAACTGAATGCTGAAGATGGTGGAAATCGTAAGTTTATCCTGTGTACTTTGGATGAGGAAGTGGCCGACAAGTCTGCTGCTAAAGAAGCAGGTTATGAAACTATTGACCAGATTTCTCGTGAACGGATTCGTCGTGCTGCTGCCAAGATTCAGGAGGAGCATCCTGAATTGATTGGCAAACAAGACTTTGGTTTTAAAGCTTATAAGTTAGATTCTTCTAATTTCAAGGATGTTTCAGCTCGTCCTGATCAATTTATCCAAGGAGAACTCTTTGATAGTGTATCCAATATCAAGGAAGGACGTACTGGCCTCGACTTACTTTTTCAAGTTATGTTAACATGGGGAATAGAACTGTCATTAGCCATTGATTTGGAGAAAGTAGCAGGAGCAGAAATCTATGATGTAGATCAAGGCTCACTCATGGCTTGTTTTGAAGATGAAATCTCTGAAGAAGTTATCTGTCACATCGCTCAAGCACAACCACTCCGTGCCGTTTTCCGTGATAGCTCATTTGCCAATTCAGCAGATAAGATTAACGTAAGTGAAATCTTCAAAGAATTATCACCTCATACCAAAGTTAAGGTGGTGTAGGGTATGAGTGAATACAATGTAAAACATTTAGAGATGATACAAGCTATTATTGAACGGATGGGTAATAATTCTTTTATCATTAAAGGATGGTCGTTTACTTCCATAGGAGCCTTGTTCGCATTTTGGTTTAGTAATACCAGTATGTGGTATATACTTCTTTTAAATTTTTGTGTGACTATCTTATTCTGGTTTCATGATGCATATTATTTGTCATTAGAACGACAATTTAGACGTTTATACGATGAGGTAAGATTAAGTGAAATAGAAACAGATTTTAGAATGACTCCAAAACAAGAAGAAGGGGATTTTCTGATAGCATTATTTCGTCCCATTTTAAAGTATACCTATGGTTTAATAGTTATTGCTACATTGACACTTTTAATTGTTTTTAGATAAGTGAGGAAAGTATGAAGAGACAAGTATTTTTTAGCTTTCACTATAGTAATGATAACTGGCGAGCATCACAAGTTAGAAATATGGGGAGAGTATCAGGCGAGTCTACTTTTTCAGATAATGAATGGGAAGAAGTAAAATTAAAATCTGATGCAATGATAGAATCATGGATAGATAATCAAATGGCAAAGCGTTCATGTGTGGTTGTTTTGATTGGTGAGAACACCGCTGGACGTAAATGGATTAACTATGAGATTAAAAAAGCAATTGAGTTGGATAAAGGAATCGTAGGCATATATATTCATAATTTAAAGGATAGATTTGGAAATCAAAATAATCAAGGAAGAAATCCATTTGACGATTTTACAATATCACGAACTGGCAGATCGTTATCAAGTTATATCCGTTGTTACGATTCTCCATTCTCTACTTCAAAGTATGTTTATGAGGATATTCAAAGTAACATGGAGGAATTGATAGAGTATGCTATTTCTCATAGACCATCTACCTGGTAGCTAGTATTAATAGTAATAAACCAAATGATAAATATCAGAGGTATATGATATTTGATTTTTGTGATATTTATAAACAGTTAACAAAGTATTGAGAATATACAATTATTTGGAAAATATAAAAATTGAAGAAAATAAATTATGAAACTACAATTTAAAAAACAACAATTTCAGTTGGATGCGGTGAGTGCCATTGCAGATTTATTTCAAGGGCAAGCTAAACATACTGGAGTTCAGTATATGGCGGATCCAGGTCGCCTCAAGTCAGATGAGGTAGATTTGGTTTTAGATGCTTATCGAAATGCACCGATTCAATTGAGTCAAGCAAGTATACGGGAAAATGTCCATACTATGCAAACTCGCTATGGTTTACGTCCTTCTGATAGTCTTTCTATTGATATGATTGCTGGGAGAGAAGCTTATAATTTCTCAATAGAAATGGAGACGGGAACAGGGAAGACTTACACTTATATCCGTACAATTATGGAATTGAACAAACGATATGGCTGGCTTAAGTTCATCATTGTCGTTCCAAGTGTAGCCATTCGTGAAGGGGTTCTCAAGTCATTACAAATTATGTCAAGCCACTTTCAGATGGAGTATGGCAAACAACCACGCTATTTTGTCTACGATTCTTCACGTTTAGGTGATCTGGATAGTTTTGCTAATTCGTCAGACCTTCAAATCATGGTCATCAACTCTCAAGCCTTTAATGCAAAAGGAAAAGATGCTCGACGGATTCATTCTGAGCAGGAAAGTTTCCGTTGGCGTCGTCCGATTGATGTCTTGGCAGCTATGAATCCGATTATGATTATCGATGAGCCTCAGTCTGTTGAAGGGAAGCAAACCAAGGAAAGACTAAAAGATTTCAAGCCATTGTTTACGCTACGTTATTCGGCTACCCATAAAGAAAAGCATGATATGGTTTATAGATTGGATGCCATGGATGCTTACAATCAAAAATTGGTGAAGAAGATTGCCGTTAAGGCTATTGAGCAAACTGGGACGACCGGGACACAAGGCTATCTATATCTACAAGAAATCATTCTACAAAAATCAGGAGCACCTAAAGCAAAAATTGAGTTTGAAGTAAAAATGCAGTCAGGTGTCAAAAGGAAATTGAAGGTGGTAGAAGAACCCTTTGATTTGTATGCTGAATCAGGGAATTTATCTGCTTATAAAGGAATGACACTTAGTCACTTTGATGCAAGAGAAAACAAACTTCAAGTTGGTGTGACTCAAGAGCTCCATGTTGGTGAAGTGATTGGGGAAGTGGATGAGTCGAGCATCAGAAGAATTCAAATCCGAGAGACTATAAAAAGTCATATCGAAAAGGAAAATAAACTTTACAATCGAAGAATTAAAGTATTATCCCTATTTTTCATCGATGAAGTTGCCAAGTATAAGCAATATGATGAACATAATGATGCTTATAATGGTGAATACGCTCAGATTTTTGAAGAGGAATACCGAAATCAAGTAAATCAGTTTATCCAAACACAGGAACCAACTCCTTATCGTAGATATTTGGAGGCTAATCTTGAAGGAAATTCAGTTCATGCTGGTTATTTTTCGATAGATAAAGTGAAGAAGTCAGATAAGACCATTTTTGTGGACTATAAATCTGCCAGTGAAAAGAAGAAAAATCTTTCAAATGATATCGATGCCTATGACTTGATTATGAAGGACAAGGAGCGTTTATTGAGCTTTGAAGAGCCAGTTCGTTTCCTCTTTTCTCATTCAGCTCTAAAAGAGGGATGGGACAATCCTAATGTCTTTCAAATTTGTACTCTCAAAAAATCTTCAGCAGAGGTTGGAAAGCGTCAAGAAATCGGTCGTGGTATGCGTTTGGCAGTTGACCAAAATGGAATTCGTCAGGATTTTGAACTCTTAGGAAATGATGTTCATGAAATCAATAAACTGACAGTAATTGCAAATGAAAATTATGATCAATTTGCTCGAAGTCTACAAGAAGAAATCAAAGAACTCTTAGCAGATCGTCCTGTAAAAGTGGACGTTACTCTCTTTACGAATAAAGTTCTAACCAATCAAGAAGGTCAAACAATACGAATTACGAAGGAACAAGCAGATTCGATTCACTTTGATTTGATTCGACAAGGCTATATAGACCGTGAAGGGCAATTGACTACAGAATATTTTACTGCAAAAGAAAATCATCAGTTACAGCTGTCTGAAACACTAGCAGGTTATGAGGATAAGCTGGTAGAGATATTGGAGAGCGTTTATCATGCTGGACAGTATGAAATTGAAAATGCCAATCATTCAGTCATTCAGTTCTCAAATGAGGTCAATCAAGAAAATATTGCCCGAAAAGAATTCCTAAATCTCTGGAAGCAAATCAATCGAAAGACAAGCTATCAAGTAGAATTTGATGATGCAGAGTTGGTAAAACATTCGGTTGACTACATTAATGAGAAATTAGTCGTTAGCAAACCAAGCTTTCATATAACGCAAGCAAGCGCTACTGAGATGAGTAAGGAAGAAGGACTCCATCTGACAGTGGCTGAGAATGATCGTCAGCAAGAGTATCTAACGGATTCGCAGATTATGACCAAATATGATTTACTAGGGGAAATTGCTGAGCAGACAGGATTAACACGTAGGTTGGTTGCGGAAATATTAAGTAAAATCTATGTCTACCAATTTGACAAGTTTAAACAGAATCCAGAAGAGTTTATTCTTAAGGTTTCGAAGCTCATTAATGAACAAAAAGCAAGTCAAATTATCAAGCATATCCAGTATAATGTGTTAAATGAAGAGTATGATATGGACTTGTTTTATGACAATCCTGAAACTGCTAACAGATCAGATGATCACTTACTTGAATCCAAAAAAGGAATTTACAATTTTGTAAAAGTTGATTCAAATACGGAGAAGACCTTTAAAGAATCGTTGGAACAATACGAGGATGTTCGTGTTTATGTGAAGTTACCAGGGAAGTTCAGTATTGCGACTCCACTTGGAAACTATAATCCTGACTGGGCAATCGCCTTCCGTGAAGGAAGTGTCAAGCATATCTATTTTGTTGCAGAAACGAAAGGCTCTATGTCTAGTCTTCAATTAAAGCAAGCTGAGCAAGCAAAAATTGCCTGTGCGCGTGCTCACTTTAAAGCTTTAGCACAAGCTGGATTGATTAATGATCAGCACATCTATGATGTGGTTTCAAGTTATGAGGAATTATTAAATATTGTAAGATAGGAAGGAAAAAGAGATGGAATTTGTTGTATATCGTAAGGGAAGAGAAGTAGCTATTTTTCAACGTAGGAGTGATGCAGAGAGATATGTGCGCTCTAAAACTGGATTTTTCGGTGAACCAGATGCTTATTATCAAATTGAACAAAGAGGTTGTTATTTGACAGAAGCAGCGGTAACTTACAAGGGATTGGCAGATGACTGCGATGAATTGATGACTTTGAGAAAATTCAGGGATTCTTATCTAGCCTTGCAAGATGGTGGTCAGGAGGAAATTGAATCCTACTATAAGATAGCTCCTCAGATTGTTGCCAAATTAGAGGAACATTCAAATCGTGAGGAAACACTAGAGTCTATCTGGTCAGAACTTGTCTTACCTTGTGTTTCCTTGATTAAAGCAGGAGAGGATCAAGCTTGCCATCAATTATATAAAACATATACACTGGAACTGTCTCAAAAAGTGGTCCAATAAAACGATTAGAATATACCAAAAGAGTTCGGTTCCTCGCTAACTTATATAGTACAGAGGAGCCCGAATTCTATTTAGATTCCCAATATCAAAAAACGTATAAAGCTAATCACAAACTCAACTTATATTGAATATTTTGAGTGGTATGATGATGAGACAAAAGAAGCCAATTTCACTAGATGGCTTGATGAAATGGTGGGAGTGTAAGGGGATATTATTACCCCTTGGGATTTAAGAGTATATAAAAGAAAAAGAGAGATAAAAAGATAACATGAAAAGAGATAATGGCGATTTATACTTATTTAAACTTGTGGGAATTGGGGCAGTGCTATTTTGCCTATTTATTGTTATTGGGTCAAGATTTGTTACTGTTGGGGTAGAAGAGCCTAAAACAGTACAAACAGAAAGCCCAACAAGTCAAGAAAGCAATTTACTTACTGATTTACATGATGATACTATTTTAGGTAAATTCTGGAATAGTAAAGGTCACTTTGTTGTAGTGTATGATGAGGAAACAAAAGTTGCTAAGATTTACCCAGTGAAGGAAAAGGAATGGGTTGAGTATAGAGTAGGGGAAACGTATTAAACAGCGTTAGAAGACTATAAACAGCCTTCTGGGGGTTTTGCTTGTACTATTTTACCTATTTGTTTTTATTGGTGTAAATTTTGTTACTGTTGGGGTAGATAGTAAAGACACAAAACAAGAAAGCACTCAGAAAGTAGAAGAGACTAGTCTAAAAGCAAACTTTGAAGACGCTGAGATTTTGAGCAAGTTCTACAATGATAAGGGTTACTTTATTGTAGTGTACAATGGTACTACAAAAGCCCCAGAGGTGTTCCAGGTTGATTATAATGAGTGGGAGCTTATGAGTGTAGGGGAACTGTATTAAAACGTTGTAGAAATCATACACTCACTTTTAAATATCAAAAAATGAGCACTTCCGTAATTGGAAATGCTCGTTTTTTGATATGTTTAGATTCTTATACTCAATGAAAATCAAAGAGTAAACTAGGAAACTAGCCACAGGTTGCGCAAAACACTGTTTTGAGGTTGCAGATAGAACTGACGAAGTCAGTAACATATATCCACGGCGACGTTGATGTGGTTTGAAGAGATTTTCGAAGAGTATTAGTCTTTATTTTCGTATGGCAAGATCAAGTTCAAGATGATTCCTGTCATGGCTGATAGGGCAGTACCTGAAAGTGTAACTGGACCGAGTTTAAGGATAGCTCCTCCAAGTCCAAGGACCAACATAGCACTTGCGATGATTAGGTTACGCATTTGAGCGAAATCAACACGTTCTTTGGTCAAAACTTTCAAACTGTTGCTGGCGATAACCCCATGGAGAAGGATTGACATACCACCAAGTACAGTTGATAAAGAGTCACTAAAAAAGGAACCATAACGGTTCCTAAAATAATTAGTTACTTGCTCCAGATGTAGCATCTGCGCCACCACCGTGACCTCCAGCATCACCTGCATCAGAAGCTCCAGATGTGGCATCTGCTCCGCCATGTCCTCCAGCAGGAGCTGCAGCATTCCCACCAACTAGACGTTGACCAGTTGTATTGA
The DNA here is from genome assembly GCF_005844455.1 of Streptococcus mitis. Lineage (GTDB taxonomy): Bacteria > Bacillota > Bacilli > Lactobacillales > Streptococcaceae > Streptococcus > Streptococcus mitis_BF. The sequence continues at coordinate 25,240 of NZ_SPGF01000003.1, read as the reverse complement.
GGTACCAGTCAAGCCATGGTTGGAAATTAAAGATAATTTCATTAATTCCAGCATATGAACCATCTGGGTAGTACATTGCTTGGTAATTATGGGTATTAATAACACCTTCAGGTGTTCCTGGCACAATTGTACGGACATATTCTTGATCCCCGTTACGCAATACGCCGACAACCCATTCAACGTTTTTCATTCTAGAATCTGGCAATGTACCGTGTACTGTTCCTAATCTATTTCCTGATTGAGCACGTACACGTTTACCAAACATTGTATCTGGGTCTTGGTGGGCGTTATTAAAGTACAAGAATTGATTGTTATCATCTGCAAATGTCAATTCAAATGGCATTGCTTTCAAGAACATGTCAATTTGGTTAACTGTCAAGATACCGTGGTCTAATTTAACGTAAGTATCTCCAGAAACAGCTCCAACAAGTTCAGCAGCTTTTTCTACCCATTCAGGATCATCTGGATCAACACCTTGGATGGTAGTTGCAATTGAATTTGTACAATATAAATCTTCTGGTTCAATTGGTTTTGGTTTTTTCAATTTTGAAACGACTCCCACATATTTTACAAAGTTGTCCAAGCATGTTTCAAGGAAATTAATAGTTCCTTCATTTGTGATATTGCCCTCTGCGTCAAATGCTTCTTTGGCTTTACCAAGAAGGAATTCGTTACCTGGAAGCGTATAGGCATTGACACCTGGAGCGTCAAGAATCTTACGAAGGTGAACTTGGGCACGAGAAGTACCTTGGTCGTAGTAAGAAGCTCCCACAATCATGACTGGTTTGTTTTCAAATGGATGAACTTCATATGAAAGCCATTCAAGAACAGATTTAAGAGAAGCTGAGATTGTATGGTTGTGCTCAGGAGTAGCAATAATGACACCATCAGCACGCGTAATTCTGTTATACAAGAGACGCAATTGGAAGCTTTCGTCCCATTTTTCGTCTTGGTTGAACATTGGAACTTCGTCAATTTCGAGAACTTCTAATTCAAATTTGAGTTTGAAGTGACGACGGATGAATTCCAAGAGTTTACGGTTATATGATTGATCGTAGTTTGATCCTACAAGTCCAACAAATTTCATTCTTTTTGGTCTCCTATCTTACAAATTTTCCCAGTCAAATTCTTCAGCATCTTTGCGAAGTAGGGCTTGTGCGTTGCGCAATTTTTCTGTAATTTTTACAAAGATACGGAAGTCGTCAAAAGTGGCATCTAGTTTTTTAATAACATCAAGATCTACTAGATCTCCACTTGGATTAAAGGCTTGAAGAGAATGTGAAAGCAAGAATTCATCAGGAAGGACACTTGCTTTGATTTCTGGTGCGTTTAAGATTTGACGAAGTTGTAATTGGGCGCGTGATGAACCAAGTGTACCGTAAGAAGCACCTGTAATCATGATTGGTTTGTTCAAGAGTGGGTAAATACCATAAGACAACCAAGCAAGAGCGCTCATCAAAACAGCTGGGATAGAGTGGTCGTACTCAGGAGTACCGATAATAACGCCATCTGCCTCTTCGATTTTAGCAGCAATTTCTAAGATTTCAGCAGGTACTTGCTTGTCAGCTGGTTTGTTAAAGACAGGAATGTCCTTGATTTCAACAAGTTCAATTTCAGCTTTGTCAGCAAAGTGTTTTTGCATGTATTGAAGCAATTGACGGTTTGTAGAACGTTTTGAATTTGTTCCAACAATAGCAATAAGTTTTAACATGAGATTTCCTTTCTCTTTTTACATAATACGATTTTAAAACTCCATTGAAACAGTTGTCTCTATAGAGTAGGAATTCCTGAAGAACAACTTAGGTGACCTTCCTTATCAATCAAAATCGCTTCGATTCCCTCCAAACTTTCGACTTGCCAAAGGATAGAAGCAGGTCTTTCTCCAAAGAGTCGAGTTGTCCAGATTTCACCATCAACTGATTTATCAGAGATGATTGTGAGACTAGCGAGTTCTGTTTCAACAGGATATCCTGTCTGGCTGTCAAAAATGTGATGGTAATCTTTTCCATTGACTGTCAGGTGACGTTCATAAATGCCTGAAGTCACGACAGATTGATTGATAACAGGGATAGTCATTAAGTGATTTCCCCTTGGATTGGCTGGGTCTTGAATCCCGATTTGCCAAGGCTGATTTCCTCTTGCCTGATTTTTTCCAATGGACAGGATATTCCCTCCCAGATTAATCAAGGCAGAAGTCACTCCCTCTGCTCTCAGAAATTGGGCAACCTTATCTGCACTATATCCTTTGGCTAAACAACCAAGATCAATCTTCATTCCTTTCTGCTTCAAGAATACAGTAGAAGTAGAAGAATCTAACTCGATATAATGAGGATTGATTAGAGGGAGCACCGATTCAATTTCTTGAGGCTGGGCGACCTTGGCATCTGAAAAACCGATACGCCAGGTTTGAATTAAGGGACCAATACTGATGTTGAGATGGCTAGAGGGCGCTAGGCTATGCTCTAACCCAAGTGAAATCAGTTCAAACAGGTCTGGATGAACCTTGACGGGGGCTATTCCAGCTTGATGATTGATTTCCATCAACTCAGATTCTTGGCTATTAGCGTTGAAGCGGTATTCTAGCTCTCTGAGTAAATCAAAGGATTTCTGGAGCAAGCTATCGGCTCGCTCATCCACTAATGAAATAGTGATAGTGGTTCCCATTAGGCGTTCAGAATGTGAACTAAGAGGCAAGCTACCAACTCCTTTCTCTTATGAAAAGAAGGTTGAAATATAGTAAATTTATGAAAAATGAACCCCTTACATTTTCTTTCCATGATACTAGCATACCATAAAGTCAGCGTTTTCACAAATAAAATTTGTAAAGATGTCAAGAAATATGCTCAGGAAATGAAGAAAATTTGCAATAATCTGTGTTAAGATACAGATTATTTACAATTTTTTACAAAAAAATAGGAAAAATCAGCCAAACTCTTGTAAACGCTAACAGTAAATGTTATACTAGTAGGGTAAATTTAGAATGAAGGTAGGAAATTTTTTATGAGTAAGATCGTTGTAGTCGGTGCTAACCACGCTGGTACAGCATGTATTAATACTATGTTGGATAATTTTGGAAATGAGAACGAAATCGTTGTATTTGACCAAAACTCTAACATCTCTTTCCTAGGATGTGGAATGGCCCTCTGGATTGGTGAACAAATTGACGGTGCTGAAGGCTTGTTCTATTCTGATAAAGAAAAATTGGAAGCTAAAGGTGCTAAAGTCTACATGAACTCACCAGTTCTTTCAATCGACTATGATAACAAAGTAGTTACAGCGGAAGTTGAAGGAAAAGAACACAAAGAATCATATGAGAAATTGATTTTCGCTACAGGTTCTACACCAATCTTGCCACCAATCGAAGGTGTTGAAATTGTTAAAGGCAACCGCGAATTTAAAGCAACTCTTGAAAATGTACAATTCGTGAAATTGTACCAAAACGCTGAAGAAGTTATCAATAAACTTGCTGACAAGAGCCAGCACCTCGACCGTATCGCCGTTGTTGGTGGTGGTTACATCGGTGTTGAACTTGCTGAAGCTTTTGAACGTCTTGGAAAAGAGGTTGTCCTTGTTGATATCGTAGATACTGTCTTGAATGGTTACTATGATAAAGACTTCACTCAAATGATGGCGAAGAACTTGGAAGACCACAACATCCGCTTGGCTCTGGGTCAAACTGTTAAAGCAATCGAGGGTGACGGTAAAGTTGAACGCTTGATTACTGATAAAGAAACTTTCGACGTGGATATGGTTGTTCTTGCAGTTGGTTTCCGTCCAAATACAGCCCTTGCTGATGGTAAGATTGAACTCTTCCGTAACGGTGCCTTCCTTGTAGACAAGAAACAAGAAACTTCACTTCCTGGTGTATTTGCCGTTGGTGACTGTGCGACTGTTTATGACAACGCTCGCAAAGACACAAGCTATATCGCCCTTGCTTCAAATGCAGTTCGTACTGGTATCGTTGGTGCCTATAACGCATGTGGACATGAATTGGAAGGAATCGGTGTGCAAGGTTCAAACGGTATCTCTATCTACGGTCTTCACATGGTTTCAACTGGTTTGACACTTGAAAAAGCGAAAGCTGCTGGTTACAATGCAACTGAAACAGGCTTTAACGATCTTCAAAAACCAGAATTTATGAAGCATGACAATCATGAAGTTGCCATCAAGATTGTTTTTGACAAAGATAGCCGTGAGATTCTTGGTGCACAAATGGTTTCACACGATTCTGCAATCAGCATGGGAATCCACATGTTCTCACTTGCTATCCAAGAGCATGTAACAATTGATAAATTGGCATTGACAGACCTATTCTTCTTGCCACACTTCAACAAACCTTACAACTACATCACAATGGCTGCACTTACAGCTGAAAAATAAAATTTGATGAACTATCTGGCCTTAAATGAAGGTCAGATAGTTTTTTAGTCAATCTGTACCCATACAATTATGATTTTTTTATCTTGTGATTCATTCTAATCTAACTTAAAATGAAATGGTAGCTACCAATATAAATAATGAGGATAAAATAAATGACTGAAAATCGTTATGAACTAAATAAAAACTTGGCACAGATGCTCAAAGGTGGGGTTATCATGGATGTTCAAAATCCTGAACAAGCCCGTATCGCAGAAGCTGCTGGTGCGGCAGCTGTTATGGCCTTGGAGCGGATTCCGGCTGATATTCGTGCAGCTGGTGGTGTTTCCCGTATGAGTGATCCAAAGATGATTAAGGAAATCCAAGAAGCGGTTAGTATTCCAGTGATGGCCAAGGTTAGAATCGGGCATTTTGTTGAAGCTCAGATTTTAGAGGCTATTGAGATTGACTATATCGACGAGAGTGAAGTTTTATCTCCAGCAGACGACCGTTTCCATGTGGACAAAAAAGAATTCCAAGTTCCTTTTGTTTGTGGGGCTAAGGACTTGGGTGAAGCCTTGCGACGTATTGCTGAGGGTGCCTCTATGATTCGTACCAAAGGAGAACCAGGTACAGGAGATATCGTCCAAGCTGTTCGCCATATGCGTATGATGAATCAGGAAATTCGCCGCATTCAAAATCTACGTGAGGACGAACTTTATGTTGCTGCCAAGGAATTGCAAGTCCCTGTAGAATTGGTTCAATATGTCCATGAGCATGGAAAATTGCCAGTTGTAAACTTCGCAGCTGGAGGCGTTGCAACGCCAGCAGATGCTGCGCTGATGATGCAATTAGGGGCAGAGGGGGTCTTTGTCGGTTCAGGTATTTTCAAGTCAGGGGATCCTGTTAAACGGGCTAGTGCCATTGTTAAGGCTGTGACTAACTTCCGAAATCCTCAAATTCTAGCTCAAATCTCTGAAGATCTAGGGGAAGCCATGGTTGGTATCAATGAAAATGAGATCCAAATCCTCATGGCTGAGCGAGGGAAATAGATGAAAATTGGAATATTGGCCTTGCAAGGTGCCTTTGCAGAACATGCAAAAGTGTTGGATCAATTAGGTGTCGAGAGTGTTGAAATCAGAAATTTAGAGGATTTTCAGCAACATCAGAGTGACTTATCCGGTTTGATTTTGCCTGGTGGGGAGTCTACAACCATGGGCAAGCTCTTACGAGACCAAAACATGCTGCTTCCCATTCGAGAAGCCATTCTATCTGGTTTACCAGCCTTTGGAACCTGTGCAGGTTTGATTTTGCTGGCTAAGGAAATTACTTCTCAGGAAGAGAGTCATCTAGGAACTATGGATATGGTGGTCGAGCGCAATGCCTATGGGCGCCAATTAGGAAGTTTCTACACGGAAGCAGAATGTAAGGGAGTCGGTCAGATTCCAATGACCTTTATCCGTGGTCCAATTATCAGCAGTGTTGGAGAAGATGTAGAAATTCTAGCAAGAGTTGATAATCAAATCGTTGCAGCTCAAGAAAAAAATATGCTGGTAACTTCTTTTCATCCAGAATTGACTGATGATGTGCGCTTACATCAGTATTTTATTAATATGTGTAACGAGAAGATAGTGGAATAAAAAGTGATAAATCAAGTTTTGATTCGCTTTTTCCAAAGAATCATTTTTTAAGTCATCTGACAGTATTCTGTGATTTTAGATTTATTTACGATAAATTAGAAAAGAATGATTGTTTTGACTTAGGGCATAAAGCTTATATGCTGAATATAGTGTTCAAGTATCTTTTATTGAAAGCACTTTAGAGGATGGAGTTAAAATACTATTCTATACTCCTTAATACTCTTAGAAAATCTCTTCAAACCACGTCAGCTTCACCTTGCCGTAGGTATGGTTACTGACTTCGTCAGTTCTATCCACAACCTCAAAACTGTGTTTTGAGCTGACTTCGTCAGTCTTATTTATAACCTCAAAGCTGTACTTTGAGCAACCTGCGGTTAGCTTCCTAGTTTGCTCTTTGATTTTCGTTGAGTATAAAAATGATGTATAGGACTGGTCAAAAAGATCACTTCGAAAATAGCAAAAAACGAGTATCTCTACAGATGGAGATACTCGTTCTATTATGTATGAAGCTATGAGTCTGTCTTGCTTCATAGGATGCGCGTAGAAGTTTATACCAAAAAAACTCCAAAAGCGGCACAATAAAGGAGATTAAGACAATTTTAAATCTTTTTTGAGATGTGGGTAATGAGTTAAAATCAATGGCGGTTAAACAGGGTGAAAAGGATCAAGCAAAAAGTCTTTAAAATCAAAAAACGCATAATATCAGGTGTTTTACAACGTTTTTTATTTTATTCTTTGGTATTCTTTTGCAAAAAAAGAATACAACATTTTGTTGTATCCTAAATATTAAATCAAGTCCTGAATTTTCTTAAGTTTTTATCATATTTTCTGTTATAATTAAGGTGCCTTAAGAAAAATAATGAAAAAACTAAATGTTTTTCATATAGTTTTCATTTTTGTGTTATAATTAAGGTGCCTTAAGAAAAATATTAAGGTGCCTTAAGAAAAATAATGAAAAAACTAAATGTTTTTCATATAGTTTTCATTGTTTTAATAGTTTAAAGTCAATCTTATTTTTCTCTAATAGAAAATAATGAAAAAGTAGGTTTAGAAAGAGGTAAGTATCTATGTCTTCTCATAAAAAAGTGTCACTCTCTGAGATTAATCAATCTATCGATACTCCAAATAACAATCATTTCTGGCAAAATTTAAATGCCTTTTTAGGTCCGGGTGCTCTTGTCGCAGTTGGTTATATGGATCCAGGAAACTGGATTACCAGTGTAGTCGGTGGTGCTTCCTATAAGTATAGTCTCTTGTTTGTTATCTTGATTTCATCTCTCATTGCCATGCAACTTCAGCAGATGGCAGGAAAGCTTGGTATTGTAACCCAGATGGACCTGGCTCAAGCAACGGCTCATCATTCACCTAAATGGCTTCGTTATAGTCTATGGGTGATTTTAGAATTAGCCTTGATGGCGACAGATCTGGCAGAAGTTCTAGGTTCAGCGATTGCTCTCAATCTTCTCTTTAAGATTCCGATTATGATAGCAATTCTCTTGACCGTGTTGGATGTTTTTCTCTTATTGCTTCTGATGAAATTTGGCTTTAAGAAGATTGAAGCTATTGTGACAACACTGATTTTAACCATTCTAGCAATTTTTACCTATCTGGTAGCTTTGTCACATCCAAGCTTCCAAGGAATCGTTGAGGGTTATCTACCGAATGCAACCTTATTTGAAAGTCCCTTGCCAGGGCATGAAAGTCAATTAACCTTGGCACTAGGGATCGTGGGAGCAACGGTTATGCCCCATAACCTCTATTTGCATTCTTCCTTGTCACAAACTCGGAAAATCAATCACAAGGACAAGAATGATGTTCGAAAAGCCGTGCGCTTTATGACCTGGGATTCAAATCTCCAATTATCCTTGGCCTTTGTGGTTAACTCCCTTCTATTAATTCTCGGGGCGGCTCTCTTTTTCGGCCATGCATCTGAGATTTCTGCCTTCTCTCAAATGTATAATGCCTTGCAGGATTCTACTATTGCAGGAGCTATAGCTAGCTCGACCTTATCAACCTTGTTTGCCTTGGCTTTATTAGCCAGTGGTCAAAATTCGACAATTACGGGTACCTTGACTGGACAAATCGTTATGGAAGGTTTCTTGCATATGAGATTGCCTCAATGGTTCATTCGTTTGGCGACTCGCCTCTTTGCCTTGCTACCTGTCATGATAGTTGCAGTTCTGTTTGGTCATCAGGAAAAAACCTTGGATCAGTTATTGGTCTATTCACAGGTCTTTCTTTCAATCGCTCTTCCGTTTTCAATCTTCCCTTTGATTTATTTAACTTCTAAGAAATCACTGATGGGCGAATTTACCAATGCTAAATGGAATACCATCCTTGGTTATATTGTTTCCATTATCTTAACAATTCTCAATGTGAAATTGTTATTTGATATTTTCTAAGAAATTCACCCGAGTTATAAAACAAGCATATAAGAAAAAAGATACCCAAGATTTCTTGGGTATCTTTTTTAAAATAAACGGAAGACATGGGATTCGAACCCACGCACGCTGTTACACGCCTACCGCGTTTCCAACACGGCCTCTTAAGCCTCTTGAGTAATCTTCCAATACTTACTCAAATAGTCTACCATAAAGGCTCTTATCTTGCAATAAAAATTCTGAAAATAAGAAAAATGATAGAATTTGAAAGAAAATGATAAAAAATGCTTGACTTTAAAAGAAAGTGTGATAGAATGAATAGTGTAAACGATAACAGGAGGTGATTCAGTGTTAAAAACAGAGCGGAAGCAACTGATTTTAGAGGAGTTAAATCAACATCATGTAGTTTCTCTAGAGAAATTAGTTAGTTTGCTAGAGACCTCAGAATCAACGGTTCGAAGAGACTTGGATGAGTTGGAAGCGGAAAACAAGCTTCGTCGCGTGCATGGTGGAGCAGAATTGCCCCATTCCTTGCAGGAAGAAGAAACCATTCAAGAAAAATCTGTCAAAAACCTTCAAGAGAAAAAGCTACTTGCTCAGAAAGCAGCCTCTCTCATCAAGGAACAAGATGTCATCTTTATCGATGCTGGAACAACAACTGCTTTTTTGATTCATGAATTGGTCAATAAGAATGTTACAGTTGTGACCAACTCGATTCACCATGCTGCTCAGTTGGTTGAAAAGCAGATTCCAACTGTCATGGTTGGAGGAAGTGTTAAGATGGCGACAGATGCTAGCATCGGGGGCGTTGCTCTTAACCAGATTAACCAATTGCACTTTGACCGTGCCTTTATCGGGATGAATGGTGTGGACGATGGCTATTATACGACTCCTGATATGGAGGAGGGGGCTGTGAAGCGTGCTATTTTAGAGAATGCCAAACAAACCTACGTCTTGGTGGATTCGTCTAAAATTGGACAAACTTGCTTTGCTAAGGTAGCACCACTCAAACGCGCTATTGTTATCACAAGTCAAGGGCATGAGCTCTTGCAGGTTATTAAGGAGAAAACGGAGGTAATAGAAGTATGATTTATACAGTCACACTCAATCCATCCATTGACTATATTGTCCGTCTGGACCAAGTCCAAGTCGGTAGTGTCAATCGTATGGACAGTGATGATAAGTTTGCTGGTGGGAAAGGAATCAATGTCAGTCGTGTCTTGAAGCGCTTAGATATTCCAAATACAGCGACTGGATTTATCGGTGGCTTTACTGGTAAATTTATCACAGATACTTTGGCTGATGAAGCAATCGAGACACGTTTTGTCCAAGTAGCAGAAGATACTCGCATCAATGTTAAAATCAAAGCAGACCAAGAGACAGAAATCAACGGAACGGGTCCAAATGTCGAACCAGCCCAGTTAGAAGAATTGAAAGCTATTTTATCTAGTCTGACAGCAGATGATACAGTTGTATTTGCTGGTTCAAGTGCTAAAAATCTAGGCAATGTTATCTATAAAGATTTGATTGCCTTGACGCGTCAGACGGGTGCGCAAGTCGTTTGTGACTTTGAAGGACAGACCTTGATTGATAGTTTGGAATACCAACCGCTCTTGGTTAAACCAAACAATCATGAACTTGGAGCTATCTTTGGAGTGAAACTCGAAAGTTTAGATGAAATCGAGAACTATGCTCGTGAGTTACTGGCTAAAGGTGCTCAAAACGTCATTATCTCTATGGCTGGGGATGGTGCCCTTCTGGTAACATCTGAGGGATCATATTTTGCTAAACCAATCAAAGGGACAGTTAAAAATTCAGTTGGGGCTGGTGATTCTATGGTCGCTGGATTTACAGGTGAATTTGTCAAATCAAAAGACGCAGTAGAGGCCTTCAAATGGGGAGTGGCTTGTGGGACAGCAACTACTTTCTCTGATGACTTGGCAACTGCAGCATTTATAAAAGAAACTTATGAAAAAGTTGAGGTAGAAAAACGATGAAAATTCAAGACCTATTGAGAAAAGATGTCATGTTGCTCGATTTACAAGCAACTGAAAAAACAGCAGCTATTGAAGAAATGATTCGTAGCTTGGTTGAACACGGATACGTGACAGATTTTGAAACCTTTAAAGAAGGAATTTTGGCGCGTGAATCCTTGACTTCTACAGGTTTGGGTGACGGAATTGCTATGCCTCACAGTAAGAACTCTGCTGTCAAAGAAGCGACTGTTCTCTTTGCCAAGTCAAACAAGGGTGTTGACTACGAAAGCTTGGATGGGCAAGCAACTGACCTCTTCTTTATGATTGCGGCTCCAGAAGGTGCTAATGATACCCACTTGGCAGCCTTAGCAGAATTGTCTCAATACTTGATGAAAGATGGATTTGCAGACAAACTCCGTCAAGCGCAATCAGCTGACCAAGTCATCGAACTCTTTGACCAAGCTTCAGAAAAAACTGAGGAGCCTGTTCAAGCACCTGCCAATGAATCTGGTGACTTTATCGTAGCTGTTACAGCTTGTACAACAGGTATTGCCCACACTTACATGGCCCAAGAAGCCCTTCAAAAAGTGGCTGCTGAAATGGGTGTTGTTATCAAGGTTGAAACTAATGGTGCTAGCGGTGTTGGAAATCAACTAACTGCAGAAGATATCCGCAAGGCTAAAGCTGTTATCATCGCAGCAGACAAGGCCGTTGAAATGGATCGCTTCGATGGCAAACCATTGATCAATCGTCCGGTTGCTGACGGAATCCGTAAGACAGAAGAGTTGATCAACTTGGCTCTTTCAGGAGATGCTGAAGTCTACCATGCTGCTCATGGAGCAAAAGCTGCAACAGCAAGCAACGAAAAACAAAGCCTTGGTGGGGCCTTCTACAAACACTTGATGAGTGGTGTATCTCAAATGTTGCCATTCGTTATTGGTGGGGGTATCATGATTGCCCTTGCTTTCTTGATTGATGGTGCTATGGGTGTGCCAAATGATAGCCTTGGTAATCTTGGTTCCTACAATGAACTAGCATCTATGTTCATGAAAATTGGTGGAGCTGCCTTTGGTTTGATGCTTCCAGTATTTGCAGGTTATGTTGCCTATTCTATTGCTGAAAAACCAGGTTTGGTAGCAGGTTTCGTGGCTGGTGCTATTGCCAAAGAAGGTTTTGCCTTTGGTAAAATCCCTTATGCAGCAGGTGGTGAAGCAACGTCAACTCTTGCAGGTGTCTCATCTGGTTTCCTAGGTGCCCTTGTTGGTGGATTTATCGCAGGTGCTTTAGTTCTTGCCATCAAGAAATACGTTAAAGTTCCTCATTCACTTGAAGGTGCTAAATCAATCCTTCTCTTGCCACTTCTAGGAACAATCTTGACAGGATTTGTCATGCTAGCTGTTAACATCCCAATGGCAGCAATCAACACTGCTATGAATGACTTTCTAGGCGGTCTTGGAGGCGGTTCAGCTGTCCTTCTTGGTATCGTCCTTGGAGGAATGATGGCTGTCGATATGGGTGGACCAGTCAATAAAGCAGCTTATGTCTTTGGTACAGGTACGCTTGCAGCAACTGTTTCTTCAGGTGGTTCTGTAGCCATGGCAGCAGTTATGGCTGGAGGAATGGTGCCACCACTTGCAATTTTTGTCGCAACGCTTCTTTTCAAAGATAAATTTACTAAAGAAGAACGCAACTCTGGTTTGACAAACATCATCATGGGTTTGTCATTTATCACTGAGGGAGCGATTCCATTTGGTGCCGCTGACCCAGTTCGTGCGATCCCAAGCTTCATCCTTGGTTCAGCAGTAGCAGGCGGACTCGTTGGTCTTGCTGGAATCAAACTCATGGCGCCACACGGAGGAATCTTCGTGATCGCTCTTACTTCAAATACTCTTCTTTACCTCGTTTCTGTCTTGGTAGGAGCAATCGTAAGTGGTGTGGTCTATGGTTACCTACGCAAACCTCAAGCATAAAAAATAGAAAAATGAAAAGATTGTACCGTACGGTGCAGTCTTTTTCTCTTTCCGAAATGCCTGTGAAATATGGTATAATAGAAGAATGGCAAACAAAAATACAAGTAAAACAAGACGGAGACCGTCTAAAGCAGAACTCGAAAGAAAAGAAGCGATTCAACGAATGTTGATTTCGCTAGGAATCGCGATTTTATTGATTTTCGCAGCTTTTAAATTAGGGGCTGCAGGTATTACCCTTTACAATTTAATTCGCTTGCTGGTGGGAAGCCTAGCCTATCTGGCAATATTTTCTCTCTTGGTCTATCTCTTCTTTTTCAAGTGGATACGAAAACAGGAAGGCCTCCTAGCTGGCTTTTTCATTATATTTGCGGGATTGCTTTTAATTTTTGAGGCCTATTTGGTTTGGAAATATGGTTTGGACAAGTCGGTCCTAAAGGGAACCATGGCGCAGGTTGTGACTGATTTGACTGGTTTTCGAACGACCAGTTTTGCTGGTGGAGGCTTGATTGGTGTTGGACTCTATGTGCCAACAGCCTTTCTCTTTTCAAATATCGGTACTTACTTTATTGGTGCTATTTTGATTTTATCAGGTGCTCTCCTAGTTAGTCCTTGGTCTGTTTACGATATCGCTGAATTTTTCAGCAGAGGCTTTGCTAAATGGTGGGAAGGGCATGAGCGTCGAAAAGAGGAACGCTTTGTCAAACAAGAAGAAAAAGCTCGCCAAAAGGCTGAGGAAGAGGCTAGATTAGAAAAAGAAGCTGCTGAGAAAGTCTTGCTTAATATGCCTCCTGTCGATATGGAAACAGGTGAAATTCTGACAGAGGAAGTTGTGCACGATATTCCACCTATGCCTGAAGAAGAGTGGGTGGAACCAGAAATCATCCTGCCTCAACCAGAGCTTGAATTCGCTGAAGAGGAAGATAGCTCTGATGATGAAGATGTACAGGTTGATTTTTCAGCCAAGGAAGCCCTTGAATACAAACTCCCGAGTTTGCAACTCTTTGCACCGGATAAACCAAAGGACCAGTCTAAAGAGAAGAAAATCGTCCGGGAAAATATCAAAATCCTAGAAGAAACCTTTGCTAGCTTTGGTATCAAGGTGACAGTTGAACGGGCTGAAATTGGTCCATCAGTGACCAAGTATGAAGTTAAACCAGCAGTAGGTGTACGGGTCAACCGCATCTCCAATCTAGCAGATGACCTCGCTCTTGCCTTGGCTGCCAAGGATGTTCGGATTGAAGCACCAATTCCTGGGAAATCCCTAGTCGGAATTGAGGTTCCTAACTCTGAAATTGCCACCGTGTCCTTCCGCGAACTATGGGAACAATCTCAAACGAAAGCAGAAAATCTCTTGGAAATTCCTTTAGGGAAGGCAGTTAATGGCACTGCAAGAGCTTTTGACCTTTCTAAAATGCCCCACTTGCTCGTCGCAGGCTCAACGGGTTCTGGGAAGTCAGTAGCAGTTAACGGCATTATTGCTAGCATTCTCATGAAGGCGAGACCAGACCAAGTCAAATTTATGATGGTTGACCCCAAGATGGTTGAGTTGTCTGTTTACAATGATATTCCCCACCTCTTGATTCCAGTTGTGACCAATCCACGCAAGGCCAGTAAGGCCCTGCAAAAGGTTGTGGATGAGATGGAAAACCGTTATGAACTCTTTGCTAAGGTGGGGGTTCGTAACATTGCAGGTTTTAATGCCAAGGTAGAGGAATTTAATGCTCAATCTGAGTACAAGCAGATTCCACTGCCACTCATTGTTGTGATTGTGGATGAGTTGGCTGACCTCATGATAGTGGCTAGCAAGGAAGTAGAGGATGCCATTATTCGTCTTGGACAGAAGGCGCGTGCTGCTGGTATCCACATGATTCTTGCAACCCAGCGTCCATCCGTTGATGTCATCTCTGGTCTGATAAAGGCCAATGTTCCATCTCGTGTGGCGTTTGCAGTTTCGTCAGGGACAGACTCTCGTACGATCTTGGATGAAAATGGAGCAGAAAAACTGCTTGGTCGAGGCGACATGCTCTTTAAACCGATTGATGAAAATCATCCAGTTCGTTTGCAAGGGTCCTTTATCTCGGATGATGATGTCGAACGCATCGTAAACTTCATCAAGGCTCAGGCAGACGCGGACTACGATGAGAGTTTTGATCCAGGTGAGGTTTCTGAAAATGACGGAGAATTTTCAGATGGTGAAACTGGTGGAGATCCGCTTTTTGAAGAAGCCAAGGCTTTGGTCATCGAGACGCAGAAAGCCAGTGCATCCATGATTCAGCGTCGTTTGTCAGTTGGATTTAACCGTGCGACCCGTCTCATGGAAGAACTGGAGATGGCAGGTGTCATCGGTCCAGCTGAAGGTACCAAACCAAGAAAAGTATTGCAACAATAAATTTCTCTCTTATACGGAAATGTGAACATGACGTGATTTGAAGAGACTTTTGAAGCGGATTATCTATGATGTATAATTAATTGAATCTAAAATAGTACGAAACGACTTTTAAAGCATGAAATTGATTTGAATTCCCTAATAAATTTGTTCACATTTTATTCAAACACTATATCAAGCTGAAACAGGTTTAGAATTTCTTTTAGATATATGAAGACTCCCCTTATAGTTTCTAGTGAATGTTTGTGTTTCACTAGAAACTATAAGGGGAGCTTTTGTACTCATGTATGAGATAGTTTTCTCTTTTTTGTTTTATAGTAGATTGAAATAAGATGTGAACAAATTAATTAGGAAAGTTAAATTAATTTCTAGAAATATTTTCGCAGCCGTAGTGTACTACTCTAGTTTCAATCTACTATATTAATACTCAATGAAAATCAAAGAGCAAACTAGGAAGCTAGCCGCAGGCTGTACTTGAGTACGGTAAGGTGACGCTGACGTGGTTTGAAGAGGTTTTCGAAGAGTATAAAACTGCATAGCTCACTTTTCAGTAGGAATCAGCTATTGTATTCGCTAGATGTTATCTGACATCAATTCACTACTGTTTAAAATTTTGAGAGTGCTACAGTTTTTGAGTTCAATTTCTGTTTACTCACCAAAGAAAAATGGTGGGGCGAATTTTTTCAGATCTTCAAAGCATTTTTGAGCAGCTTCTGCATCTTCGCAGATAACGAGACAGATATCATCGCCACAGAGGGTAGCGATAGCGTCAGGGAAACTCAAAGCATCAATGATAGAACCAAAGGATTGAGCAAGTCCAGGAAGGGTTTTTAGTAGGACTTGGTGTTGAACTGGGCGCATCAAGACAAGGGCGTCTTCCATGTAGATTTCGAGACGTTTCTCCCATTTTGAGATAGAACCTGTATTGAGTACGTAGTAAGAGTTGTCTTCTTCACGTACTTTTGAGAGGTTCATATTTTTTATGTCGCGTGAGAGAGTTGCCTGGGTAACTTGAATGTCGTTATCAGCAAGAAGGGCTTGTAGCTCAGCTTGAGTATGAATCTTGTTTTTTGCAACAAGAGCGCGTATGAGTTGGTGTCGGTGTTCAGATTTGTTCATAAAATATTACTCCTTGTACAAAGTACAGAAAGCGTGGACTGATCGAAATCGTCAGTCGAGTGGTAAGCGGTATTGTCAAGTAATATGATTTCAAAGTCAGTAGTATAAAGAACTAGATGGAGAGCATCTCCCTCTTTTAATTTGTCCCTCGTTGGATGCAGTTGAATTGGATATCTATCCCTTCATCTACATTGCTGTTCTTTACTGACAGTGAATCATTTAATTATGGTAGCATTTTGTCACGGCTTGTTGTGAATTTTCTATAAATATAATTCACAGTGATTGTCCAACATGTGGTGTGGTAGCGTGTATGATAGATGGTTACACATGTTGGTCAGAGGTGTTAGTATCTTTTATCCAAACTCCAGTTATGGGCTTATCATAAGTCCTTCTTTGAGAGTGGATTTGATACCAAGTTTATGTTTAGTTAGACTATTCAAGTGGAAATTTTTCCATACTGAATGTCTGTTACATTATACCTTCTGACAAGGTAAGATAAGTGTAGACTGTTCAAGATCGACACTCAAGTGGTAGTCGGTATTGTCACGGATGGTGATTCCAAAGTCAGTAGTATAGAGGACTAGACGAAGAGTATCTCCTTCTTTTAACTTGTAAATAGTTGGCTGCAGTTCAAATTGTACATCCATCCATTCATCTGCAGTGATATCCTCTACTAACAGTAAATCGTTTCTATTCTGTAAATTAAGGTAACCTTTTGTCACGACTCGTTGTGCCTCTGGTCTAAATGGCAATTCACAGAGATTTTCCAACATGTGGTAGCGACCGTTGTCAATGGTTTTAGCACTTAAAATAGCTGGATAAGGTTGTAGGTATTTCTTTTGACCAAGTTCCAGTAGTTGAGCAGATAAAAGCCCCTTGTTTGTGCTGGATTTGATACGAAGATTGAGTTGAGCGCGACCGTTCAAGTGAAGATTCTTAGTCACAGGAAGGTCAAGGGTAATCTGATTGACTTTCCCTTGATAAAGCTCTGTATTGAAGGTCTGGTAGGTTTTACCATAGCGCTCAAAATCCTTATCTGGGTACTGGTTTTGAATCACTTGCTCTTCTTGACCAAGTGAGAAGGTTTCAAAGTTTTCTTGCCCACCTAAGTTATCAAGTGATAACCAAGTCTGAGGAGCTGTATTGTCCTGCCAGATAACAGTAGGAAGTTGGAAATCTGTTTCCTGTCCCAGTAATTTCTTAGTCAATAAGGCATTCATGGACTCACGGAAGTCGATGGACTGCCAGTTGTTTATGTAAACATGTGCGCCATTATGGAAAAAGAGGTGCTTGTTGATATGAGCAGGAAGAGCATGGAACATCTGGTAAACATGAAGTGGTTTGACATTCCAATCCTGAGAACCGTGGGTAAAGACAACCTCTGCCTTTACTTTATCAGCATTGAGCAGATAGTTGCGGTCGTGCCAAAACTGGTTATAGTCACCAGTTTTGCGATCTAACTGCTCTTTTACTTTTTCTAAGTCACTTTGGTGAGCTTCATTGCCACGGATATAGTCGCCAGCCAAGAGATTACGAGAATAGGTTAACTCAGCAAGGGAGTCAAAGTCCTCACCTGGATAACCGCCTGGGCTAGTCACCAACCCATTTTCACGGTAGTAGTTGTACCATGAGGAAATACCAGCCTCGGCAATGATAACCTCTAAACCATCGACGCCTGTAGTAGCAAGACCATTTGACATGGTACCTAGATAGGAAAGTCCTGTTGTAGCTACTTTTCCGTTTGACCAGTCAGGCTTGACTTGACGCTGGCGCGTGTGATCAGTGAAGGCACGGCAACGACCATTGAGCCAGTCGATGACATTTTTATAAGCCTCGATTTGCTGGTAGTCTCCGTTAGTCATGAAACCAGTAGAGTCTTTGGTACCAACACCTGAGACATAAATATTAGCAAAACCTCGTGGAAGGAAGTAGTCGTTGAGACTATAGCTAGAGTTGATATGACTTAGCTTTTCCTCAGCTTGTGCCACAAGCTCAGCTTGGCCTTGAGGTTGGACGAGATTTAGTTGAGGTTCTTCTAGCTCAATCTTATGAGCAGGCTTAACCTCGAGCTCGCCCTCCATCTTGTAGAGAGCCTTGTCGCTAGCCTTGTCATTTGTTCCCTGATGGTAGGGACTAGCTGTCATGATAGCAGGGATCTGTCCATCAAAACGAGGACGAATGATGCTGACCTTGACTAAGTCAGGTAGGCCCTTTTGGTCAGTATCGACACGAGACTCAACGTAGACCACTTCTCGAATGACATCATGGCTGGAAAAAGTCGCTAAACTCTTACCGTTAAAGTAGTGGTAGTCATTATCCTCCGGAATAAGACCATCACTAACAAGTTGGTCGATAAGAGTATTTCCCTTTTTGGTGCGAGTATTGAGTAACTGATAGAGATTTTCGATCAAGTCACCATATACAATGGGAAATCCAGTTTCTTTACGAAAAGCTTCACTGTCTTCGAAGTCGACCAAATAAGAAAAGCCTAAAAGTTGAAAAGCAACAGTATAAAAAATATCTGCTGTCAGTTCATCTTCTGATTGAAAAAATGTCAGCAGGTCTGTTTTTTTATCAGCTGCTAGGATGGAAAGTGGGTAGTTGGTGTCTTGATAAGTAAAAAAGAAACGACTTAGAAAAGCCTCCAACATCTTTTTATTTGTTGACTCAGATGGAAAATCAAATCCATACTTTTTTAATTCATATAAAATAGTATCTCTTGGAAGTGATAAATAGCTGAATTGATTAAAGCGCATAAAACCTCCTTGTAAAATAATAATTAAGGTTATTATATCAAAAAAATAGGAGAAAGGGAATTATTAAGTGAGAAAGAAATTAATTAAAGAATAATGAATACAAATTATATGAAATAATATGTGATATTCTATAGTGTTCATAAATTAAACTATATCTAACAAGAATTTTGAGTGAATTTATCTCACTTTTTTAAAAGAGATATCCATTTATTGGGATAAAAAGTTCAAAATAGTTTACAGAAACATTTTTACTGCAAATATATTTGTTATTTTTTCATCCAAAATGCCTTATGTAAAATATAAAACGGAGATAGGAGTTATTGCTTTTGTATTTCTCTTTTTGAAAATGGTATAATATACTGAGAAGGATAGAGGAGAAGTGTAAATTGATCGCACAACTAGATACAAAAACAGTCTATAGTTTTATGGAGAGCGTTATTTCGATTGACAAGTATGTGAGAGCAGCTAAAGAATTTGGCTACACTCATCTGGCTATGATGGATATCGATAATCTTTATGGTGCTTTTGACTTTCTAGAGGTTACAAAAAAATACGGAATTCATCCATTGTTAGGGCTTGAAACGACTGTATTTGTGGATGCTCAGGAAGTGAATCTGCGCTTTTTAGCTCTGTCTAGTGTGGGCTATCAGCAGTTGATGAAACTCTCAACAGCCAAGATGCAGGGGGAGAAAGATTGGTCAGTTTTATCTCAGTATCTGGAGGATATTGCGGTAATTGTGCCTTATTTTGATGGACTGGAGTCGCTAAATCTAGACTGTGATTACTATATTGGAGTTTACCCAGAAACACTGGCAAGCGAATTTCATAATCCTATTTTGCCCCTTTATCGGGTCAATGCCTTTGAAAGCAGGGATAGAGAAGTTTTGCAAGTGTTAACAGCGATTAAAGAAAATCTACCGCTTAGAGAAGTTCCCTTGCGTTCACGACAAGATGTCTTTATATCTGCAAGTTCTTTAGAGAAACTATTCCAAGAATGTTTTCCGCAAGCCTTGGACAATTTAGAAAAGCTTATTTCAGGTATTTCTTATGATTTGGATACTAGTCTGAAACTGCCTCGTTTTAACCCAGCTAGACCAGCTGTAGAAGAGTTGAGAGAACGTGCTGAACTGGGTCTTGCTCAGAAGGGGTTGTCTAGTAAAGAATATCAAGACCGTCTAGACCAAGAATTGGCTGTAATTCATGATATGGGCTTTGATGATTATTTTTTGGTCGTTTGGGATTTGTTACGTTTTGGACGTTCGAATGGCTACTATATGGGGATGGGACGGGGTTCTGCAGTTGGTAGCTTGGTTTCCTATGCCTTGGATATCACAGGGATTGACCCTGTAGAGAAAAATCTGATTTTTGAACGCTTTCTCAATCGTGAACGCTATACCATGCCTGATATTGATATTGATATTCCTGATATTTATCGTCCGGATTTTATCAGGTATGTTGGTAATAAATATGGTAGTAAACATGCGGCTCAAATCGTTACTTTTTCAACCTTTGGAGCCAAGCAAGCTCTACGAGATGTTTTGAAACGTTATGGTGTTCCTGAGTATGAATTATCCGCAATTACTAAGAAAATCAGTTTTCGTGATAATCTTAAGTCAGCTTATGAGGGTAATCTCCAATTTCGACAGCAAATCAATAGTAAGTTAGAATACCAAAAAGCCTTTGAAATTGCCTGCAAGATAGAGGGCTATCCAAGACAAACCTCTGTCCATGCAGCTGGTGTTGTGATCAGTGACCAAGATTTGACGGACTACATTCCTCTAAAGTATGGTGATGAAATTCCACTGACTCAGTATGATGCTCATGGAGTTGAAGCTAGTGGGCTATTGAAAATGGACTTTCTGGGACTACGAAATTTGACCTTTGTCCAGAAAATGAAAGAGTTGCTTGCTGAAACAGAAGGGATTCATCTGAAAATAGAAGAAATCGATTTGGAAGACAAAAAAACGCTAGCTCTTTTTGCTTCTGGTAATACAAAAGGTATCTTTCAATTTGAACAACCTGGTGCCATTCGCTTGCTCAAGCGTGTGCAGCCTGTCTGTTTTGAAGATGTCGTAGCGACTACTTCCCTAAATCGACCAGGAGCTAGTGATTATATCAATAATTTTGTAGCAAGAAAACATGGGCAGGAAGAAGTGACGGTGCTGGATCCAGTATTGGAGGATATTTTGGCTCCAACCTATGGTATCATGCTTTATCAAGAGCAGGTTATGCAGGTTGCTCAGCGATTTGCTGGATTTAGTCTTGGGAAAGCCGATATTTTGCGCCGAGCTATGGGGAAAAAGGATGCCTCTGCCATGCATGAGATGAGGGCTTCTTTTATTCAAGGTTCATTAGAAGCTGGACATACTACGGAAAAGGCAGAGCAGGTCTTTGATGTCATGGAGAAGTTTGCAGGTTATGGTTTTAACAGGTCACATGCCTATGCATACTCAGCCTTGGCCTTCCAGTTGGCTTATTTCAAAACGCATTATCCAGCCATTTTTTATCAAGTAATGTTGAATTCTGCCAACAGTGATTACTTAACAGATGCACTTGAAGCAGGCTTTGAAGTGGCGTCTCTGTCCATCAACACCATTCCCTATCACGATAAAATTACAAACAGGGCCATCTATCTAGGTTTGAAATCGATTAAGGGAGTCAGCAAGGATTTGGCACTTTGGATTCTTGAAAATAGACCTT
Source organism: Streptococcus mitis (assembly GCF_005844455.1). Classification (GTDB taxonomy): domain Bacteria; phylum Bacillota; class Bacilli; order Lactobacillales; family Streptococcaceae; genus Streptococcus; species Streptococcus mitis_BF. Next base: position 3,956 of record NZ_SPGF01000003.1, on the reverse strand, counting down.
ATTCTAACATTGAAGATTTTATAGCTAAATTACCTGATAATTATCTGAAACTTCCTCTGCTAGAACCTTTGGTAAAAGTTGGTCTTTTCGATTTATTTGAAAAAAATCGTCAAAAAGTATTCAATAATTTAGCTAATCTATTTGAATTTGTGAAAGAGTTAGGAAGCTTGTTTGGTGAGACCATTTATAGTTGGCAAGATTCGGAAGATTGGACAGAACAAGAAAAATTCTATATGGAACAAGAGCTTTTAGGGATAGGTGTCAGCAAACACCCTCTACAAACTATCGCGAGTAAGGCTATTTACTCGATTACCCCAATCGGAAATTTATCAGAAAATAGCTACGCTATTATTTTGGTTGAAGTTCAGAAAATAAAAGTAATTCGTACTAAAAAGGGTGAAAACATGGCTTTCTTACAGGTAGATGACAGTAAGAAAAAATTGGATGTCACTCTCTTTTCAGACTTATATCGTCAGGTTGGGCAGGAAATAAAAGAGGGAGCTTTCTACTATATAAAAGGAAAAATCCAGTCACGTGATGGCCGTCTGCAAATGATTGCACAAGAAATTAGAGAAGCAGTTGCTGAACGCTTTTGGATACAGGTGAAAAATCATGAATCGGATCAAGAAATTTCACGTATTTTAGACCAGTATAAAGGTCCAATCCCAGTCATCATCAGGTATGAAGAGGAACAAAAAACAATTGTTTCTCCCCATCATTTTGTATCTAAATCCACTGAATTAGAAGTGAAATTGAATGAAATAGTTATGAAAACGATTTATCGCTAAAAATACGGAAAATAGAAGAATTTTAAAATCAAATGTGGTATAATCAATAAGAATGTTAAAAGAAAAAGGAGCATAAACCAATATGAAACGTATTGCTGTTTTGACTAGTGGCGGAGACGCCCCTGGTATGAACGCTGCTATCCGTGCAGTTGTTCGTCAAGCAATTTCAGAAGGAATGGAAGTGTTTGGTATCTATGACGGATATGCTGGTATGGTTGCCGGTGAAATTCATCCCCTAGATGCAGCTTCAGTAGGAGACATCATTTCTCGTGGTGGTACTTTCCTTCACTCAGCTCGCTACCCTGAGTTTGCACAACTTGAAGGCCAACTTAAAGGGATTGAGCAGTTGAAAAAACACGGTATCGAAGGTGTCGTTGTTATCGGTGGTGACGGTTCTTATCACGGAGCTATGCGCTTGACTGAGCATGGATTCCCTGCTATCGGACTTCCAGGTACAATCGATAACGATATCGTAGGTACTGACTTCACAATCGGATTTGATACTGCAGTTACTACTGCAATGGATGCAATCGATAAGATTCGTGATACATCATCAAGTCACCGTCGTACTTTCGTTGTTGAAGTAATGGGACGTAATGCTGGTGATATCGCACTTTGGGCAGGTATCGCAACTGGTGCTGATGAAATCATCATTCCCGAAGAAGGCTTCAAGATTGAAGATATCGTAGAAAGCATTAAATGTGGTTATGAGTGTGGTAAAAAACACAACATCATCGTCTTGGCAGAAGGTGTGATGTCAGCAGCTGAATTTGGTCAAAAACTTAAAGAAGCTGGAGATACAAGCGACCTTCGTGTAACAGAACTTGGACATATCCAACGTGGTGGTTCTCCAACTGCGCGTGACCGTGTATTGGCGTCACGTATGGGTGCGCATGCTGTTAAACTTCTTAAAGAAGGTATCGGTGGTGTTGCGGTTGGTATTCGTAACGAAAAAATGGTTGAAAATCCAATTCTTGGTACTGCAGAAGAAGGAGCATTGTTTAGCCTTACTGCTGAAGGTAAGATTGTGGTTAACAACCCACATAAGGCTGACCTTGAGCTATCTAGCTTGAATAAGAGCTTGTCATAATTTACAATTTAGTTAATAAGACCAAAAAGGTCATATATATAAAGGAGTCACAAAAATCATGAACAAACGTGTAAAAATCGTTGCAACTTTGGGTCCTGCGGTAGAAATCCGTGGTGGTAAAAAATTTGGTGAGGACGGATACTGGGGTGAAAAACTCGATGTTGAAGCTTCAGCTAAAAACATTGCTAAATTGATTGAAGCTGGTGCTAACACATTCCGTTTCAACTTCTCACACGGTGACCACCAAGAACAAGGTGAGCGTATGGCAACTGTTAAACTTGCAGAAAAACTTGCAGGTAAAAAAGTTGGTTTCCTTCTTGATACAAAAGGACCAGAAATCCGTACAGAATTGTTCGAAGGTGAAGCTAAAGAGTACTCATACAAAACTGGTGAAAAAATCCGTGTTGCAACTAAACAAGGAATCAAATCAACTCGTGAAGTGATTGCTTTGAACGTTGCTGGTGCTCTTGACATCTATGATGACGTTGAAGTTGGTCGCCAAGTATTGGTTGACGATGGTAAACTTGGTCTTCGCGTTGTAGAAAAAGACGATGCAACTCGTGAATTTGTAGTTGAAGTGGAAAATGACGGTGTGATCGCTAAACAAAAAGGTGTAAACATCCCTAACACTAAAATTCCTTTCCCAGCTCTTGCTGAACGCGATAACGACGATATCCGTTTCGGTCTTGAACAAGGTATTAACTTCATCGCGATTTCATTCGTACGTACTGCAAAAGACGTTAACGAAGTTCGTGCAATCTGTGAAGAAACTGGAAACGGACATGTTCAATTGTTCGCTAAAATCGAAAACCAACAAGGTATCGATAACTTGGATGAAATCATTGAAGCTGCTGATGGTATCATGATCGCTCGTGGTGACATGGGTATCGAAGTACCATTCGAAATGGTTCCAGTTTACCAAAAAATAATCATCACTAAAGTGAACGCTGCAGGTAAAGTTGTTATCACTGCAACAAACATGCTTGAAACAATGACTGAAAAACCACGTGCAACTCGTTCAGAAGTATCAGACGTATTTAACGCTGTTATCGACGGAACTGACGCAACAATGCTTTCAGGTGAGTCTGCAAACGGTAAATACCCACTTGAGTCAGTAACTACAATGGCTACAATCGATAAGAACGCTCAAACGCTTCTTAACGAATACGGACGTCTTGATTCAGATTCGTTTGAGCGCAACTCTAAGACAGAAGTAATGGCTTCAGCTGTTAAAGATGCTACTAACTCAATGGATATCAAATTGGTTGTAACTCTTACTAAGACTGGTCACACTGCACGTTTGATTTCTAAATACCGTCCAAATGCTGACATCTTGGCATTGACATTCGACGAATTGACAGAACGTGGTTTGATGTTGAACTGGGGTGTTATCCCAATGTTGACAGATGCTCCATCATCAACTGATGATATGTTTGAAATTGCTGAACGTAAAGCAGTTGAAGCAGGTTTAGTAGAATCTGGTGACGATATCGTTATTGTTGCTGGTGTACCAGTTGGAGAAGCTGTTCGTACAAACACAATGCGTATCCGTACAGTACGTTAATTAATAGAAAAATAGCCTATCGTATCAAGCTGTCTAGCCTGTATGATGGGCTTTTTTGTATATGGGAAAAGTTTTCTACTTTTGATTTAATGCAACTGTAGCTAAAGAGTAAATCGTTGCTTGTTCCATACTTTTTGTGATGTGAGTATAAATTTGATTGGTCGTCTTAGCGTCTTTATGACCAAGCAATGACATGATATAGTAGATTGAAATAAGATGTGAACAAATCGATTAGGAAAGTCAAATTATAGTAAAATGAACCAAAAATAGTACACAATGTGGTATAATATTCTTATGGCATATTCAATAGATTTACGTAAAAAAGTTCTTGCCTATTGTAAGCGAACAGGTAGTATAACAGAAGCATCACACGTTTTCCAAATCTCACGTAATACCATTATCTAAAAGAGAAAATAGGTGTTCTAAACCATCAAGTAAAAGGAACAAAACCAAGAAAAGTTGATAGAGATAGACTTAAAAACTATCTTACTGACAATCCAGACGCTTATTTGAC
>NZ_SPGF01000039.1 GCF_005844455.1 Streptococcus mitis | reverse complement strand
TCGTTTATGAAAGCGCAGATTTTTCTTATCTTTGAGAGCTTTTGTGAGAATGTTTTTGTCATTGGTAGTAAATGTTGCTTGTGTCATATATCTATTATACGTCAATTTTTGATTTTTGTTAAGTATTAAAGCGTAAACAAGCCATATCCCGTCAACTATACACCACAATTTAGACAACGCATTCACCATTTCATAACTAATACTCTTCGAAAATCTCTTCAAACCGCGTCAACGTCGCCTCGCCGTATATATGTGACTGACTTCGTCAGTCTTATCTACAACCTCAAAACAGTGTTTTGAGCAACCTGCGACTAGTTTCCTAGTTTGCTTTTTGATTTTCATTGAGTATAAATCAAATACTTTCCCAGACTTTCCGCCGTAATGAAAACACCTGTAACACTTTGATTTCAGGTGTTCGGAAACTTTGAGACCTAGGCTCAAAGTTTAGGTATGGAACTTCGAAGAAGGTCGCTACCGTCCGTCATTACTTAAGGAAAGTCTTAAAAAATCTATAAAGTAAAAAGAGCCGAGTGGCTCTTTTTACTTATCTTCAATTTCCTGTGTTTCTTTGATAACAGCTAGTCTAGTCTGGATATCTTTTTCCAAGACCTTAAACTTGTAAGTCAGGTCTTCTTGGTATTCCTTAATCAGTTCTTTTTGCTGGTCGATGATTTGCAGGCTGTTTTGGATAATATCCACATCGTCCTTGATAGCTTGAACGCGGTCAGTAGTGTTCAAGACTTCATCTGTGATGGCTTGGCGATTTTTTGTGACCAAATAACTTCCTGCAGCAGCTCCTGCAAATAGCAGTAGATTAGATAATTTCATGGCAACTCCTTAGGCGTTTTTGATAGTTTCAGCGACTTGATCGAGTTTGTCAAAGTCAGGTTCGTGGGCGATAAAATCAATCTTGAGGTCATCGTCCGCACTGTAGCGAGGCACGAGGTGAACGTGGGTGTGAAAGACTGTTTGACCTGCGATTTCTTCACAATTTGCAATGATATTCATGCCGGCAGCCTTGGTAGCTTTCATGACTTTTTGAGCAATTGTTGGCACTTGGGCAAAGAGTTGGCTGGCGCTAGTAGCGTCCATTTCCAAAAGATTGCGATAGTGCTCTTTTGGTACGACCAAGGTGTGCCCAGGCGTTACTTGAGAGATATCAAGAAAGGCAAGAACCTGCTCATCTTCATATACTTTTGATGCAGGAATTTCCCCTGCGATGATTTTACAAAAAATGCAATCTGACATAAAATCTACCTCTACTGTATTGAATTTTGATATAATATAGCTACATTATACCAGATTTGGAGAAAATATGTTAGAAATTAAAAACCTGACAGGTGGCTATGTTCATGTCCATGTCTTGAAAGATGTGTCCTTTACTGTTGAAAGTGGGCAGTTGGTCGGTTTGATTGGTCTTAATGGTGCTGGAAAATCGACGACAATCAATGAAATTATCGGTCTGTTGACACCTTATAGCGGTTCTATCAATATCAATGGTCTGACCCTGCAAGAAGATGCGACTAGCTACCGCAAGCAAATTGGCTACATTCCTGAGACACCTAGTCTGTATGAGGAATTGACCCTCAGAGAGCATATCGAAACGGTTGCTATGGCTTATGGTATCGAGCAGAAAGTGGCTTTTGAGCGAGTAGAATCTTTATTAAAAATGTTCCGTCTGGACCAGAAATTGGACTGGTTCCCTGTTCATTTTTCAAAAGGGATGAAGCAGAAGGTCATGATTATTTGTGCTTTTGTGGTGGATCCGAGTCTCTTTATCGTGGATGAGCCTTTCCTTGGTCTTGATCCGCTTGCGATTGCGGACTTGATTCAGCTTTTGGAAGTGGAGAAGCAAAAGGGCAAGTCTATTCTCATGAGTACCCACGTGCTGGATTCGGCGGAAAAGATGTGTGATGCCTTTGTCATTCTCCACAAGGGAGAGGTGCGTGCCAAGGGAAATCTGACTCAACTACGGGAGGCCTTTAACATGCCTGAGGCTAGTTTGAATGATATTTACTTGGCGCTGACCAAAGAGGAGGAGCTATGAAAGACTTGTTTTTAAAGAGAAAGCAGGCTTTTCGTAAGGAGTGTCTTGGTTATCTGCGCTATGTTCTCAATGACCACTTTGTCTTGTTCCTGCTTGTCCTGCTGGGATTTCTAGCCTATCAGTACAGTCAACTCTTGCAACATTTTCCTGAAAATCATTGGCCTATCCTTTTGTTTGTAGGGATTACTTCTATTTTACTTTTGCTTTGGGGTGGAATTGCCACCTATATGGAGGCACCTGACAAGCTCTTTCTCTTGGTTGGTGAAGAGGAAATCAAGCTCCATCTAAAGCGTCAAACTGGCATTTCCCTAGTCTTTTGGCTCTTTGTCCAGACCCTTTTCTTGCTTTTATTTGCGCCCCTATTTTTGGCGATGGGTTATGGCTTGCTAGTTTTTCTGGTCTATGTGCTTTTATTGGGAGTAGGTAAATATTTCCTCTTTCGTCAAAAGGCCAGCAAATTTTTCACTGAAACTGGACTGGACTGGGACTATGTTATTTCTCAAGAAAGCAAGCGTAAACAAGTCTTGCTTCGTTTCTTTGCCCTCTTTACGCAGGTCAAGGGAATTTCAAACAGCGTCAAGCGTCGTGCCTATCTGGACTTTATCCTAAAGGCTGTTCAGAAGGTGCCTGGAAAGATTTGGCAAAATCTCTATCTGCGTTCTTATCTGCGAAATGGAGACCTCTTTGCCCTCAGTCTCCGTCTGCTCTTGCTTTCCTTGCTGGCGCAGGTCTTTATCGAGCAAGCTTGGATAGCGACAGCGGTGGTGGTTCTGTTTAACTACCTCTTGCTCTTCCAGTTACTAGCCCTCTACCACGCCTTTGACTACCAGTATTTGACCCAACTCTTTCCGCTGGACAAGGGGCAAAAGGAAAAAGGTTTGCAGGCGGTAGTCCGAGGATTGACCAGTTTGGTCTTAGTAGTGGAATTAATCGTCGGTCTTGTGACCTTCCAAGAAAAATTAGCCCTTCTAGCATTGCTGGGTGCTGGTTTGGTTTTACAAGTCTTGTACCTGCCTTATCAGGTCAAACGTCAGATGCAGGACTAATATTGCTTATATGATATAAAAAAGAAGTTGAGTTCAGTTTGTCTCAGCTTCTTTTATTTTCTACAAGATAATGGTTGGTCCGTAGAGGCCCAACTTGGTCTTAACTTGGTCAAAATGGAAGCGGTCATAGGCTCGCCAAGCTGCGCGAGTAGGGGCATCTGGATCAAGAACGCTGAGTCCCAAGAGAAGACTGGAAGTCTGGTAAAATTTTTCCAGCTCAATCAAGAATCGATTATCCACCGTCTCAGCTTTGGCTAGAAAGCCAAGAATAGAGTTTAATTGCTCTTGAAAGCGAACGTCGTCAGCTGTTGCCTGTTTGCATGCTTGGTAGGCTTTGTTTAAGTCAGTAATCAAAATCTGAGCTCTTTTGATGGGGTCTGTGTCTGTCATGAGAATTCCTCCTTTAATCTGGGTGCCAGTCTTACTTCTAGCAACTGTGTTTTGATACTGTCAGTTTATCACTTTTATCACCTTTTTCACCATCAAATCTTTAATTGTTCTTGAAATTTCCTGAATGGTACTGTTAAAATTTTATGATAAAATAGTTGTAAGCTCATCATGATGTTGTAGAAAAATAATCCTTTTAGGAGCTTTCAAAGACTGTTTAGGATTGGGTGTACTTGTGTTAGACCTTTTCTGTTATTCTTTTCTTAGGAGGAGAATCCAATGAAACATATGATTATTCAGACGCAGAAAACAGTCTATAAAGTAAACGTCGACGATATCTACTATATCCAAACACATCCAACTAAAGCCCATACTGTACAGATTGTTACAGAAGAAGCTAGTTTTAATATGGTTCAAAATTTAAGTAATCTTGAGAACCAATATGGGGAAAGCTTAGCGAGATGTCATCGAAATTGTTTGGTTAATCTTGATAAATTAAAATCGATTGATTTTCAAGAAAGAATCCTTTTTCTCGGAGAAGAAGGTCAATATGATGTCAAGTATGCCAGACGTCGCTATAGAGAAATTCGTCAAAAATGGTTAAAACAAGGAGAGTAAGAAGATGAGAATATTTGTTTTAGAAGATGATTTTTCCCAACAGACTAGGATTGAAACGACGATTGAGAAACTCTTGAAAGAACATCAAATCATTCCTAGCTCTTTTGAGGTCTTTGGCAAGCCAGACCAACTGCTGGCAGAGGTGCATGAGAAGGGGGCGCATCAGCTATTCTTTTTGGATATTGAGATTCGAAATGAGGAGATGAAGGGCCTAGAAGTGGCTAGAAGGATTCGGGATCGGGATCCTTATGCCCTGATTGTTTTTGTAACGACTCACTCAGAGTTTATGCCCCTGTCCTTTCGCTACCAAGTGTCTGCTTTGGACTACATTGATAAGGCCTTGTCGGCAGAGGAATTTGAATCTCGTATCGAGACAGCCCTCCTCTATGCCAATAGTCAAGATAGTAAAAGTCTGGCGGAAGATTGCTTTTACTTTAAATCAAAATTTGCTCAATTCCAGTATCCTTTTAAAGAGGTTTACTATCTCGAAACTTCGCCCAGAGCCCATCGTGTCATTCTATACACCAAGACGGACAGGCTGGAGTTTACAGCGAGTTTTGAGGAGGTTCTCAAGCAGGAATCCCGTCTCTTGCAGTGCCATCGCTCTTTTCTCGTCAATCCTGCTAATGCGGTTCGTCTGGATAAGAAAGAAAAACTGCTTTTCTTTCCCAATGGCGGAAGCTGTCTAATCGCGCGTTATAAGGTCAGGGAAGTGTCTGAGACTATCAATAACTTACACTGAACTAGGAGAATTTATGTATATTTTTGGGATTGTATTGTATACACTAGTTCTTAATGGACTAGAAATTGTCATTTTCTTTAAGGTGGATGGAATTGGTCTCACTTTTGAGAGAATTTTTAAGGCCTTTCTTCTGAAATTTCTTCTAGGGGCGTTTTTTACGACTTTTAAATTTTTAGTCCTGACTGACTATCTCTCATATTTTATAGAAGCCTTGTTCGGTATAGGTTTGTCTTTCTTATTGTTAAGAGAACTTCCTAAAAAACTCCTTTTCTTTTATGGCCTCTTTCCCATGATATTGGTGAATCTCTTTTATAGAGGAGTCTCCTATTTTGTGCTTCCATTTTTGGGACAAGGTCAAGTATATGATGGCTACTCATTTACTGGGTTATGTATAATAATTTTCAATTTCTTCATTTCTCTAGCCTTTTTGAAATGGTTGGACTATGATTTTACTAGTTTGAGAAAGGAGATTCTCGATAAAGGTTTTCAAAAGTCCCTGATTACGATTAACTGGATAATGGGGGCCTACTATCTAGTCATGGAAAGTCTGACTTACTTTGAATATGCACATGATATACAATCAAAGACTGTTCGCCATCTCATCCTAGTGTTTTACCTGCTCTTTTTTATGGGTATTGTCAAGAAGCTAGATACCTATTTGAAGGAAAAACTTCAGGAGAAACTGAACCAAGAGCAGGTCTTACGCTATAGAGATATGGAACGCTATAGTCGGCATATAGAGGAACTTTACAAGGAAGTACGGAGCTTTCGTCATGATTACACCAACCTCTTGACCAGTTTACGTCTGGGTATTGAAGAGGAGGATATGGAGCAGATAAAAGAGGTCTACGACTCGGTCTTAAAGGATTCTAGTCAGAAATTGCAGGACAATAAATATGACCTGGGCAGATTGGTGAATATTCGTGACCATGCCCTAAAAAGTCTCCTAGCAGGAAAATTTCTAAAAGCTAGAGAAAAGGACATTGTCTTTAACGTCGAAGTTCCTGAGGAGATTCAAGTTGAGGGGATGAGCCTGCTTGATTTTCTAACCATTGTGTCTATCCTTTGTGACAATGCTATTGAAGCCAGTGCAGAGACCAGTCAAGCTCATGTTTCAATTGCCTTTTTTAAAAATGGAGGTCAGGAGACCATTATCATTGAGAATACTATCAAAGGAGAGGATATAGATGTTTCTGAAATCTTCTCTTTTGGAGTTAGTTCTAAAGGGGAGGGCCGAGGTGTCGGTCTCTATACCGTTATGAAGCTTGTGGAAAGTTATCCTAATACCAGTTTAAATACCACCTGTCAAAATCAAATCTTTCGTCAGGTACTTACTGTGATGCATACAGAATGATAAAAAATAAGACCGAGAGTTCTTGTATCTCGATCTTATTTTTTTATAGTTGTATTGGCTGATGAAGTCCTTGTGTGATGTTATGAGAATATCTATTAACTCTATATAAGAAATCTTCCCACCATCCTCCACCTGTAATCTGGTCGAGTTCAGTAGTTGTTAGTTCTTGAAATGAAGTTAGGTTTTGATTCTTATCCATGTTATGATTCTCCTTTTTGATAAGATAATAAATAGTTATAGAGTGTTATCTGAAAATTAATCAGAATGGGTTAAAATTTTATCTTTGAAATAATCAAAATATGTTTTCTTTGCAGTTACACTAGTGACGCGACCTTGTAAGCCATATTGGATGAGTTTACTATCCTCGTTAGATAGTTTTGCAAGAGCGGTTAATTTAAAGAGATTGCCTTGCTCTGTTCTGGTAGGAGTTTGATCAATGCTCTGAAGTTGGCCGGTGATGGTAATGCCGTGATTTCCAATCTTCTCAAGCTTTAATCTTACAGTTTGTCCTTTATCTAGTAGAGGTAGATAGTCAGATGATACGTAGTAAGTGATTAGTACTTCTCTTGTATCTGTTATAATAGGGAATATTTGAGCAATTTCTGTACCAGTTGGAATTCTATTTTTACCTTCAAATTCACTATTTAGACGAATTATACCTTTACTTGGAGCGGTTAAGGTATTGTTTTCTAAGCGCTGTGTCGCTTGATCTAGTTGTACTTTTAATTCTGTTAATTGATTCTCCACGGTTAGTTGTTGCTGAGAAGTTGTCTGTAAAAACTGAGTGCGGAGTACTTCAATTTTAGTTTCTAAACTATTATCATAAGTTGCTACACTTCCGATACCAGCTTGCTGAATTTTGAGGCTTGCGATAGATGATTCAAGACTTGCAATGCTTTGATTAATTTGAGATAAAAATGGCTCCTCTGCAGTTTCTTGTGTTTGTCCTTGTGATGCTACCAGATAACGATTCAAAATTGACTGGTGTGGATTGCCAGTTGGTAAGCGAGCCCTTTTATTTACGATAGCATCTCTCAGCTCCTGGTATTCTCCAATTTGTTGTTGAACTTTTGTGATTTCTTGTTCAATAGCTGATGAATTGCTATTGGCAAGATTGGCTTGATTTGAAGCTTCAGTGTTAGTCTTTGTGATACCCAGTTCAATATCATGAGTTTGTTTAGTAAAATTCATAAAGGTATTATGGTAGCCAAACTCATCCTCACCAGAAAAAAGATCAGTAGTTTTTTCTAAGCTTTGTTTCAAAATTCCAAGTCCTTCTTTTTGCTTCTCAATTCTTTGTAATTGAGTTTCTAAGGCAGTTTTCTGACTTTCTTCCATTGTTTCAGAGTATTTGATGAGTAAGTCACCTTTTTCAACTACTTGATTTGCCACTAAATGATTAGCTAGGATAGGATTATCACTGGTCGACTGAATCGATGCAATGACACTTGTAGGGGTGATTTCCCCTTGCGATGTAACAGTAATTTCTTTTGTGGCAACAAGGGAGAAAATTAAGATGAAAGTAAACAGTAATGAAAGAGGTATAATTAATACTGTCGCATAGTTATGGTAACGTCTCTGATAAAACTCGACGCTTCTAAAAAGATTAGGATTCATAACATTCTCCTTATTTATTGAACAGATGATGGTAGAAGCCTTGCGCCTGCATTAACTCTTGGTGACTACCAACTTCAATGATTTTCCCTTGATCAAGAACAATGACACGGTTAGTCCGTTCAGCTATACTGGGACGATGGGCTACAAAGAGAATGGTTTTATCAGTTAGGGACATAAGATTATCTATAACTTTTTTCTCAGTCAAGACATCAAGACCGCTAGTAGCTTCATCTAGTATTAAAACAGGAGCTTTAGTTAAAAGAGCACGAGCGAGGGCAATTCGCTGCTTCTGTCCTCCAGATAAGCCAGCTCCATCAGAGAGCTGAGTTTGATAGCCCATAGGCATTCTTTCAATGTCTTGACGGATTTCAGCTAATTCACAAGCTTTTAGAATATCTTCTTGGCTAATCATATGATTACCACCCAAGGTTAAGTTTTCCAAGATAGAGCCATTAAAGATATAGGCTTGTTGGGGTAGGTAATTAATATGGCGGCGTAAGACTTTTTTATCAATGTTTTTAATATCCTGATGATTGATGGAAATATGTCCTTTGTAAGGTTCAAAGAAATTGACAATCATTTTGGCTAAAGTTGTTTTGCCAGAACCACTAACTCCAACTAGGCTGACCTTATCTCCTTGTTTAATCGTGAGATTAATATCTGTTAAGGTATCTCGTCCAAAACCATACTTATAAGAAAGGTCATCAAATTCAATATCGCCCATCAAAAAATGTGAATGAACAGGGTTTTCTTGAACTTGAAATTCAGATTCGACTAGATAGACTTCGTTCAAACGGTTATTAGCGACCTTCGCAGATTGGAGTTTGGTTTGGAGGTTGATAATATTTTCCATAGGAGTTGTAAAGTAAGAAAGAAGTGTGTTAAAGGTAATCAGCTGACCGATAGAAATTTTACTCGACATGACTAATTGAGCGCCAAACCATAGGATAAGGATATTCAGAACTAATTTTGTTCCCTGCTTTAAACTCGTTTGTAAAATAGAATACTTACTGAGCTTAAAGGATTTTTCCAAATAATCTACAAATTCGCTGTCTATATTTTGATAGCGATTTTCTTCACTTGTGAGTGACTTGATGGTTTCAATCCCATTGATATCTTCGATAATGGCAGAACTAACCATAGAATTACTTTGCATGACATCATGGTTCATTTTTTCAAAAGGCTTCATAAAAGAAAAGATGATGAACATGTATATAGGAATGGAAATAAGAGAAAGAAGGAAGAGACTAGGGTTTTGTGCCAGTAAGACACCTCCTACAAGAATCAAAATGGAGACATCAAGAAAAAGAGAAAGAATGGTAGAAGCTAAGGCGTCTATAATAGAGTTAGCATCTGTGAACCGTGAAATGATTTCTCCTGTACGACGTGTCGCAAAGAAAGACATAGGAAGTTCAAAAATATGGCGAATATAAGATAAAATCACATCGATACTTAATCTCTGACTCAGAACAGTTAGGAGATAATCTCTGGAGAAGTTCATGACTTGTTGGAGGATATAGGTGATAACCAGACCAACTGAGATGATTCCTAAAGTTGATTTCATCTGATTTGGGATGTATTCATCCAAGATTCCTTGGAGATAATAAGAACCACCTATATTGATAATCGTGACCAATAAGCTTGAGAGGACAATGTAAGCAATGAGAGATTTTTGTTTGAAAATCAGAGGAAGGAAGCTTAGTAGACCATTCTTTTTATCTGTATGGGGTTGATAGCTAGGTTTGGGAGCTAGAAAAATAGCTACTCCAGTCCATTCAGAGAAAAAGCGTTCTTTTGACATTTTGGTGATTTTTACAGAAGGGTCAGGATCACCAATAACCAGATAGTTTTTCTTTGTTTGATAGACAACATAGTAATGTTGGAGTTTTCCTTCTTTGTTAACGTGAACGATAAATGGATAGGGGACATCACTCATGTCAAAGAGCGTTTTATCTGCTTGAACAGGTCTTGTTTCAAAGCCCATTTCATCAGCGGCTTTTACAATGCCAAGAGCAGTCGTCCCTTCTTTATTGGTCTTTGCAAGTTCTCTCAAGTGAGCTAGAGAAAAATCTGAACCATAGAATTTAGCAATCGAGGCTAAGGCAGCGACACCACAGTCTCTCGCATCTATTTGAGGAACAAATGTACGTTTATAAGAAGTCATTGGCAATTCCTTTCATATAGTGGATAGGTATATTATGCCATAAAACTAAGTTCATATTTTATGAAATCTTGAATAGTCATTAAAACTTCCTGAATGGTAAAAAAGTGATTAGAAATTATTTTTTTTAAACATTTAGAGGTGGCTTGAAATAAAAAAGCTAATTCAAGACGTTTCGATGACAATTCAAGATTTGGATGAAAAAAATTAAAAAATAATGATATACTAAACTTGTCAAAGTTGCAACAAGACAAAAATTAAAAATAAAAAAGGAGTATTTGTCATGAATACAAAAATGATGTCACAATTTTCTGTTATGGATAATGAAGAACTCGAAATAGTTAGTGGAGGAAGAGGCAATTTAGGATCTGCAATCGGTGGTTGTATTGGAGCAGTACTATTAGCTGCTGCGACTGGTCCGATAACTGGGGGAGCAGCAACACTTATTTGTGTAGGTTCAGGAATTATGTCCTCTTTGTAAGATTATGATTCTTAAATATAGTATTATTATCGCTATTAATTTACTGTCTTATTTACTTACTTACAAAATATCAAAGTTATCTAAGAATGATGAGAATAAGATAGTTAGCAAAATTTTAATTATATTATCAATCGTTTATGTAATCGTTGATGCTTTACTTAGTTGATGGATTGGTAGGAATAAAAAACTTAACTATAAACTATTATTTACTAATATTTTTTGCTTTCTGCAAGTTAATAAATAGTATAGTAAAACTTTTTATTGCAAGGAGAATAACGAAATTAAGATATTTTAGATACTCAAGATTATTGAAATCTTAGACTAAAAAATAGGTACTGCTACCTTTAAGAAGATAGTAGACGTATATACTTTTTTAAGAAAATCAAAAAGATACTATAAAAAATCTATTTGTTTATTGAATTTAAGACTTTGGTAACAAATTGAAAATAAAAAGGAGGTATTCATCATGAATACAAAAATGTTGTCACAGTTAGAGGTTATGGATACTGAAATGCTTGCGAAAGTTGAAGGGGGGTATAGCTCCACTGATTGTCAAAATGCACTGATTACAGGAGTCACTACGGGAATTATAACTGGTGGAACTGGAGCAGGTTTGGCCACTTTAGGAGTAGCTGGACTTGCTGGTGCATTTGTTGGAGCACACATTGGTGCAATTGGGGGTGGATTAACATGCTTAGGAGGTATGGTTGGTGATAAATTGGGACTAAGTTGGTAAGACTTATAGTAAAATTATGAGGATTCTATTCTGATTTATTTTAGTTTTTTAAAAAAGGAGGTATTCATCATGAATACAAAAATAATGTCACAATTTTCTGTTATGGATAATGAAATGCTTGCTCGTGTTGAAGGTGGAGATAAAGTAGGAGCTGGAGAAGTTGTTCAAGCATTAGGAATTTGTACAATAGGAGGTGCAGCTCTGGGGAGTGTTATCCCAGTTGTGGGAACTCTTGCCGGCGGGGTTTTAGGAGCACAGTTTTGTACAGCGGCTTGGGGAGCTTTTAGAGCAAGTTAAACTTTTAGCGATATAGTAGATTGGAAATAGTAGTAAAAGGAGGCGATTTATATGAAATACAGATTATTTCTTGTTATTTTCTTGAGTAGTATGTTGGATATTCTTTTAGGGACATTTTTGCAAATCTCTAATGTATCGATTGGGTGGATTGTTCTCTACAGTGGCTTGTTCGAAGTAGGAGTTTTCCTTCTTGCTAATAAAGGAGTAACGGTAAAAATCAAGGAAGTAGAAATTCGAAATCGCTTTAAATTTATTTTTGGAAAAACGTTATGGTTTCAAATCCTTTTGCTTATCTTTTTGATGGTCAAACTGTATCTTGGTTTGGATGCGAGGTTGATTTTATTCTATGGATATATTTTCATTGTCTTTAATGCCTTAATGTATCTATTATCTAGTAGTCAGGTTAGCCTTAAAAAGAACAAACTGTCTTCTTAATCTTACAGCAGTAGAGCTTGACAAGAGGAGGTCATCATGTATAAACACTTATTTTTCCTAGATTCCAAAATCTTAGACTGGTTGACGCCCTATATTCTGGTCTTGGCTTCTGACACCATTGCTTTTAATGTTTTTGTGCTAACCTTTGTATCTGCGGTGGTCTTTAATTTCCTAAATTCCATGCTAGCTTTAATGGCTATCTTCTTAGGGGCTGGCTATGTGGTCGGATTTTGGCTACTCAAATGGTTTGTTTTGGAAAGGTTAGAGCTAAAGGATGACGCATAGGAAGTCTGTTTGGTGAGGAGGATAATTTTATGGAGTTTTTTGATAAATTTCATGCCTTGTGTTTTGGATTTTTAGTACTACTAATCGTCATTACAGTTCCTTATACGATTAACCATGGGGATTTTTTTCAAAATGAATCTGAATTGATTATTGTAAGTCTTCTAGTAACCTCGCTGAGTGTTGCTTATGCTAGAAAGTTTGAAATGATTTCTTTTGGGATGTTAAGTAAGAAACAAATTTTGCTTTTCATTGCAATATTTCTTCTAAGTGTACTTGAGACGCTGGTTTATATTCATTTCTTTGCAGTTTCTTCTGGCGCAGGAGTTCAACACTTATCGGAAGTCAGCAGAGAAATTTCTCTGCCTTTGATTTTGGTTACCTCAGTTTTTGGACCCGTCCAGGAGGAATTCATGTTTAGAGGACTTCTTCAAGGTGCGGTTTTTGACAATTCTTGGTTAGGGCTTGTGCTAACTTCCTCTCTCTTTTCTTTCATGCATGGACCTTCTAATGTCCCTTCGTTTATTTTTTATCTACTTGGGGGCTTGTTACTTGGCTTTGCTTATAAAAAGAGCCAAAACCTATGGGTTTCTACTCTAGTCCATATGTTTTACAATAGTTGGCCACTCTTATATTATTTATAAAAATCATGAAAGGTAAGCAGAAGATGGTGCTTGCCTTTTCTTTCTATAATGATACCTAAGCCAATCTAGAGGCTTTTCTTTGAGAATCGGGTGTGGAGCGGTTGACGAATAGGCCAAAAACTAGTAGAATAGTAAGGAAACTTTATACGGAGGAAAGAAATGGATTTGGGTGATAATGAGCTAACACTGACTCCCATACCTGGGAAAAGTGGCAAGGCTTATATGGGTAGCTATCCTGATGGGAAGCGCATCTTTGTAAAAATGAACACCTCTCCAATCCTACCTGGTCTAGCTAGAGAACAAATTGCTCCCCAATTATTATGGAGTCGCCGTTTGGCAGATGGGCGTGATATGTGTGCTCAAGAATGGTTGACAGGCAAGATATTGACCCCCTATGATATGAATCGTAAGCAAATCGTCAATATTTTAACCCGTCTTCATCGCTCACGTCCTTTGATGACACAGTTGAGTCGTTTGGGCTATGCCATGGAAACACCTGTAGACTTACTACAGTCTTGGCAAGAAACGGTTCCAGACGCTTTGCGTAAAAATCATTTTATCAGTGAAGTGGTGGCTGATTTACGTCAGACTATTCCAGGATTTAGAGAGGACTATGCGACCATTGTCCATGGAGATGTACGACATAGTAATTGGATTGAGACAGACAGTGGCTTGATTTATTTGGTAGATTGGGATTCGGTTCGCTTGACCGACCGCATGTTTGACGTGGCTCACATGCTCTGCCATTATATTCCAGAACATCAGTGGAAGGAATGGTTGACCTACTACGGTTACAAGTACAATCAAACGGTATTAAATAAATTGTATTGGTACGGTCAATTGTCTTATTTGAGCCAGATTTCCAAGTATTATATGAACCAAGATTTAGAAAATGTCAATCGGGAGATTCATGGCTTGCGTCACTTCCGAGACAAGTATGGAAAGAGAAGATGAGAGTTAGAAATCGTAAAGGGGCAACAGAATTACTAGAGGCAAATCCCCAGTATGTGGTCCTCAATCCTTTAGAAGCCAAGGGAAAATGGTGGGACTTGTTTGGCAATGATAATCCCATTCATGTGGAAGTTGGAAGTGGAAAGGGTGCCTTTGTTTCGGGTATGGCCAAGCAAAACCCTGACATCAACTATATCGGGATTGATATTCAAAAGTCTGTTTTGAGCTACGCTTTGGACAAGGTGCTTGAAGTTGGAGTGCCTAACATCAAGCTCTTGTGGGTAGATGGTTCTGACTTGACCGATTACTTTGAAGACGGTGAGATTGATCGTTTGTATCTGAACTTTTCAGATCCTTGGCCTAAAAAACGCCATGAAAAGCGTCGTTTGACCTACAAGACCTTCTTGGATACCTTCAAGCGTATCTTGCCTGAAAATGGAGAAATTCATTTCAAGACGGATAACCGTGGCTTGTTTGAGTACAGCCTAGTGAGCTTTTCTCAGTATGGCATGAAGCTCAACGGTGTTTGGTTGGACTTGCATGCCAGTGATTTTGAAGGCAATGTCATGACAGAATACGAGCAAAAATTCTCAAAAAAGGGTCAAGTTATCTACCGAGTTGAGGCAGAATTTTAAGAAATAGCCTGAAATCAGGCTGTATAAGTGCTTTTGCTTTACATAAGTTGGTAAATGTGCTATACTAAGAGTAAGAATATGAGAAAGTGAGGCGGGGAAATATCTTCGCCTCTTGCTTATGAGGAGGTGGACGCAATCGCAACAATCGTAGAATTAGTCAGAGAAGTTGTAGAACCTGTCATCCAAGCACCTTTCGAGCTCGTGGATATCGAGTATGGAAAGATTGGCAGTGACATGATTCTCAGTATTTTTGTAGATAAACCTGAAGGAATTACCTTGAACGACACGGCAGACTTGACAGAAATTATCAGTCCTGTCCTAGACACCATCAAGCCAGATCCCTTCCCAGAACAATATTTCCTAGAAATCACCAGTCCAGGTTTGGAACGTCCTTTGAAAACCAAGGATGCAGTTGCTGGAGCGGTTGGGAAATACATCCATGTTGGGCTCTACCAGGCCATCGATAAGCAAAAGGTCTTTGAAGGAACCTTGGTGTCCTTCGAAGAGGACGAGTTGACCATGGAATATATGGACAAGACACGTAAGAAAACTGTCCAAATTCCATACAGTTTAGTATCAAAAGCACGTTTAGCAGTTAAATTATAGAAAAAGAAAGGATAGCTTTTGAGGATTCAAAAGTGAAGAAAACATGAGTAAAGAAATGCTAGAGGCCTTCCGCATTTTGGAAGAAGACAAGGGAATCAAAAAAGAAGATATCATCGACGCAGTAGTAGAGTCGCTTCGTTCCGCTTATCGCAGACGCTATGGTCAATCAGACAGCGTAGCTATTGACTTCAACGAGAAAACAGGTGATTTTACAGTTTATACTGTCCGTGAAGTTGTTGATGAAGTATTTGATAGCCGTTTGGAAATCAGCTTGAAAGATGCTCTTGCCATTAATTCAGCCTATGAGCTTGGGGATAAAATCAAGTTTGAAGAAGCACCTGCTGAGTTTGGTCGTGTAGCAGCCCAATCTGCCAAACAAACCATCATGGAAAAAATGCGCAAGCAAACACGTGCCATCACATACAACACTTACAAAGAACATGAGCAAGAAATCATGTCTGGTACTGTTGAACGCTTTGACAATCGTTTCATCTATGTCAACCTTGGCAGCATTGAAGCCCAATTGTCAAAACAAGACCAAATTCCTGGAGAAGTTTTTGCTTCCCACGACCGTATCGAAGTCTATGTTTACAAGGTTGAAGACAATCCTCGTGGTGTGAATGTCTTTGTTAGCCGTAGCCATCCAGAAATGATCAAACGCTTGATGGAGCAAGAAATTCCAGAAGTTTATGACGGAACTGTTGAAATCATGAGCGTAGCCCGTGAAGCTGGTGACCGTACTAAGGTTGCCGTTCGTAGCCACAATCCAAACGTGGATGCTATCGGTACAATCGTTGGACGTGGTGGTGCTAATATCAAGAAGATTACCAGCAAATTCCACCCAGCTCGCTACGATGCTAAGAATGACCGCATGGTACCAATCGAAGAAAACATCGACGTTATCGAGTGGGTAGCAGATCCAGCTGAATTCATTTACAATGCCATCGCTCCTGCTGAAGTTGACCAAGTTATCTTTGACGAGAACGACAGCAAACGTGCCTTGGTGGTTGTTCCTGATAACAAGCTTTCTCTTGCAATCGGTCGTCGTGGGCAAAACGTTCGCTTGGCAGCTCACTTGACTGGTTACCGTATCGATATCAAGTCTGCTAGTGAATTTGAAGCCATGGAAGAAGCGGCTCCAGTAGATTTGGAAGCAGAAAACGATACTGTAGAAGAATAAAAGCTGCTAGAGGAGGGAAAGATGAAAACGAGAAAAATCCCTTTGCGCAAGTCTGTTGTCTCTAATGAAGTGATTGATAAGCGTGATTTGCTCCGCATTGTCAAGAACAAGGAAGGACAAGTCTTTATCGATCCGACAGGCAAGGCCAATGGCCGCGGCGCTTATATCAAGCTAGACAATGCAGAAGCTCTAGAGGCGAAAAAGAAGAAGGTCTTTAACCGCAGCTTTAATATGGAAGTTGAAGAAAGCTTTTATGACGAGTTAATCGCTTATGTGGATCACAAAGTGAAAAGAAGAGAGTTAGGACTTGAATAAGCAAAAAATAAGCAATCTCTTGGGACTTGCTCAGCGAGCAGGACGAATCATATCGGGTGAAGAATTGGTCGTTAAAGCCATTCAAGACGGCAAGGCCAAGTTGGTCTTTCTAGCCCATGATGCTGGACCCAATCTGACCAAGAAGATTCAAGATAAAAGTCATTATTATCAAGTAGAAATTGTAACCGTGTTTTCAACACTGGAATTAAGCATAGCAGTCGGGAAATCGAGAAAGGTTTTGGCTGTGACAGATGCTGGATTTACAAAAAAAATGAGGTCTCTTATGGAATAGAAGAGGAGGACATGATTTGTCTAAGAAAAGATTGTACGAAATCGCAAAAGAACTTGGAAAAGAAAGTAAAGAAGTTGTAGCGCGTGCAAAAGAGTTGGGCTTGGATGTGAAAAGCCACTCATCAAGTGTGGAAGAAGCTGTCGCTGCAAAAATCGCTGCCAGCTTTAAGCCTGCAGCTGCTCCGAAAGCAGAAGCAAAACCTGCAGCGCCAAAAGCAAGTGCAGAAAAGAAAGCAGAAAAATCGGAGCCAGCTAAACCAGCTGTAGCCAAGGAAGAGGAAAAAACGGCTGAGCCAGTTGCTCCTAAAACAGAAAAAGTAGCAGCTAAGCCACAAAGCCGTAATTTCAAGGCTGAGCGTGAAGCCCGTGCCAAAGAGCAGGCAGAGCGACGTAAGCAAAATAAGGGCAATAACCGTGACCAACAACAAAACGGCAACCGTCAGAAAAACGGCAACCGTCAGAAAAACGACGGCCGTAATGGTGGAAAACAAGGTCAAGGAAACCGCGACAATCGTCGCTTTAATGACCAAGCTAAGAAACAGCAAGGTCAGCAAAATCGTGGGAATGAGCGCCGTCAACAAGAGGACAAACGTCCAAATCAAGCGGCTCCACGCATTGACTTTAAAGCCCGTGCAGCAGCATTGAAAGCAGAGCAAAATGCAGAATACGCACGTTCAAGCGAGGAACGCTTCAAGCAGTATCAAGCTGCTAAAGAAGCCTTGGCTCAAGCTAACAAACGCAAGGAACCAGAGGAAATCTTTGAAGAAGCGGCTAAGTTAGCTGAACAAGCGCAACAAGCACAGCAAGTTCAAGCAGTGGTTGAAGTCGTCCCTGAGAAAAAAGAACCTGCAGTGGATACACGTCGTAAAAAACAAGCTCGACCAGACAAAAATCGTGACGATTATGATCACGAAGAAGATGGTCCTAGAAAACAACAAAAGAATCGAAGTAGTCAAAATCAAGTGAGAAATCAAAAGAATAGTAACTGGAATAACAACAAGAAAAACAAAAAAGGCAATAACAAGAACAATCGTAATCAGGCTCCAAAACCTGTTACAGAGCGTAAATTCCATGAATTGCCAACAGAATTTGAATATACAGATGGTATGACTGTTGCGGAAATCGCAAAACGTATCAAACGTGAACCAGCTGAAATCGTTAAGAAACTCTTTATGATGGGTGTCATGGCCACACAAAACCAATCCTTGGATGGGGAAACCATTGAACTCCTCATGGTGGATTATGGTATCGAAGCCAAACAAAAGGTTGAAGTGGATAATGCCGACATCGAACGTTTCTTTGTCGAAGATGGTTATCTCAATGAAGATGAATTGGTTGAGCGTCCACCAGTTGTAACTATCATGGGACACGTTGACCACGGTAAAACAACCCTCCTAGATACCCTTCGTAACTCTCGTGTTGCGACAGGTGAAGCAGGAGGTATCACTCAGCATATTGGTGCCTACCAAATCGTGGAAAATGGCAAGAAGATTACCTTCCTTGATACACCAGGACACGCGGCCTTTACATCGATGCGTGCGCGTGGTGCTTCTGTTACAGATATTACTATCTTGGTTGTAGCGGCAGATGACGGGGTTATGCCTCAGACTATTGAAGCCATCAACCACTCAAAAGCGGCCAACGTTCCAATTATCGTAGCTATCAACAAGATTGATAAACCAGGTGCTAACCCAGAACGTGTTATCGGTGAATTGGCAGAGCATGGGGTTATGTCAACAGCTTGGGGCGGAGATTCTGAATTTGTTGAAATCTCAGCTAAATTCAACCAAAACATCGAAGAGTTGTTGGAAACAGTCCTTCTTGTAGCTGAAATCCAAGAACTCAAGGCAGATCCAACAGTGCGTGCGATCGGTACAGTTATCGAAGCTCGCTTGGATAAAGGAAAAGGTGCAGTTGCAACCCTTCTTGTTCAACAAGGTACCTTGAATGTTCAAGATCCAATCGTTGTCGGAAATACCTTCGGTCGTGTCCGTGCTATGACTAATGACCTTGGACGTCGTGTTAAGGTAGCAGGCCCATCAACACCAGTTTCTATCACAGGTTTGAACGAAGCGCCGATGGCGGGTGACCACTTTGCCGTTTACGAAGATGAAAAATCTGCGCGTGCAGCAGGTGAAGAGCGTGCCAAACGTGCCCTTATGAAACAACGTCAAGCTATCCAACGTGTCAGTCTTGAAAACCTCTTTGATACCCTTAAAGCTGGTGAACTTAAGTCTGTTAACGTTATCATCAAGGCCGACGTACAAGGTTCAGTTGAAGCCCTTTCTGCCTCACTTCAAAAGATCGACGTAGAAGGTGTCAAAGTGACCATCGTCCACTCGGCGGTCGGTGCTATCAACGAATCAGACGTGACTCTTGCGGAAGCTTCAAATGCCTTTATCGTTGGTTTCAACGTACGCCCTACACCACAAGCTCGTCAACAAGCTGAAGCTGACGATGTGGAAATCCGTCTTCACGGCATTATCTACAAGGTTATCGAAGAGATGGAAGAAGCCATGAAAGGGATGCTTGATCCAGAATTCGAAGAAAAAGTTATCGGTGAAGCAGTTATCCGTGAAACCTTCAAGGTGTCTAAAGTGGGAACTATCGGTGGATTCATGGTTATCAACGGTAAGGTTACCCGTGACTCTAAAGTTCGTGTTATCCGTGACGGTGTCGTTATCTATGATGGCGAACTCGCAAGCTTGAAACACTACAAAGACGACGTCAAAGAAGTTACAAACGGTCGTGAGGGTGGATTGATGATCGACGGCTACAATGATATCAAGACTGATGATGTGATTGAGGCATACGTCATGGAAGAAATCAAACGATAATAGAGAAACGATAGCCGATTTGACTCGTCGTCAACAGCGCCTTGATGAACCCTCAGTTCTATCTAAGGCTTGTTTCCTAGATTCAAATGGCTCTAGTTCCTCTATCTAATAAAAATAGCTAGGTCTGCTGGCCTAGCTTTTGGTTCAAAGTAGAGAAAGGAATATCATGGCAAATCATTTCCGTACGGATCGTGTGGGCATGGAAATCAAGCGTGAAGTCAATGAGATTTTGCAAAAGAAAGTCCGTGATCCGCGAGTTCAAGGCGTGACCATCACAGATGTTCAGATGTTAGGTGATTTGTCTGTTGCCAAGGTTTACTACACCATTTTGAGTAACCTTGCTTCGGATAATCAAAAAGCCCAAATCGGGCTTGAAAAAGCAACTGGTACCATCAAACGTGAACTTGGTCGCAATTTGAAATTGTACAAAATCCCAGATTTGACCTTCGTCAAAGACGAATCCATCGAATATGGAAACAAGATTGACGAGATGCTACGCAATCTGGATAAGAACTAAGAAGAGGGGCAACCCTCTTTTTTGGTGGGGAAAAGGCAATGAGACATACTGAGGGAATCTTTCTAGAATTAAACATTATTAAAAAGCTTTATATAGTAGATTGAAATAAGATGTGAACAAATTGATTAGGAAAGTCAAATTAATGTATAGAAATATTTTAGCAACCATGGCGTACTATTCTAGGTTCAATCTACTATAAAATTTAGCTTGTATGATAGTATAGAAATTGGAAAGAGTAAGATATAACGATTTCACAGAAATAGTCAGCAAGACTGGTATCGTCAATATTTTAAAGTGTAGTTAAACGAGGGAAGAGAATATGGGACCTATCAAAGCTTTTGCTAAAATCTATGGTAATTACTTTTTGACCGTGCAAGGTGTAAAAGTAATGAAAACGATAAAGAAAGATGACAATGTCGTTGTCGGTCTGGGGAAACTATTTATTGCAGACAAGTTAATGGATACGGCTCGGTGGCTCATCAAGCCAGAGGAGAGAGAATGAAATTTTTCTTGGGTCTTCTTGCCATTATTTTTATCAAACCGATTATTGGAATTGTGAAATTCCTGTGGATGATCATCTTTTTTGCAGTCCAATTGCTGTTTTACAAGATATTAGACTTGTTCGGTAACTACATCATCTCGTGGTTGATGATGCCACAAATCAACTCAGCTCTTAATTCAAACCGTTTTCTACGATTACGATAGGGCTGTGCCATGATTTGAAAGGTTTTAAATTTGGCATTAAAGTGCTCAACTCCAATACGCATTTTAGCTATCTCGCGATTCAACTACTTATCCTCTTGGGTTAAGGGGTGATTTCTAGAACGTTTAGCAGGGATAAAGGTATTTTCGTGAAATTTCAAGATGC
>NZ_SPGF01000038.1 GCF_005844455.1 Streptococcus mitis | reverse complement strand
GCATCTTGAAATTTCACGAAAATACCTTTATTCCTGCTAAGCGTTCTAAACATCACCCCTTAACCCAAGAGGATAAGTAGTTGAATCGCGAGATAGCTAAAATGCGTATTGAAGTTGAGCACTTTAATGCCAAATTTAAAACCTTTCAAATCATGGCACAGCCCTATCGTAATCGTAGAAAACGGTTTGAATTAAGAGCTGAGTTGATTTGTGGCATCATCAACCACGAGATGATGTAGTTACCGAACAAGTCTATTAAAATATAGCTAAATAAATAGGGGAAACCCTCCTGTAGCTATTCAATAAAGGAGGAAATGGCTATGAAAAAATCTAAACTTCTCACTTTTGGTTTGCTTGCAGGTGCTGGTCTGCTTTTGTCAATCAACCAAGCACAGGCTGCAGATACTTGGGTTAAAAATGGTGCTGACTGGAATCTTTCTCAAAATGGCAGCCTAGCTAAAAATAAATGGGTGCAAAATGCTGGTTCTTGGTACCACTTCGACGGTTCTGGAAAAATGCAGACAGGCTGGCTCAAAGACGGAAACACTTGGTATTCGCTCGCAGATAGTGGCGCCATGCGCACTGGCTGGTACAAGGAAGGCAACACATGGTACTCACTAGCAAATAGTGGTGCCATGCGTACAGGTTGGTACAAAGAAGGGTCTACATGGTATTACCTCAAAGGTAGTGGCGCTATGGCAACAGGATGGGCGACTGCAAATGGTCAATGGTCTTACTTTGAAAAATCAGGTGCAATGGTTGCAGACAGAGCTGTTCCAGCCAGTGATGGGGAAAGTTATGTCATTGGTAAGGATGGCTATATGTTAACCAAACTCCCAAGTCAGGTTGAACAATCTCAAGCGGATGATACAATTATCACAAATATTGTTACTTTGTCTGATGGGTATGATTATCATCTTATTCATAGAAAAGATGGAGTCATTGTTGAAAAAAATGCTTGGTACATAAAACCTGAATTTAAGAAGTTTTCTAATAAATATGGGGATCACGTTTCCAATACGACGTTGGCTTTAATAGATAATAAAAATCAAGGACAGGAAATTAATCCTAAAGCTGTCGTGAAAAATTTCCAAAACTTACCAAACAGGTATTACTTTGGGGCAGATGGTCGTCGAGTAACAAATTTACCAGAAATGACTACCTATTCAGAGATTAAGAAAGTTGGAAATGATGTCTATCTAGAAAATCCAGGTGCACGACTTCGTCTTGGAGCTACTAACTTTACAATCAATAACAATAAACTATACTATTTAGAAAATGAGCAAGGTAAGCTCAAAACAGGTTACTTTGTATTAATTGATGATGGTATGGCTACAACCCACTATCACTTCCTAGCCTATGCGGATCAATCTGGTGAAATTCTTAAGATGAAACGCTTGCCATCAGGAGTTTCAGATTATCTTGATAAAGAAATTGATGGTTTATATGGTGAAAAAATTAAAATTGAATCTCCACACTCAAACGAATATTATAAAGTGGTTGTGGTTAAATAAAAATAATATCTTCACAACTAATTGTTAACACTCTAACCAATATACCATTTTCAGGAGGCTTTAGATTTCTTGTATTTCAAAAGAAAACTAAAGCCTTTTGTAGATGGAACAGGGGATAGAGTTATCTATAAAATAATGAAAAGGAGTCTGTCATGGAAATGAAAAATACATTTGTAGAATTAGAACAATTTGAAGAGTTAACTCCAGAAGTTTTGGAGGAAGTGAATGGTGGAGGGAATTTCTTTTGTTCTTTGTTTGGGCTTTGCCAACCTCGGTATTGTAGTCCAGCACCAACTAAAACTGTGATTGGATAGTATGGTTTTGACTTTTATTAAGGAGCTTCTATTTGCTTTATTGCTGATGGTTTCCATTATAGTTCCTCCAATTTATCTAGGTTACCAAATTATACCGGAATTTCGTAAAAAGAGATACATAGTCTATTTATTAATGATGCAAGTAATAGCTGGTAAAACTTTTTTTGAAATTATGTATTTGGAAGTTTTAATCTTTTTTTACCTTATTTTCTATGTGAATAGGAAGAAAAAGGGGGAATCGTTATTTCTTTCACTCTATCTTTTTAGTTTTTACCAGAGTATTCGCTATTTATTGGTATTGTTCTATATTCGGATGTTAGATATAGATATGCTATCAGAAGTAGGAAATGGTATTGTTAATTCTACTTTTTCTCTACTAGCTCTTGTACTGACAGTAGTTATGATGAAGCGTTGGTCTTTGGATTTGGATTTATTTTTTTCAGATACTTTCAAAACCCACTATCATAAGAGTTTTTTCATTATCCTACCTCTGACTGGATTTAGGATATTCTCTTCGTTTATGACAAATATAAATTGTTCTTTCTACGTTCGATTTGATACGACCATTTCTCTCTTGATTTTCATTCTCTTTTTCTCTTGGCTATTTTACATCAAGCATTTGGAGCAGGCTTATCGTGATGAGCAAACCATTCAGAGACAGGAAGATGAAAATCGTTCCTTGCAAGGAATGGTGGATAAGTTGGGTCATCTCTATGATGAGGTTCGAGGTTTCCGTCATGATTTTGCAGGGATTGTCGCCAGCATGGAGCCTGCCATAGCGAATCAAGACATGGCTGAGGTGTCTACCATTTATCAAGATGTTTTTCTAAAGACCAATGAAAAGCTGAGGAAGGCAGATTACACAGCCTTTAATCTTCACAATATCCATGATATAGCCATTCGCAATACCTTGGCAAAAGCCATGATTGTGGCAGATAAGCAGGGAATTCATTTTAGTTTGGAGACGGTGGGGGTTGTAGAAGATCTGGCATTGCCGATGTTGGAGGCTATTCGTATCCTCTCTATCCTCACGACAAATGCTTTAAAAGCAGCGAATGAGGCTGAAAATCCGCAGATTCGGGTTGCTTTATTGGCAGGTGATAGGAGTGTCCGTTTTATCATTGAAAACACTCGTAAGAAAGAAGAACTGAATCCCAGCCTTCTCAGTCAAAAGGGTTACTCTACCAAGGGCAACCACAGTGGACTGGGCTTAGCAACCTTGGAGGATATGGTTTTTCATTATGATTTAAACTTAGATTCCCAGCTAGGAGAAACGACCTTTAGACAAGATTTAGAATTGCCATTTAAGGATGAGAAACGAGGGGAAGAGGAATGAGAATTTTAGTTTTGGAAGACGATAGAGTCCAGCAAGGACGGATAGAGCAGACTTTACTAGATATTGGTCGCTCTCGCAATTTGAGATTGGAAATTAATATTGCCAAAAGCTATGGAGATGTTGAAAAGTATTCTCAGTATTTTGACCATTACCAGCTTTATTTATTGGATTTAGAGATTGATGGAGAGCGTGAACGGGGTTTTCAAGTTGCTCAACAGGTTCGGGAGCGGGATCCTTTTACAAGCATTGTCTTTGTGTCCACGCACTCGGAGGCCTTGCCTCTAGCTTTTCGCTATCACTTGTCTGCCTTGGATTTTATTTCCAAGGATCAGCCAGAGGCGGGCTACCGTCATCAGCTGGAGCGCTGTCTGGATTATGTACTGGCAGTGGATAAGAGGGAAAATATGCGTATCTTCACCTACAGTTTTGAGGGAAGACGGGGCTTTACTCTGCCCTACCATGAGATTTTAGCCTTTGAAACCTCAGTGGAATCCCACCGTATCAAGATCTATTATGCCAATCACTCTATCAAGACCATTTACGGCAGTCTCAAGGATATCGCTTCCAAGGCTGAAAAAGATTACTTTGTCTATGCTAATCGCAATACTTTAGTCAGTTTACAGGCCATTGAAGAGATGACTGCGACAGAAGTGACCCTGTTAGAAGGCTTGCACTTCCCCGTATCACGAACAGCCAGAAGAACACTAAAAAAACACCTAAATGTCTAATATCTGTTAGACTTGAATCAATTTATCAATAAGAATGTCGGAAAAATTTTCTGATATTCTTATTTTTTTGAATTCTTTTTCAAATAGATAAGTAAGAGGAAAAAGGAAGGAGTTTGCTTCATGTATCTACCAATCTTGTATCCGTGGTTTTTTAAATAAAATTTAATTTAGTTGTTCATTTTCGAAATTTTTTTCGAATAAATAAGTGAGAGGAAAAAAGAAAGGAATAAAATAATGAAAGAACATTACTATGGATTTGTTGAGCTAACTTCGGAAGAATTGACCGATATTCAAGGTGGAGAAAATTGGACAAAGACCCTTGCAGATTGGTGCCTTGGATTTCGTAGAGGTTTAGGTTTTTAGGAGGATAAGCGATGAATGAAATGAATGATAAGTATACTATTGAGGTATTAAAGGAAAGCGACTTAGCTTTGCTGGTGGGTGGTAGCAAGGCAAGTTATCAACATGGTTTAATGGTGGGGTTCATTTTACGTCGTGCATTATTTGGATTCTGAGATAACATTTAGAGAGTGAAGCTTACCTACAACAATGAACAGAATATATGAAAAAGGAAATACAATAACTACCTTTTTCAATCGTTAAGAATCAAAAAAGGAGAATAAGATGGAAAAATTTAAAAATATGGAAGATAGTTTTCGTGTAATGAGTCATGAGGAAATGGCTGATGTAGAAGGAGGCTTGCTAGTTGGTCTGGTAGTAGTTGGAGGAGTCGCAATTGCAGGAACGTTTTTATTGGGTGCGGTAGATGGTGCTTCAGGAGCACATGCTAAGCGTCGTGGACGTTAACAGGGAAGGAAGAGCGCTAATGGAACGCATGATAGAAAGTTGGATTACTAGGGTAGAGAACTTTTACAGTTTGCAGTCAATTCCTGTAAAAGTATTGATTTTCATAGTTGGAGTAGTTGGGGTTTATGCTTTAGGGACCTTACTTTTAGGACCGGTTTATTGGGCGGGACAGAAGTTTGGCGAAATGGTTTACAATTATTTATTTTAATAAAAAATTATAGACAAAGAGGAATAAATACAATGAATATGATAAAAATTGAAGAAAGATTTACAAGTCTCACAGAAAAAGATTTAGCAACAGTAGAGGGCGGTCGAGTTTCATGGAGAGGTAATATTAACATAGATGTTCATAAAGTGATTGATAGTACGGGAAGATTTTTCAGTGGTATCTATAATGCTGGTAGAGCATTTGGTCGAAATGTTTACAATGCATTTTATTAATATAGTTTATTAAAATTGATATTATATATTATATTTTTGAATTCGTTTTCGAATAGATATAGTAGATTGAAATAAGATGTGAACAAATTAATTAGGAAAGTTAAATTAATTCCTAGAAATATTTTAGCAGCTGTAGTGTACTACTCCAGTTTCAATCTACTATAAGTAAGAAGAAAAGAAAGGAATAAAATAATGAAAGAACATTACTATGGATTTGTTGAGCTAACTTCGGAAGAATTGACCGATATTCAAGGTGGAGAAAATTGGACGAAGACCCTTGCAGATTGGTACATTGGATTTCGTAGAGGTTTAGGTTTTTAGGAGGATAAGCGATGAATGAAATGAACGATAAGTATACTATTGAAGTATTAAAGGAAAGCGACTTAGCTTTGCTGGCGGGTGGTAGCAAGGAAAGTTATCAACGAGGTCTAATTACAGGTCTATTGTTACGCGGTGTATTTATTGGAACCCCATTTTTTAGAAGATAAGATTTAGAAAAAATAGAACAAGGAGAAAAAAGATGACAAATTTTGACAAAATGGAACAGAACTTTGTAGCTCTTACAGAAGAAGAGTTGATGAATGTGGATGGGGGAGCATTGCCTCTTGTAGTCGCTGGAGTGTCTATTTGGAAGATAGGTGCAGCAGTAGCAGGTGGAGCAGCAGCGCTTTTTGCTGGAGGAGCAGCTTTGGGGTATTATGCGAATAGACCATAATCTGATTGTAGTCAGAGAGGCATTTCTATGTTTTTAAAAAAAGAAGTGATATTATTAGGGGTATTGTTATCGCTACGTATTATTTTTACTATCGTTCAAATTTTAATTGACTATAAAATATTATCAGGACAGTATAGTGTAAATTTTATGGATATTTCAGAAGTATTTACTTATCCAATACTCATTTTAATCATTTACATAGCAATAAAATATAATACAAAGGAGTAATGACGAACATGAACTTAGAACAATTTTATCAATTATCTGACGATGAATTAGTGGGAACAAAAGGTGGTTTTGGTCTTGCGGAAGCAGTTGGGATTGCAGGAGTACTGAATGCTGCTGTACAAATTTTTAATGCTGGTTACAAATTTGGTTCAGATTTTGCTCGTCGTGGGCGTTAGATAATGAGCAGTCGCAACCTTAATCTCAATACATTGTTACCTAAACTAGCCACGATATGTCCTTTGTTGGGAATAACTCTTAATGTCGCACTTCATGTGATTCGTACAGGTTCATTAGTATCCTTTGATTGGCAATGGACTTTGGTTGGTTTGTTTTTCTCAGCATATTTTGGTATTTTTCGCAAAGATTTGTCAAAAAATAATCAAAACTATAAATGAAGAACATGAATCAAAAGGATTTTGTGTATATGAATGGTAGCGTTTTTCCGCCATTCTTGTCAGGTAATTAGGAGTCTATTATGAAAACATTTTTATTAGGTTTTGCTGAGGGTTATTTTATCGTATCGCTCATAATCTACATCGCAACGTATTTGATTTTGAAAAATCCGATCAATACCCTATTTTATCCAGAAATTTACCCTGTTTTATTTGGGCTCTATTATCTAGGATATAAGGTCAGTAAAAAGAGAGTAGGGTGAGCAGCTAAGAATGACTTGTTAGTCTGCGCTAAAATGACTAGAGTATAATCTAAGAATGCATCACATTGGAGTTTAATATGAAATTCGTTAAATCAGTATTGAAAGTTTTGCCTGAAATCATGGTATTACTTAGTTCAATGTCTTATATCATCATCAGATTAGTAGCTGACATAAATAAAGTATCTTTACCTACTTGGTTTGATAATTTTAATATACCCACGATTGCATTATTTATGATGGTCTTCATTCTTTTATACAGAAGTAAAGAAAAAAAGAATAGATAGATTTAAAGCAGTAGACGCTCTATAGGGAATAGGTGTCTTGTGGTAACGAATCAAAAAAGGAGTAACTATGAATCGTAATTTAGAACGGTGTTATCTATTCTGACTAGGAATGAATCATACCAGAGGTGGCTTAGAAATAGCAGGGACATTAGAAATTAAAGTAATAAATAGGATGTCACAAATGTTATAGTATATTGAAATAAGATGTGAACAAATTGATTAGGAAAGTCAAATTAATGTATAGAAATATTTTAGCAACCACGGCGTACTATTCTAGATTCAATCCACTATACTATCAATGATTTATTTGTTCCAAGCTTGCCTAGGGTGTCAGTAAAAAATCACTTTCCTTTCATATCATATTTTAGGCATGACGTTTGTTCTGCCTATTTTTTATCCAAAAAGTGCAGTTGGGAGGGAGATAGGCGCATTTGGGGAGGAAGTCCAGTTTTTGTTTGAGGATTGGGGTAAGATAGTTATTATCAGATGAGTTTAGGAAAAGGAGATGAATATGAAATTTTGGAAACGTCACTATCGTCCGCAGGTGGATCAGATGGACTGCGGTGTAGCTTCATTAGCCATGGTTTTTGGCTACTATGGTAGCTACTATTCTTTGGCTCACTTGCGAGAATTGGCTAAGACGACCATGGATGGGACGACGGCTTTGGGCTTGGTCAAGGTGGCAGAGGAGATTGGCTTTGAGACGCGAGCTATTAAGGCGGATATGACGCTCTTTGACTTGCCAGATTTGACTTTTCCTTTTGTTGCCCATGTGCTTAAGGAAGGGAAATTACTCCACTACTATGTGGTGACTGGGCAGGATAAGGACAGCATTCATATTGCTGATCCAGATCCTGAGGTGAAATTGACAAAACTGCCACGTGAGCGTTTTGCGGAAGAATGGACAGGAGTGACCCTTTTTATGGCCCCTAGTCCAGACTACAAGCCTCATAAGGATCAAAAGAATGGCCTTCTTTCTTTTATCCCTATATTAGTGAAACAGCGTGGCTTGATTGCCAATATCGTTTTAGCAACACTCTTGGTCACCTTGATTAACATTGTGGGTTCTTATTATCTGCAGTCTATCATTGATACCTATGTGCCAGATCAGATGCGTTCGACGCTGGGGATTATTTCTATTGGGCTGGTTATCGTCTATATCCTTCAGCAGGTCTTGTCTTACGCTCAGGAGTATCTCTTACTTGTTTTGGGGCAACGCCTGTCGATTGATGTGATTTTATCCTACATCAAGCATGTGTTTCACCTGCCTATGTCCTTTTTTGCGACTCGACGGACAGGGGAAATCGTGTCTCGTTTTACGGATGCTAACAGTATCATTGATGCGCTGGCTTCGACCATTCTTTCGATTTTCCTAGATGTGTCAACGGTTGTCATTATTTCTCTTGTTTTATTTTCACAAAATACCAATCTCTTTTTCATGACTTTATTGGCACTTCCTATTTACACAGTGATTATCTTTGCCTTTATGAAGCCGTTTGAAAAGATGAATCGGGATACCATGGAAGCCAATGCGGTTCTGTCTTCTTCTATCATCGAGGATATCAACGGTATTGAGACTATCAAGTCATTGACCAGTGAAAGTCAGCGTTACCAAAAGATTGACAAGGAATTTGTGGATTATCTGAAAAAATCCTTTACCTATAGTCGGGCAGAGAGTCAGCAAAAGGCTCTGAAAAAAGTTGCCCATCTCTTACTTAATGTCGGCATTCTCTGGATGGGAGCTGTTCTGGTCATGGATGGAAAGATGAGTTTGGGGCAGTTGATTACCTATAATACCTTGCTTGTTTATTTTACAAATCCTTTGGAAAATATCATCAACCTGCAAACTAAACTTCAGACAGCGCAGGTTGCCAATAATCGTTTAAATGAGGTTTATCTGGTAGCTTCGGAGTTTGAGGAGAAGAAAATGGTTGAGGATTTGAGTTTGATGAAGGGAGAAATGACCTTCAAGCAGGTTTATTACAAGTATGGCTATGGTCGAGATGTCTTGTCAGACATCAATTTGACAATTCCCCAAGGTTCTAAGGTGGCTTTTGTGGGGATTTCAGGGTCAGGTAAGACGACCTTGGCCAAGATGATGGTTAATTTTTACGACCCAAGTCAGGGAGAGATTAGTCTGGGTGGTGTCAATCTCAATCAGATTGATAAAAAGGCCTTGCGCCAGTACATCAACTATCTGCCTCAACAGCCCTATGTCTTTAATGGAACGATTTTGGAGAATCTTCTTTTGGGAGCCAAGGAGGGGACGACACAGGAAGATATCTTACGGGCGGTCGAGTTGGCCGAGATTCGGGAGGATATCGAGCGGATGCCCCTGAATTACCAGACAGAATTGACTTCGGATGGGGCAGGGATTTCAGGTGGACAACGTCAGAGAATCGCTTTGGCGCGTGCTCTCTTGACAGATGCGCCTGTCTTGATATTGGATGAGGCGACCAGCAGTTTGGATATTTTGACAGAGAAGCGAATTGTTGATAATCTGATGGCTTTGGACAAGACCTTGATTTTCATTGCTCACCGTTTGACCATTGCTGAGCGGACAGAGAAGGTTGTTGTCTTGGATCAGGGCAAGATTGTCGAAGAAGGAAAGCATGCTGATTTGCTTGCACAGGGTGGCTTTTATGCCCATTTGGTGAATAGCTAGAAAGAGGAGAGGATGAAACCAGAATTTTTAGAAAGTGCGGAGTTTTATAATCGTCGTTACCAGAATTTTTCCAGTCGGGTGATTGTCCCCATGTCCCTTCTGCTCGTGTTTTTGCTTGGATTTGCAACTTTGGCAGAGAAGGAGATGAGTTTGTCTACTAGAGCTACTGTTGAGCCTAGTCGAATCCTTGCAAATATCCAGTCAACTAGCAACAATCGCATTCTTGTTAATCATTTGGAAGAAAATAAGCTGGTTAAGAAGGGGGATCTTCTGCTTCAATATCAGGAAGGGGCAGAAGGTGTTCAAGCGGAGGCTTATGCCAGTCAGTTGGACATGCTCAAGGATCAAAAAAAGCAATTGGAGTATTTGCAAAAGAGCCTGCAAGAAGGGGAGAACTACTTTCCAGAGGAGGATAAGTTTGGCTACCAAGCGACCTTTCGCGACTACATCAGTCAAGCAGGCAGTCTTAGGGCTAGTACATCGCAACAAAATGAGACCATCGCGTCCCAGAATGCAGCAGCTAGTCAAACCCAAACTGAAATCGGCAATCTCATCAGTCAAACAGAGGCTAAAATTCGCGATTACCAGACAGCTAAGTCAGCTATGGAAACAGGTGCTTCCTTGGCCAGTCAGAATCTAGCCTACTCTCTCTACCAGTCTTACAAGTCTCAGGGGGAGGAAAATCCGCAAGCTAAGGCTCAGGCTGTTGCGCAGGTTGAAGCACAGCTTTCTCAGTTAGAATCCAGTCTTGCTACTTATCGTGTCCAGTATGCAGGTTCAGGTACCCAGCAAGCCTATGCGTCTGGTTTAAGCAGTCAATTGGAATCTCTTAAATCACAACACTTGGCTAAGGTTGGTCAGGAATTGACCCTTTTAGATCAGAAAATCTTGGAGGTGGAGTCAGGCAAGAAGGTACAGGGAAGTCTTCTAGACAAGGGGAAAATTACGGCAAGTGAGGATGGGGTGCTTCATCTTAATCCTGAGACTAGTGATTCGACCATGGTAGCAGAAGGTGCCTTACTAGCCCAACTCTATCCGTCCTTGGAAAAAGAAGAGAAAGCCAAACTTACAGCTTATCTTAGTTCAAAAGATGTAGCAAGAGTCAAGATTGGGGACTCTGTTCGTTATACTACGACTCATGATACCAAGAATCAAATTTTCCTAGATTCTACTATTACAAGTATTGATGCGACAGCTACCAAGACTGAAAAAGGGAATTTCTTTAAAATCGAGGCGGAGACTAATCTAACTTCGGAGCAGGCTGAAAAACTTCGGTACGGGGTGGAAGGTCGCCTGCAGATGATTACGGGCAAGAAAAGTTATCTACGTTATTATTTGGATCAATTTTTGAACAAAGAGTAATGTTCGTGTTTTTAGAGTTACATGATTTTAAAACTGTGAGAAAGATACTTCTTGCAGTTTTTTTCTTTACGATTTTCGAGATGATTATTCTGTTTATTCGGTTAAATTCTTGTAATTTTGGTTTTTTTGTGGTAGAATGTGCTCAAGTAATACGAAAGGCGAACTTTAAAATGTCAAAACAATTAATCTATTCGGGAAAAGCTAAAGATATCTATACAACAGAGGATGAAAATCTTATTATTTCGACTTACAAGGACCAGGCGACTGCTTTTAACGGTGTCAAGAAGGAGCAGATTGCAGGTAAGGGAGTGTTGAATAATCAGATTTCATCTTTTATTTTTGAGAAATTAAATGCGGCTGGTGTAGCGACTCACTTTGTGGAGAAACTTTCGGACACGGAACAGCTCAATAAAAAGGTTGAGATTATTCCTTTGGAAGTTGTGCTTCGCAACTATACGGCTGGTTCCTTTTCAAAACGTTTTGGCGTAGATGAAGGTATCGCCTTTGAGACTCCGATTGTCGAATTTTACTATAAAAATGATGACTTGGATGATCCATTTATCAATGACGAGCATGTGAAATTCCTACAGATTGCGGATGACCAGCAGATTACCTACTTGAAGGAAGAAACGCGTCGTATCAATAAACTTTTGAAGGCTTGGTTTGCTGAGATTGGGCTTAAGTTGATTGACTTTAAGCTAGAGTTCGGTTTTGACAAGGATGACAAGATTATCTTGGCAGACGAATTTTCACCAGATAACTGCCGTTTGTGGGATGCAGATGGCAACCACATGGACAAGGATGTTTTTCGTAGGGGATTGGGAGAACTAACTGATGTTTACGAAGTTGTCTGGGAAAAGTTGCAAGAACTAAAATAACAACCTAGAGGTTGTTTGGAAAAATTGCAAGAGCTGAGATAAAGGAATAAGAATTGATGGATAAACGTATTTTTGTTGAAAAAAAGGCCGATTTTCAAGTTAAGTCAGAGAGTTTGGTAAGAGAACTCCAGCACAACTTGGGACTTTCAAGCTTGAAAAGTATTCGTATTGTGCAAGTGTATGATGTATTTGATTTGGCTGAGGACTTGTTTGCACCTGCAGAGAAACACATTTTCTCTGAGCAGGTGACAGACCATGTTTTGGACGAAGCTGCTGTGCAGGCGGATCTGGCTAACTATGCTTTCTTTGCTATTGAAAGCTTGCCTGGGCAATTTGATCAGCGTGCGGCTTCTTCACAGGAAGCTTTGCTTTTGCTGGGAAGTTCGAGTGATGTAATAGTCAATACAGCCCAACTTTACTTGGTTAATAAAGATATTGATGCGACTGAGTTAGAAGCGGTCAAAAACTACCTGCTTAATCCAGTTGATTCTCGTTTCAAGGACATCACGACTGGGATTGCCAAGCAGGAATTTTCAGAGTCAGACAAGACCATTCCTAAATTGACTTTCTTTGAAAGCTATACGGCAGAAGACTTTGCTCGCTACAAGGCCGAGCAAGGGATGGCCATGGAAGTGGATGATTTGCTCTTTATCCAAGACTACTTCAAGTCAATAGGGCGCGTGCCGACGGAAACCGAGCTCAAGGTTTTGGATACTTACTGGTCTGACCACTGCCGTCACACGACTTTTGAGACAGAGTTGAAACACATCGACTTTTCAGCTTCTAAATTCCAAAAGCAATTGCAGTCAACATATGACAAGTATATTGCCGTGCGTGATGAGTTGGGACGTACGGAAAAACCGCAAACCTTGATGGATATGGCGACTATTTTCGGTCGTTATGAGCGTGCTAATGGACGTTTGGACGACATGGAAGTGTCAGACGAAATTAATGCTTGCTCGGTCGAAATCGAAGTGGATGTCAATGGTGTGAAAGAACCTTGGCTCCTCATGTTTAAAAATGAAACTCATAACCATCCAACTGAGATTGAGCCATTTGGTGGCGCGGCTACCTGTATCGGTGGTGCTATTCGTGACCCGTTGTCAGGCCGTTCCTACGTTTACCAAGCCATGCGTATCTCGGGTGCTGGTGATATTACAGTACCGATTTCAGAAACTCGTGCTGGTAAATTGCCACAACAAGTCATTTCTAAAACAGCGGCTCATGGTTATTCTTCATATGGTAACCAGATTGGACTTGCGACAACCTATGTTCGCGAGTACTTCCACCCAGGCTTTGTAGCTAAACGCATGGAGCTTGGTGCTGTTGTAGGTGCGGCTCCTAAGGAAAATGTTGTTCGTGAAAAACCGAAAGCTGGGGACGTGATTATCTTGCTCGGTGGTAAGACTGGACGTGATGGTGTCGGTGGTGCAACGGGATCTTCTAAGGTTCAAACAGTTGAGTCTGTAGAGACTGCTGGTGCTGAGGTTCAAAAAGGAAATGCCATCGAAGAACGTAAGATTCAACGCCTTTTCCGTAATGGCGATGTCACTCGTCTCATCAAGAAGTCCAACGACTTTGGAGCAGGTGGTGTCTGTGTGGCTATTGGTGAATTGGCAGATGGTCTTGAAATAGACCTCAACAAGGTTCCTCTTAAATACCAAGGCTTGAATGGTACAGAAATCGCTATCTCTGAATCACAAGAACGGATGGCAGTCGTGGTTCGTCCTGAAGATGTGGATGCCTTCGTTGCCGAATGTAACAAAGAAAATATTGATGCTGTTGTGGTTGCGACAGTGACTGAAAAACCAAATTTGGTCATGCACTGGAACGGTGAGACAATCGTGGACTTGGAACGACGTTTCCTTGATACAAACGGTGTGCGTGTTGTTGTAGATGCCAAGGTTGTAGACAAGGATGTCAAACTCCCAGAAGAACGCACAACAAGTGCAGAAAGCTTTGAAGTGGATACTCTTGCAGTCTTGTCTGATCTCAATCATGCCAGCCAAAAAGGTTTGCAAACTATCTTTGATTGCTCTGTTGGTCGCTCTACGGTCAATCACCCACTTGGTGGTCGTTACCAACTCACACCAACTGAAGCTTCTGTGCAAAAATTGCCAGTTCAGCACGGTGTGACCCATACTGCGTCAGTCATGGCTCAAGGTTTCAATCCTTATGTGGCAGAATGGTCTCCATACCACGGTGCGGCTTATGCAGTTATCGAAGCAACTGCTCGTCTAGTAGCTGCTGGTGCCAACTGGTCCAAGGCTCGTTTCTCTTACCAAGAGTATTTTGAGCGCATGGACAAGCAAGCTGAGCGTTTTGGTCAGCCAGTAGCAGCGCTTCTAGGATCTATCGAAGCACAAATTCAACTTGGTTTGCCATCTATTGGCGGTAAGGACTCCATGTCTGGTACTTTTGAAGAATTGACCGTACCACCAACCTTGGTCGCTTTTGGGGTGACGACAGCGGATAGTCGTAAGATACTCTCTCCAGAGTTCAAGACTGCTGGTGAAAACATCTATTACATCCCAGGTCAAGCCCTCTCTGCAGAGATTGATTTTGATTTGATTAAGTCTAACTTTGCTCAATTTGAAGCAATCCAAGCTGGCCACAAAGTAACATCTGCATCAGCTGTCAAATACGGTGGTGTCGTTGAAAGCTTGGCTCTTGCTACCTTTGGGAACCATATTGGTGCAGAGGTGACCTTGCCTGAACTTGAAATGGCTTTGACAGCACAATTGGGTGGATTTGTTTTTACATCGCCTCAAGAAATTGCTGGAGTGGAGAAGATTGGACAAACAAGCGCAGACTTTACACTCGTTGTCAACGGTGTGAAGCTAGATGGACAGAAACTTGACAGTGCCTTCCAAGGAAAACTAGAAGAAGTTTATCCAACAGAATTTACCCAATCTAAAGAACTAGAAGAAGTTCCAGCTGTCGTTTCTGACGCAGTCATCAAAGCCAATGAAACTATTGAAAAACCAGTGGTTTACATCCCAGTCTTCCCAGGAACCAACTCAGAGTATGACTCAGCTAAGGCCTTCGAAAAAGAAGGTGCAGAGGTCAACTTGGTGCCATTCGTGACCTTGAATGAAGAGGCCATTGTCAAGTCAGTTGAAACTATGGTTGACAATATTGGCAAGGCAAACATTCTCTTCTTTGCAGGTGGATTCTCAGCTGCTGATGAGCCGGATGGTTCAGCCAAGTTTATCGTCAATATTCTGCTCAATGAAAAAGTGCGTGCAGCTATTGATAGCTTTATCGCCCGTGGTGGCTTGATTATCGGTATCTGTAATGGATTCCAGGCTTTGGTCAAATCAGGTCTTCTTCCATATGGAAACTTTGAAGATGCCAAAAGTACTAGCCCAACCCTCTTCTACAATGATGCCAACCAACACGTGGCCAAGATGGTGGAAACTCGGATTGCCAATACCAACTCACCATGGTTGGCTGGCGTGCAGGTGGGTGATATCCACGCTATTCCTGTTTCGCACGGTGAAGGGAAGTTTGTCGTGACGGCTGATGAATTCGCTGAACTCCGTGACAATGGACAAATTTTCAGCCAATACGTTGACTTTGACGGTAAACCAAGCATGGACTCCAAGTACAATCCGAATGGTTCTGTAAATGCTATAGAGGGAATTACCAGCAAGAATGGTCAAATCATTGGAAAGATGGGGCATTCAGAACGTTATGAAGACGGTCTTTTCCAAAACATCCCAGGAAATAAAGACCAGCACCTGTTTGCGTCGGCTGTGCGTTATTTCACAGGGAAATAAAAGGTATAAAAAATGACATACGAAGTGAAATCTCTTAATGAAGAATGTGGTGTTTTCGGTATCTGGGGACATCCAGATGCTGCAAAATTGACCTATTTTGGGCTCCACAGTCTTCAGCACCGTGGTCAGGAGGGGGCAGGAATTCTCTCCAATGATCAAGGACAATTGAAGCGCCATCGCGATATGGGTCTTCTATCAGAAGTCTTCAGAAATTCAGCTAATTTGGATAAATTGACAGGAACTGGTGCGATCGGGCATGTGCGTTACGCGACTGCTGGCGAAGCTTCTGTAGATAACATTCAGCCCTTCCTCTTCCGCTTTCATGATATGCAGTTTGGCTTGGCTCATAATGGAAATCTGACCAATGCAGCCTCTCTCAAGAAAGAATTGGAAGATAGAGGAGCGATTTTCAGCGCGACTTCGGACTCGGAAATCTTGGCTCACCTCATTCGTCGCAGTCACAACCCTAGCTTGATGGGCAAAATCAAGGAGGCGCTCAGCCTAGTTAAAGGTGGTTTTGCCTATATCTTGTTGTTTGAAGATAAGTTGATTGCGGCCCTTGATCCTAATGGCTTCCGTCCGCTTTCAATCGGTAAAATGGCCAACGGAGCGGTGGTTGTTTCCTCTGAAACTTGCGCTTTTGAAGTCATTGGTGCCGAGTGGATTCGTGATTTGAAGCCAGGTGAGATTGTGATTATTGATGACAAAGGCACCCAGTATGATAGCTATACAGATGATACACAGTTGGCGATTTGCTCTATGGAGTATGTCTATTTTGCTCGCCCTGACTCTAATATCCATGGTGTCAACGTCCATACAGCTCGCAAACGTATGGGGGCTCAATTAGCGCGTGAATTTAAGCATGAGGCAGATATTGTGGTCGGTGTGCCAAATTCCTCACTCAGCGCAGCCATGGGATTTGCAGAAGAATCTGGTCTGCCAAATGAAATGGGACTGATCAAAAACCAATACACCCAACGTACCTTTATCCAACCGACTCAAGAATTGCGGGAGCAAGGGGTGCGGATGAAACTATCTGCTGTTTCTGGTGTTGTAAAAGGCAAGCGTGTGGTTATGATTGATGACTCTATTGTACGTGGAACAACCTCTCGTCGTATCGTTCAGCTTTTGAAAGAAGCAGGTGCGACTGAGGTTCACGTTGCCATTGGTAGTCCAGCGCTAGCTTATCCATGTTTCTACGGGATTGATATCCAGACTCGTCAGGAGCTGATTGCGGCTAATCATACGGTCGAAGAGACTCGCCAAATTATTGGTGCAGATAGTCTGACCTATCTTTCTGTTGAAGGATTGATTGATTCGATTGGGATTGAAACGGATGCGCCAAATGGTGGTCTCTGTGTCGCTTACTTTGACGGTGACTACCCAACACCTCTCTACGACTATGAAGAAGACTACCGTCGAAGTTTGGAAGAGAAGACTAGTTTTTACAAGTGAGTTACTGAGATTCTCCATAAAAGAAAAGGAATAAATGACAAAAAATGCTTATGCTTCACGTCTCACTACTGACTAAAAGCTAAAGCATTTGTCAGTAGACGCTTTCTCCTATGGGACCAAAGCTAGAGACCTGACTAGTATTTTTAGATAAAATAATTGTTTATCTAAAAATACGTCGCAGTCTTTCCCAAAAAAAGAAAAGGAAAAATAAAATGGCAAATAAAAATGCGTACGCTCAATCTGGTGTGGATGTTGAAGCGGGTTATGAAGTTGTTGAGCGGATCAAAAAGCACGTGGCTCGTACGGAGCGTGCAGGTGTCATGGGAGCTCTTGGTGGCTTTGGTGGCATGTTTGACCTTTCAAAGACTGGGGTTAAAGAACCTGTCTTGATTTCAGGGACTGACGGTGTTGGAACCAAGCTCATGCTGGCTATCAAGTACGACAAGCACGATACCATCGGTCAGGACTGTGTGGCCATGTGTGTCAACGATATCATTGCTGCAGGTGCGGAGCCCCTCTATTTCCTTGACTACGTCGCAACTGGTAAGAATGAACCAGCCAAGCTAGAACAAGTGGTTGCTGGTGTAGCAGAAGGTTGTGTGCAGGCAGGCGCTGCCCTCATTGGTGGGGAAACAGCTGAAATGCCTGGTATGTACGGCGAAGATGACTACGACTTGGCTGGTTTTGCAGTCGGTGTGGCTGAAAAATCTCAAATCATAGACGGTTCAAAAGTAGCTGAAGGTGATGTCCTTCTCGGACTTGCGTCAAGTGGGATTCACTCAAATGGTTACTCACTCGTGCGTCGTGTTTTTGCCGACTACACAGGTGAGGAAGTCTTACCAGAATTGGAAGGCAAGAAACTCAAGGAGGTTCTTCTCGAGCCGACTCGTATCTATGTCAAGGCTGTCTTACCACTCATCAAGGAAGAGTTGGTCAACGGTATTGCCCACATCACAGGTGGTGGCTTTATCGAAAATGTCCCTCGTATGTTTGCAGATGACTTGGCTGCTGAGATTGAGGAAAACAAAGTCCCAGTCTTACCAATTTTTAAGGCCCTTGAAAAATACGGTGAAATCAAGCATGAAGAAATGTTTGAAATCTTCAATATGGGTGTTGGACTCATGTTGGCAGTTAGCCCTGAAAATGTAGGTCGTGTCAAAGAATTGTTGGATGAACCAGTTTATGAAATTGGTCGCATCGTCAAGAAAGAAAACGAAAGTGTCATCATCAAATGAAAAAAATAGCGGTTTTTGCCTCTGGTAATGGCTCAAATTTTCAGGTGATTGCCGAAGAGTTTCCAGTGGAGTTTGTCTTTTCAGACCATCGTGATGCCTATGTGCTAGAGCGTGCAGAAAAGCTTGGTGTCCTATCCTACGCTTTTGAACTCAAGGAGTTTGAGAACAAGGTAGACTACGAAGTAGCCCTTGTCGAACTCTTGGAAGAACACCAGATTGACTTGGTTTGCCTCGCTGGCTACATGAAAATCGTTGGGCCCACCTTATTGGCAGCTTATGAAGGTCGAATCATCAACATTCATCCAGCCTACCTGCCAGAATTTCCAGGAGCTCATGGAATTGAGGATGCTTGGAATGCTGGCGTTGCTGAGAGCGGCGTGACCATTCACTGGGTGGATTCTGGTGTGGATACAGGTAAGGTTATCAAGCAAGTACGTGTGCCACGGCTTGCTGATGATACCATTGACAGCTTTGAAGCTAGGATTCATGAGGCAGAGTACAAGTTGTATCCGGAAGTGTTGGATAGTTTGGAAGTGGAGAGTAGATAAGAAGTAAATCAAGTTTTGATTTTGCAATATTGCTAGGAGAAAAAATGATTGAGATAAAATTAGTAGATGAGAGCAGTTATCAGGCAGTGCTGGATTTGAAAATATCTGAAGCTGATGAACGAGCACGTTTCGTGTCTCCAAATGTACGCTCTTTAGCTGACGCATGGCTCTACCGAGAGAATGGGGATGTGTTTCCAATGGCAATTTATTGGAATGGGCTTGTAGTTGGTTTTCTCCTTCTGGAAATAGACGAGGATGAGGCGGAATATTTTATCTGGCGGATAATGATTGGTCAGCAGTACCAAGGAAGAGGTTA
Organism: Streptococcus mitis; assembly: GCF_005844455.1. Classification (GTDB taxonomy): domain Bacteria; phylum Bacillota; class Bacilli; order Lactobacillales; family Streptococcaceae; genus Streptococcus; species Streptococcus mitis_BF. The sequence continues at coordinate 2,096 of NZ_SPGF01000038.1, read as the reverse complement.
TGGACGAAAAGCCTTGGAAGCTCTAATCAAAAAGGCTCAGATGGATAGCACTTGCAATCATATTATTGCAGATTATGTGGTTGGAAATGAAAAAATGAAGCACCTGTTGACTAGTTTGGGTTTTCAGGAAACAGGATTTATAGAAGAAAATAACGAAGTCGCTATGCGCTTGAACCTAAAGAAAGAGGAATAGAATGACGAAAAAAGCCTTAATCAGCGTCTCAGACAAAGCGGGCATTGTTGAGTTTGCCCAAGAACTTAAAAAACTTGGTTGGGAGATTATCTCGACAGGTGGAACCAAGGTTGCCCTTGATAATGCTGGGGTAGATACCATTGCGATTGATGATGTGACTGGTTTTCCAGAGATGATGGACGGTCGTGTTAAGACCCTTCATCCAAATATACACGGTGGACTCCTCGCTCGTCGTGACTTGGATAGCCACCTTCAAGCGGCTAAGGACAATAAGATCGAATTGATTGACCTTGTTGTAGTCAACCTTTACCCATTCAAGGAAACGATCCTCAAACCAGACGTGACGTACGCTGATGCGGTGGAAAATATCGATATCGGTGGGCCCTCTATGCTTCGTTCAGCAGCGAAAAACCACGCTAGCGTAACAGTTGTGGTAGACCATGCTGACTATGCTGTGGTTTTGGACGAATTGTCAGCAAACGGTGAAACAACTTATGAAACTCGCCAACGTCTGGCAGCCAAGGTTTTCCGTCACACAGCAGCTTATGATGCTTTGATTGCAGAGTATTTCACAGCACAAGTAGGTGAAGAAAAACCTGAAAAACTGACCTTGACCTATGACCTCAAGCAAGCCATGCGTTATGGTGAGAATCCTCAACAAGAAGCAGACTTCTACCAAAAAGCCTTGCCGACTGACTACTCGATTGCTTCAGCAAAACAGCTCAACGGGAAAGAATTGTCTTTCAACAATATTCGTGATGCAGATGCGGCTATCCGTATCATTCGTGACTTCAAAGACCGTCCAACCGTTGTGGCTCTCAAACACATGAACCCATGTGGAATCGGTCAGGCTGATGACATCGAGACTGCTTGGGACTACGCTTATGAGTCTGATCCAGTGTCTATCTTTGGTGGGATTGTCGTCCTCAACCGTGAAGTTGACGCTGCGACTGCTGAGAAGATGCATGGTGTTTTCCTCGAAATCATCATCGCACCAAGCTATACGGATGAAGCGCTAGCCATTTTGACCAACAAAAAGAAAAACTTGCGCATCCTTGCCTTGCCATTTGACGCTCAAGAGGCTAGTGAAGTGGAAGCGGAGTACACAGGCGTGGTTGGTGGACTTCTCGTGCAAAACCAAGATGTGGTCAAAGAGAGCTCAGATGACTGGCAAGTGGTGACCAAACGCCAGCCAACCGAGACAGAAGCGACAGCTCTTGAGTTCGCTTGGAAGGCTATCAAGTACGTCAAATCGAACGGCATCATCATCACCAACGACCACATGACACTTGGTGTTGGCCCAGGTCAAACCAACCGTGTGGCTTCTGTTCGTATTGCCATCGAACAAGCTAAAGACCGCCTTGATGGTGCTGTCCTTGCTTCAGACGCTTTCTTCCCATTTGCAGATAACGTTGAAGAAATTGCTGCCGCAGGTGTGAAAGCAATCATTCAACCTGGTGGTTCAGTCCGTGACCAAGAATCAATCGACATGGCAGACAAATATGGTATTACCATGGTATTTACAGGAGTTCGTCATTTTAGACATTAAGAATTTCGAAAATAGCAATAAGCACCCCAAACGTTAGGGTGCTTATTTTAAGTTTTCCGCAAGTTTTCTTTAAGCCTGTCTTAAGCTAGTCCAGCTATAATATAACCATCCTAGCAATAGGACTCCTAAAAACTTTTCTTTTTCATAAATCTCCTAGAAAGGGCTAGACGCAAGTCCAATGTCATTAAGTTAAGAAATTCAAATACAATTCTGTATTTGGGTTTCTTTTTTATGTGATAAACTTATAGTTAAGGAGGGATTTCCCATGATAAAACAAATAAAAGCTCACTTGAATAAGAGTATTCAGAGTATTATTGGTCAAAAAGTTGAGTTCGTCAAACAAGATGAACAGGC
>NZ_SPGF01000037.1:16973-21973 GCF_005844455.1 Streptococcus mitis | reverse complement strand
ACCGCACTTATGAACAAATTGCGGCTGATTTTGGCATTCACGAAAGCAACTTAATCCGTCGGAGTCAATGGGTTGAAGCAACTCTTATTCAAAGTGGTTTTACGATTTCAAAAACTCATCTTAGTGCTGAGGATACGGTGATTGTGGATGCAACAGAGGTAAAAATCAATCGTCCTAAAAAAATCAACTAGCCAATTATTCTGGTAAAAAGAAATATCATGCTATGAAGGCTCAAGCGATTGTCACAAGTCAAGGGAGAATTGTTTCTTTGGATATCGCTGTGAACTATTGCCACGATATGAAATTGTTCAAAATGAGTCGCAGAAATATCGGACAAGCTGGTAAAATCTTGGCAGACAGTGGTTATCAAGGACTTATGAAGATGTATTCACAAGCGCAAACTCCGAGGAAATCAAGCAAACTGAAGCCACTAACTCTTGAAGATAAAGCCTATAACCATGCGCTATCCAAAGAGAGAATCAAGGTTGAGAATATTTTTGCCAAAGTAAAAACGTTTAAAATATTTTTAACAACCTATCGAAATCGACGCAAACGGTTTGGATTACGAATGAATTTGATTGCTGGCATTATCAACCGTGAACTAGGATTTTAGTTTCGCAGGAAGCCTAATAGGCATATCTATAAATAGAAAACGGTCGCAAGGTTTTTTTAAAAATTTTTTTCGCTTATTTCATAAAATATCAGTGGGAATAAGTTTTAGTTTTAGTTAGTTTTAGTTAGATAAAAATAATCAAAAAGTTTTTTAAAAACGCTTGCAATTATTCCAAAAATGAAGTATACTTATCTTAACGCAAACGTTTGCGTCCAAAAATGAAAATTTAAACTACAAATACACGAGGTGTTGTTTATGAAAAAACGTCAAAGTGGTGTGTTGATGCACATCTCTTCTCTCCCAGGAGCCTACGGAATCGGATCATTTGGTCAAAGTGCTTACGACTTCGTTGATTTCTTGGTTCGTACAAAACAACGTTACTGGCAAATCCTTCCATTAGGAACAACTAGTTACGGGGATTCTCCTTACCAGTCTTTCTCGGCCTTTGCAGGAAATACTCATTTTATCGATTTGGATATCTTGGTGGAGCAAGGTTTGTTGGAAGCAAGTGACCTTGAAGGAGTTGACTTTGGTAGCGATGCGTCTGAAGTTGACTATGCTAAGATTTACTATGCACGTCGTCCTCTTTTAGAAAAAGCGGTGAAACGTTTCTTTGAAGTCGGAGATGTTAAAGATTTTGAGAAGTTTGCTCAAGACAACCAATCATGGCTCGAACTCTTCGCAGAGTATATGGCTATCAAAGAGCATTTTGACAATCTTGCTTGGACTGAATGGCCAGATGCGGATGCTCGTGCTCGTAAAGCTTCAGCACTTGAAAGTTACCGTGAGAAATTGGCAGACAAGTTGGTTTATCACCGTGTGACTCAATACTTCTTCTTCCAACAATGGTTGAAATTGAAAGCCTACGCTAACGACAACCACATCGAAATCGTTGGGGATATGCCAATCTACGTAGCGGAAGATTCAAGTGATATGTGGGCAAATCCACATCTCTTCAAAACAGATGTCAACGGTAAGGCAACTTGCATCGCAGGATGCCCACCAGATGAGTTCTCTGCAACGGGTCAGCTTTGGGGTAACCCAATCTATGACTGGGAAGCAATGGACAAAGACGGCTACAAATGGTGGATTGAACGCTTGCGTGAAAGCTTCAAAATCTACGATATCGTTCGTATCGACCACTTCCGTGGTTTCGAATCTTACTGGGAAATCCCTGCTGGCTCTGATACAGCAGCACCTGGTGAGTGGGTGAAAGGTCCGGGCTACAAGCTCTTTGCAGCCGTTAAGGAAGAACTTGGTGAGCTAAACATCATCGCTGAAGACCTTGGCTTCATGACTGATGAAGTGATCGAATTGCGTGAACGTACTGGCTTCCCAGGAATGAAGATTCTTCAATTTGCCTTCAACCCAGAAGACGAAAGTATCGATAGCCCACACTTGGCACCTGCTAACTCAGTTATGTACACAGGAACACACGATAACAATACGGTCCTTGGTTGGTACCGTAACGAGATCGATGATGCGACTCGTGAGTACATGGCTCGCTACACGAACCGTAAAGAGTATGAAACAGTGCCACACGCTATGCTTCGTACAGTCTTTTCATCAGTTAGCTTCATGGCAATTGCAACTATGCAAGACTTGCTAGAATTGGATGAGACAGCTCGTATGAACTTTCCATCTACCCTTGGTGGAAACTGGTCTTGGCGTATGACTGAAGATCAATTGACACCAGCTGTCGAGGAAGGTTTGCTTGACTTGACAACAATCTATCGCCGAATCAATGAAAATTTGGTAGAATTAAAGAAATAAGAAAATAATCAGGAGACAACTAAACATGTTATCACTACAAGAATTTGTACAAAATCGTTACAATAAAACCATTGCAGAATGTAGCAATGAGGAGCTTTACCTTGCTCTTCTCAACTACAGCAAGCTTGCAAGCAGTCAAAAACCAGTCAACACTGGTAAGAAAAAAGTTTACTACATCTCAGCTGAGTTCTTGATCGGTAAACTCTTGTCAAACAACTTGATTAACCTCGGTCTTTATGACGATGTCAAAAAAGAACTTGCTGCTGCAGGTAAAGACTTGATCGAAATCGAAGAAGTAGAATTAGAACCATCACTTGGTAATGGTGGTTTGGGACGTTTGGCTGCCTGCTTTATCGACTCAATTGCGACTCTTGGTTTGAATGGTGACGGTGTTGGTCTTAACTACCACTTTGGTCTTTTCCAACAAGTTCTTAAAAACAACCAACAAGAAACAATTCCAAATGCATGGTTGACAGAGCAAAACTGGTTGGTTCGTTCAAGCCGTAGCTACCAAGTACCATTTGCAGACTTTACTTTGACATCAACTCTTTACGATATTGATGTTACTGGTTATGAAACAGCAACTAAAAACCGCTTGCGTTTGTTTGACTTGGATTCAGTTGATTCTTCTATTATTAAAGATGGTATCAACTTTGACAAGACAGATATCGCTCGCAACTTGACTCTCTTCCTTTACCCAGATGATAGTGACCGTCAAGGTGAATTGCTCCGTATCTTCCAACAATACTTCATGGTTTCAAACGGTGCGCAATTGATCATCGACGAAGCAATCGAAAAAGGGAGCAACTTGCATGACCTTGCTGACTACGCAGTTGTACAAATCAACGATACTCACCCATCAATGGTTATCCCTGAATTGATTCGTCTTTTGACTGCACGTGGTATCGAGCTTGACGAAGCAATCTCAATCGTTCGTAGCATGACTGCCTACACTAACCACACAATCCTTGCTGAAGCCCTTGAAAAATGGCCTCTTGAATTCTTGCAAGAAGTGGTTCCTCACTTGGTACCAATCATCGAAGAATTGGACCGTCGCGTGAAAGCAGAATACAAAGATCCAGCTGTTCAAATTATCGATGAGAGCGGACGTGTTCACATGGCTCACATGGATATCCACTACGGATACAGCGTTAACGGAGTAGCGGCACTCCACACTGAAATCTTGAAAAATTCTGAGTTGAAAGCTTTCTACGACCTTTACCCAGAAAAATTCAACAACAAAACAAACGGTATCACTTTCCGTCGTTGGCTCATGCATGCTAACCCAAGATTGTCTCACTACTTGGATGAGATTCTTGGAGAAGGTTGGCACCATGAAGCAGATGAGCTTGAAAAACTCTTGTCTTATGAAGACAAAGCAGCTGTCAAAGAAAAATTGGAAAGCATCAAGGCTCACAACAAACGTAAATTGGCTCGTCACTTGAAAGAACACCAAGGTGTGGAAATCAATCCAAACTCTATCTTTGACATCCAAATCAAACGTCTTCACGAGTACAAACGTCAACAAATGAACGCTTTGTACGTGATCCACAAATACCTTGACATTAAAGCTGGTAACATCCCTGCTCGCCCAATCACAATCTTCTTTGGTGGTAAAGCAGCTCCTGCCTACACAATCGCCCAAGACATCATTCACTTGATCCTTTGCTTGTCAGAAGTGATTGCTAACGATCCAGCAGTAGCTCCACACTTGCAAGTAGTTATGGTTGAAAATTACAACGTTACTGCAGCAAGCTTCCTTATCCCAGCATGTGATATCTCAGAACAAATCTCACTTGCTTCTAAAGAAGCTTCAGGTACTGGTAACATGAAATTCATGTTGAACGGAGCTTTGACTCTTGGTACTATGGACGGAGCTAACGTGGAAATCGCTGAGTTGGTTGGCGACGAAAACATCTATATCTTTGGTGAAGATTCAGAAACTGTTATCGACCTTTACGCAAAAGCAGCTTACAAATCAAGCGAATTCTACGCTCGTCAAGCTATCAAACCATTGGTTGACTTCATCGTGAGCGATGCTGTTCTTGCAGTAGGTAAGAAAGAACGCTTGGAACGTCTTTACAACGAATTGATCAACAAAGACTGGTTCATGACTCTCCTTGACTTGGAAGACTACATCAAGGTTAAAGAACAAATGTTGGCTGATTACGAAGACCGTGACGCATGGTTGGACAAAGTCATCGTTAACATTTCTAAAGCAGGATTCTTCTCATCTGACCGTACAATCGCTCAGTACAATGAAGATATCTGGCACTTGAACTAAGATACAAGATTATACGAATAAGATTTGTAAAAAGCGAATTTCGACTGAAATTCGCTTTTTTTGAAAGCTGTGGATTTGAGTCAATCTTGTCTTAAAAAGATGGAAATCATAGATACAGTTAAGGCTTAGAAATACTGCCTTTTACTCTCTTTCAACCTCATGTTTCTTTGTAGTTGATTACCTCACATTCCATGTATTCGCTTACATAAAGTATTATAATATGATTGTAGGGAAGAAGGTGTTTTTATGTGGAAAAAATATTTTTCAAAATATAAATGGACTGATTTATTTTGGATTGTATTTATCATTTTGACCTGCCTCTATGTTGGT
>NZ_SPGF01000037.1:0-16875 GCF_005844455.1 Streptococcus mitis | reverse complement strand
GAAAAAATATTTTTCAAAATATAAATGGACTGATTTATTTTGGATTGTATTTATCATTTTGACCTGCCTCTATGTTGGTAACCATGATTTGTTTCCTCTAAATCATCAAGAAATCTCTTTTCGAGGTAGTTTCTGGGGATTTGTACTTGCCTTATTTCACTTGCTATTTATTGATAAGTTTGTTATTTCGAATCGAAAATAAATATGAGGTATATGCCTGACTGCCCACTGTTAGGATTGATTTTGGAGGAAAGATTTTGTCTCTATTATTTATTGCTTTAAATTTATTTATTTTGTACAAGATTTATTCTTTGAGACGGGAGAAATCGAAATACTTGATTTATACGGCCTATATCATATTTGGAATAAATGTAATATATGGTATTCAATGGTTATTAAGAGAACTGATTTCAAATATTTCCTCTTAATGTGTATAGAAAATCCAGTGATTTTTGCATAACAAAACGCATAAGATTAAGGATTTAGTTCTGTATTGCACAGGGCTAAGTCCTTTTAGTTTTACCTTAATTCGTTTATTATTGTAGTAATCAATATAGTCTACAATAGCTTGTTCCAATTGCTTAAGCGACTGAAACGACTTCTCATAACTGTAAAACATCTCCGATTTCAGAATGCCAAAGAAGGACTCCATCATACCGTTGTCTGGGCTGTTACCCTTACGTGACATGGATGCTTGAATTCTCTTACCCTCAAGAAACTGATGATAAGAATCGTGTTGATATTGCCAGCCTTGGTCACTATGGAGAATCGTATTCTCGTAGTGCTTCTCTGTGAATGCCTGTTCCAACATTGTTTTTACTTATTCTAAGTTGGGTGAAGTTGAAAGATTATAGGCGATAATTTCGCTATTAAAGCCATCTAAAACTGGTGATAAGTAAAGCTTTTGGGTACTTGCTGGAATGGCAAATTCTGTCACATCTGTGTAGCACTTTTCCATTGTTTTAGAGCCTTCAAATTGACGTTGAATAAGGTTATCTGCTTTCTTGCCAACGTCTCCTTTATGAGAAGAATATTTTCGTTTCTATCGCGTTTTAGCTTGTAAATTGAGTACTTTCATCAAGCGTTGAACTCTTTTATGATTTACCAGATAACCACGATTTCTTAGTTCTAAATGAACCCGACGATAACCATAATTTCCCTTGTGTTCGATAAAAATAGATTGAATTTCAGCTTTAAGCTCTTGGTCCTTATCTGGTTTGTCTAGTTGTTTCAAGTGATAGTAGTAGGTCGAACGAGCTAGTTTAATGGCTTTTAGAAGAATATCTAACGAAAACTCAGTCATTAATTCTTGAACAATTTCTGTCTTTCTTCTTTCTCTTTTTTCTCCTTCAATCGGAGTTCTCTTAACTTTTTTAGGATGGCATTCTCCGCTCTCAGGTACTCATTTTCTGCTTGAAGACGTTCTAATTCTGTTCTCTCTTCAGGTCTCGTTTTTGGCTTACGTCCCATTTTAGGTACTCTCCCTCTTGATTTCTCAACAATAGTATACCCGTTTTTCTTGTATTGTGCTAGCCAATTAAGAAATATCGTACGACTTGGGAGGCCGTATTCAAGAGAAACTCTATCTTTAGTCCAGCCTTCATGTAAGACTTTATGAATCATTTCTTGTTTTAAATCAGGAGAATAGTAACGATTTTTTCCTTTTTTGACGAACTCTATTCCGTAACGATCAATCAATTTAATCATGTACCTAATATTAGAATTGTTTATCCCAAATTTATTTGAAAGCTTCTCTAAGCTATAGCCTTGTTTTCTAAGTTCATAGATCTGAACTTTATCATCATAAGTTAATTTCATAATAAAAACACCCCAAAAGTTAGATTTTTTCTGTCTAACTTTTGGGGTGCAGTTCATTCACTAAATTACCGTTTTTTATTTGAATTCTATTACTATTAACTACCTAATACTACTACTACCAATATTACTAATATTAGTACTAATTACCCTGAGGCCATCGTTTATAAATTGACCCAAAACGTCAAATCCGTCATAAATTCCTTTATAAATAAAGAGTCCTAAAATTATAGATGAAATAATAATACTTGCACAAATAAAATATGTACGTTTTTTTTCATTCATAATATCGATTATCTCCTAAGTTAGTATAGACTAATAGTTCCGTTTTGATTAAATGGGACTCTATAATAAGATTTGCCTGCCATACTACCTCCAAATGTAAATCCAGCTCCTAACAACTCTGCTTTAACTTGAGCTGAACCACTAGTTTCTATAACTGCTGTTAAAGTGCCATTATAAGCATACTTTATTTTTGTTGTAGGGTATCCATTTGTAGACCAAACATTAACAGTTTTGTCTTCAATAGATGTGTTTGTAATAGAATTTGTTATTCCTAAGTAATAACCTTGAACTGAGTTAATCTGACGGAAAGAACCCTCATTATATAGCTCAATATTTACGCTTAATTGAACTGTAGTTCTAGCAAATGTTGCACTTCTTTTTAATGTATATGAAGTAACTGTAGCGCGAGAAAGATCTGGGATAAGTTCGATAGTTTCAACAACTTTTCCAGTATCACTATCAAGAATAGTTGCGACTTCTTTGAATCCTGATTTTGAATAGATTACTTCTGGATTAGGGATATTGTAATCCTCAACAGTAAATTGCAGTTCGTTGAATTTTATAACAAGGTCATTAGTGGTATCGGCGTTTACAGAAATAGGCAAATAAAACAATGCTAAACAACTAAATAATAGAGTAATTAGTATTTTTTCATGATAATGATTACCTACCATTCTTTCATAACTAAGTTGGATATTAAGGGTTGATAATTATAGTTTGTACATTGGAATCATCTGCTTTCTTATAGGAATATTAATTGAATAAGGCAATTTCTTTTTATTTGTATTCGCTTACATTTTATCATATAATGTTATTGTAGTCAAGAAAAATGTGCTATTATGTTAAAAAATATTTTTCAAAATATAAATGGACTGATTTATTTTGGATTGTATTTATCATTTTGACCTGCCTCTATGTTGGTAACCATGATTTGTTTCCTCTAAATCATCAAGAAATCTCTTTTCGAGGTAGTTTCTGGGGATTTGTACTTGCCTTATTTCACTTGCTATTTATTGATAAGTTTGTTATTTCGAATCGAAAATAAATATGAGGTATATGCCTGACTGCCCACTGTTAGGATTGATTTTGGAGGAAAGATTTTGTCTCTATTATTTATTGCTTTAAATTTATTTATTTTGTACAAGATTTATTCTTTGAGACGGGAGAAATCGAAATACTTGATTTATACGGCCTATATCATATTTGGAATAAATGTAATATATGGTATTCAATGGTTATTAAGAGAACTGATTTCAAATATTTCCTCTTAATATGTATGGAAACTATAATAAAACGCATAAGATTAAGGTTTTTGTGAGCACCTGTTCTTATGCGTTTTTGTAATATTGAGGATTTTCAGTAAGTTTTCTACCTTTGCGAAGTCTAGTTTAGAATGCTTTCCCAACCAGAATCTCTGCTTCAATGGTAATCTCTGTCAGTTGGCTCCAGTCAATCTTAGTCTGGTCGACGTGAAAGAGAAGAGGTGTCATACTGAGTAGGGCTTGGAGCTGCTCTGCTGTGATAGTCTTAGTCAGAGAGGCAGTTTGACTAGATAGGATGGTAAAGTGTTCTTGGAAATGATTTTTGATATCTTGGTTAGAATAATCTTTGTTTGTCAGCTGGTCCTGTACCCTTTGACGGATTTCTTTGAGGTGATTTTCAGTTGGGATAACCTTTATCAAGATACCGTCTTTGGATAAAACGCGGCGGAATTCTCCATAGTTGGCAGGCGAAAAGATATCCATTAGGATATCCATGCTGGCGTCTTTTATAGGAAGACGAGCCAGGTCGCCAACGAACCAATTGACTGCCCAGTTAGGTTCGCTCTTAGCAGCGATTTGGACGGAATCTTTTGAAATGTCAAAGGCATAGAAGGTTTTGCCAGGATGACTTTCCTGGAGTTTGCGAGAATAAAAACCCTCGCCACAGCCGATATCTAAAATTGTTTTGGCACTTTCTGAGCATGCAAGTAAATCAGAGACAGCATCTAAAATAGTTTGGTAAAAGCCGGCTTCTAGGATTTGTTGGCGGTTTTGAAAGTTTTCCTTGTCGTAGTTGGCAGATTGCTTAATTTGAGGTGCCAGATTGACATAGCCAAATTTAGCCAGGTCAAAAGAATGGCGATTGTTGCATTTGAGACTACTCTCTACCAGAGTCAGATTTTCTTGGCAGATAGGACAGGCAAAGGCAGTCACAGAAGCGAAGCGCTGAAGTTTGGGTTTGAGATTTGTATTCATAGTTTAAGTGTATCAAAAGAGGCAAGTGAAAGCAACTTTAGGAGTAAGTAGATGGGAGATTCAGTAGAAATAAAACTAATACTCTTCGAAAATCAAATTCAAACCACGTCAACGTCGCCTTGCCGTACTCAAGTACAGCCTGCGGCTAGTTTCCTAGTTTGCTCTTTGATTTTCATTGAGTATAATTCTCCAATTTATAAAATGAAATTGCTTTTATATCTAAATTGCTATATAATAATGATAAGGAGGAAATAAGTATGTTAAAAGAAGTATTAACCGTTGCAAAAGTTGCGAAAAAATCTTCATTATTTTTGGGTGGTGTCGCATTTGGTACCCTTGGTTTGAAAATCTTAGCAAGTAAGGAAGCTAAAAAAGGTTATTCTAAAGCTTTGGCTAAGGCTTACAAGTTGAAAGACGAGCTAGATGCATCTGTTTCTGTTGTGAAGCAACATGGAGACGATGTCTTGCAAGATGCCAAATATTTGTATGAGCAAGAGAAAAAAGAAGAGCAATTAGATAGCCTTATAGGAGAATAATATGTCTTTTAAAGTGCTATATAGAGGATATCAACATATCCGACTATCATCTTCTTTTTCACTTACCTTGGATATTCAAGACTATCTTCGTTCCTTGGCGAGAGATGAGAAAGGAATTGAGTCTATCCAGTTTTACATGGATCAACAGCACTTTACCCTACGTATAAAAGAAGGCTTCTCTGTATTAGACAATGCAGAAGCCTTTTTAAAAAGAATTGATAAAGGGAAAGTTTCTGAGTTGATGACTCTTCCTGTTCGTAGAGAAGAGAGTGCCTATTCTATCGTTTCAGGTGCAGCGATTAAGCGTGTGCTTTTTCGTAATCTTGTGCCGTCTCCTATTCGTTATATATGGACTTGTTATCAGGCTTTTGGCTATGTTAAAGAAGCCTATCAAACACTAGCGCGTAAGGAACTAACGATGGAAGTCTTGGACTGTTCGGCTATTTTATTGTCTTTGTTTATGAACCAATCCAAGACTGCCAGCAACATCATGTTTATGCTTGATTTGGGGAATCATTTAGATCAGTGGTCCTTGAAAAAAACTGCAACAGATTTAGAACAAAGCCTTCTTGCAAAAGAAAGCGATGTATTTTTGGTACAGGGCGATACGGTCGTTAGTATCAAGAGTTCCGATGTTCAAATAGGAGATGTCTTGGTCCTATCTCAAGGAAATGAAATTCTGTTTGATGGACAAGTAGTTTCAGGTTTAGGTATGGTCAACGAAAGTTCCTTGACGGGAGAAAGTTTTCCAGTTGAAAAAAGAGAGTCTGATTCGGTTTGTGCAAACACAGTCTTGGAGACTGGGGAGCTACGCATTCGTGTAACTGATAATCAGATGAACAGCCGTATTTTACAGCTGATTGAGTTGATGAAAAAATCTGAAGAAAACAAGAAAACTAAACAACGCTATTTCATCAAGATGGCGGACAAGGTCGTCAAATATAATTTCTTGGGGGCTGGTCTGACTTACCTATTAACGGGCTCTTTTTCTAAGGCTATTTCATTCCTATTGGTCGATTTCTCCTGCGCTTTGAAAATCTCTACTCCTGTAGCTTATTTGACAGCTATCAAAGAGGGGTTGAACCGTGAAATGGTGATCAAGGATGGAGATGTTCTAGAGAAATATCTGGAAGTTGATACCTTCTTGTTTGATAAGACAGGAACAATCACAACTAGCTATCCTATAGTTGAAAAGGTGTTACCTTTTGGGGATTATAGCGAGGAAGATATTCTCAGAATCAGTGCCTGTCTTGAGGAACACATTTATCATCCTATTGCTAATGCCATTGTCAAGCAAGCTGAGATAGAGGGGATTGAACATGAGGAAATGCATGGGAAACTCCAATATATTGCAAGCAAGGGAATTAAGTCACATATTGATGGCCAACCAGTTGTTATTGGGAATTATGTCTTGATGCAGGATGAGCAGATTCATATTAGTTTGGAACAACATGCTTTGATCGAAGAGTATAAGAATCACTACAATCTCTTGTTCTTGGCTTATCAGAATGAATTGATTGGAATGTTCTGCATTCATACTCCTTTGAGAAAAGAAGCTAAGGCAGCCTTGGAGAAACTTAAGAAACAAGGGAAAAAATTGATTCTGGCAACAGGGGATACCCTGGTTAGAACAGAGGAATTAGTCAAAGATTTGCCCTTTGATCAGGTCTATACAGACTTGAAACCTGATGGGAAATTTGAGTTAGTAGAGGAACTGCAGAAAGCAGGTCACACTATTTTGATGGTTGGAGATGGATTGAATGACTCAGCGGCTCTAACCCTATCAGATATCGGTGTGGTGATGAATGAGAGCGCAGATATTTCTAAGCAGATGAGTGATATCTTATTGTTAGATAATCGCTTGGATTTCTTCCAAGAGTTGGATTCGCTATCATCATCTTTGCAAACACTCATCAAGAAGAATATTCAAGATACCGTTGTCGTAAATAGTAGTTTGATTGGCTTTGGATTATTTAATTGGCTCAGTCCTTCAAATCTTTCTATCTTACATAATCTAACAACCTTGCGCATTGTCCTGCGTAGTCTGTCTATTAAAAATAGATAGAGGAGAGTTATTAACAGAACAAAGGAGTTAACTTTCTCGAGGTTAACTCCTTTGTTTATAGATAAATGTTGAATAGTTTAGTAAGTCAATACAAAGTATTTTTTCTTACCACGGCGGATAACAGTCAGTTCGTTTTCAAGCTTATCTGCGTCGCTCAAGACATAGTCAAGGTCTTGGATACGGTCGCCGTTTACGTAGATAGCTCCGTTTTGGACGTCTTCACGGGCTTGGCGTTTTGAGTTAACCACACCAGATGAAACGAGCAGTTCCACGATATTGGGGTTTTCGTCTGCTTGTACTTGGTAGTTTGGCACTCCACGAAGTCCTTGTTTGAGTTCTTTGACAGAAAGGTTTTTGATGTTTCCAGCAAAGAGTTGCTCAGTAATGTTGAGGGCTTCTTTGTAGGCTTCTTCTCCGTGAACAAGAGTGACAACTTCACGAGCCAAGACTTTTTGAGCCAAGCGTTCGTGTGGAGCAGCTTCAAATTGTTTACGGATGTCTTCAATCTCTTCAAGTGATAAGAAAGTAAAGATTTTCAAGAAGCGAACAGCGTCAGCGTCCATAACATTCATCCAGAATTGGTACATTTCGTATGGAGAAGTCTTTTCAGGATTGAGCCAGACTGCGTTTCCTTCTGATTTACCAAACTTCTTACCAGTTGCATCTGTGATCAATGGAACAGTGATAACATGACCAGTCTTGTCAGACTTACGACGAAGCAATTCGGTACCAGCTGTCATATTTCCCCACTGGTCAGAACCACCGATTTGAAGCGTTACGTTGTGCTCTTGGTTAAGGACAAAAAAGTCATACCCTTGCATGATTTGGTAGGCAAACTCAGTGTAAGAAATTCCTGTTTCGATTCGTTTTTTAACAGATTCCTTACTCATCATGTAGTTGACAGTGAAGTATTTCCCGATATCACGGAGGAAGTCAATGAAGCTGATGCTGCCAAACCAGTCGTAGTTGTTGACCATGACAGCTTTATTTTCGCCATTTTCAAAGTCAAGAAAACGAGAAAGTTGTCCTTGGATAGACTTGACCCAGCCATCTACTGTGTCTTTTGTTTGGAGACTACGTTCAGCATCTTTGAAGGATGGATCTCCGATGAGACCTGTAGCACCGCCAACGAGCGCATAAGGTTTGTGACCTGCTAGTTGCAAGCGACGACTTGTCAAGATTGCGACAAGGTGGCCTAGGTGAAGGCTGTCAGCAGTTGGGTCGTAGCCAGTATAATAAGAAACTTGACCTTCTTCTAGGGCTGTACGCAAAGCTTCTTCATCAGTCGTTTGAAAAATCAAACCACGCTCTTTTAGCTCATCAAAAATGTGCATGTGTCTTTTCTCCTTTTTAAAATTATTGTTTCTAACTATTGTATCACAAACTTGGGCAATGGCCTAGTAGAATAGGGAAGAAAGTGGCTATTTTATTGAAAGTTTCCCTTTTGTGGTATAATAAATAAAATGAGGAAATCCATGCAAAATCAATTAAATGAATTAAAACGAAAAATGCTGGAATTTTTCCAGCAAAAACAAAAAAATAAAAAATCAGCTAGCCCTGGCAAGAAAGGCTCAAGTGTCCAAACATCTAAATCCTTAGAGAAGCCAGCCGTTTTTCCAGCTATTTTACTGAGTATAAAGGCTTTATTTAACTTACTCTTTGTGCTTGGTTTTCTAGGAGGAATGTTGGGAGCTGGGATTGCTTTGGGGTACGGGGTGGCCTTGTTTGACAAGGTACGGGTGCCTCAGACAGAAGAATTGGTACATCAGGTCAAGGACATCTCTTCTATCTCAGAGATTACCTATGCGGATGGGATGGTGATTGCTTCCATAGAGAGTGATTTGTTGCGCACTTTTATCTCATCTGAGCAAATTTCGGAAAATCTGAAGAAGGCTATCATTGCGACGGAAGATGAACACTTTAAAGAACATAAGGGTGTAGTGCCCAAGGCGGTGATTCGTGCGACCTTGGGGAAATTTGTAGGTTTGGGTTCCTCTAGTGGGGGTTCAACCTTGACCCAGCAACTGATTAAACAGCAGGTGGTTGGGGATGCGCCGACCTTGGCTCGTAAGGCGACAGAGATTATGGATGCTCTTGCCTTGGAACGCGCCATGAATAAAGACGAGATTTTAACGACCTATCTCAATGTGGCTCCGTTTGGCCGAAATAATAAGGGGCAGAATATTGCAGGAGCTCAGCAGGCAGCCGAGGGGATTTTCGGTGTAGATGCGAGTCAGTTGACGGTTCCTCAAGCAGCATTTTTAGCAGGACTTCCACAGAGTCCCATTACCTATTCCCCTTATGAAAATACTGGAGAGTTGAAGAGTGATGAAGACTTAGAAATTGGCTTGAGACGAGCTAAGGCAGTTCTTTACAGTATGTATCGTACAGGATCCTTAAGCAAAGATGAGTATTCTCAGTATAAGGGTTATGATCTTAAACAGGACTTTCTCCCTTCAGCTACAGTCACAGGTGTGTCCCGAGGTTATTTATACTTTACAGCCTTGGCAGAAGCTCAGGAACGTATGTATGACTATCTAGCTCAGAGAGACAATGTCTCCGCTAAGGAGTTGAAAAATGAGGCAACTCAGAAGTTTTATCGCGATTTGGCGGCCAAGGAAATTGAAAATGGTGGTTATAAGATTATTACTACCATAGACCAGAAAATTCATTCTGCTATGCAAAATGCGGCTGCTGATTATGGCTATCTTTTAGATGATGGAACAGGTCGTGTAGAAGTAGGGAATGTCTTGATGGATAACCAAACAGGTGCTATCCTAGGCTTTGTAGGTGGTCGTAATTATCAAGAAAATCAAAACAATCATGCCTTTGATACCAAACGTTCACCAGCTTCTACTACCAAGCCCTTGCTGGCCTACGGGATTGCTATTGACCAGGGCTTAATGGGAAGTGAAACAATTCTGTCTAACTATCCAACAAACTTTGCCAATGGCAACCCGATTATGTATGCTAATAGCAAGGGGACAGGAATGCTGACCTTGGGAGAAGCCTTGAACTATTCATGGAATATCCCAGCTTACTGGACCTATCGTATGCTCCGTGAAAAGGGTGTTGATGTCAAGGGTTATATGGAAAAGATGGGCTACGAGATTCCTGAGTACGGTATTGAGAGCCTGCCAATGGGTGGTGGTATTGAAGTCACAGTTGCCCAGCATACCAATGGCTATCAGACCCTAGCTAATAACGGAGTTTATCATCAGAAACATGTGATTTCTAAAATTGAAGCAGCAGATGGTAGAGTGGTGTATGAGTATCAGGATAAACCGGTTCAAGTCTATTCAAAAGCTACTGCGACAATTATGCAGGGCTTGTTGCGAGAAGTTCTATCCTCTCGTGTGACAACAACCTTCAAGACGAATCTGACTTCTTTAAATCCTACTCTGGCTAATGCAGATTGGATTGGGAAGACTGGTACAACCAACCAAGATGAAAATATGTGGCTCATGCTTTCGACACCTAGATTAACCCTAGGTGGCTGGATTGGGCATGATGATAATCATTCATTGTCACGTAGAGCAGGTTATTCCAATAACTCTAATTACATGGCTCATCTGGTAAATGCGATTCAGCAAGCCTCCCCAAGCATTTGGGGGAACGAGCGCTTCGCTTTAGATCCTAGTGTGGTAAAATCCGAAGTCTTGAAATCAACAGGTCAAAAAACAGGGAAGGTTTCTGTTGAAGGAAAAGAGGTAGATGTTACAGGTTCGACTGTTACCAGCTATTGGGCTAATAAGGCAGGGGCGCCAACGACCAGTTATCGCTTTGCTATTGGTGGAAGTGATGCGGATTATCAGAATGCTTGGTCTAGTATTGTGGGGAGTCTACCAACTCCATCAAGCTCCAGCAGTTCAAGTAGTAGCTCAAGTGCTACACGACCTTCTTCTTCAAGGATGAGACGATAAGTTCTATGAACTGTGCTAAATGAAGTGGCCAATCAATGGATTGCCACTTTTTTCTTTTTCCCTTTCGTGTTACAATAAAGATATGAATCAGTATCAGAAAAAGATTGTTAAAGGAACCATTTATTCGCTCTTATCCGGCTTAATCTGGGGAATCTGTGGGATTTTAGGAGAGTATTTCTTTACTCATTATCAGGTGTCTTCGGGCTGGATTACTTCTATGCGTTTGACGCTGGCAGGGAGTCTTGTGCTTATTTGGTCTGCAATGCAATTAAAATCGCAAGTGTTAGATATTTGGCGAGATAAGAAAAATTACCTTCCCTTTTTGTCCTATGCTATTTTGGGAATTTTCTCAGTTCAGTATTTTTTCTATCTCTGTGTAGAATACTCAAATGCTGCGACAGCAACTATTTTACAGTTTATCAGTCCTGTTTTTATCCTCTTTTACAATCGCTTAATTTATAAAAAACGAGCATCGAAAAGTGCTATTTTCTATGTTTTGATTGCTATGCTGGGTGTTGGCTTGATGGCGACAAAAGGAGATCTCTCTCAGTTATCCATGACGCCACTAGCCCTTATAACAGGTCTGTTGAGTGCTATGGGTGTTATGTTTAATGTTATTCTGCCCCAGCCCTTTGCGAAGCGCTATGGTTTTGTTCCCACGGTTGGGTGGGGGATGATTTTGGCAGGTTTATTTAGCAATGTTCTCTCACCAGTGCATCAGTTTTCCTTTACTCTTGATATTTGGAGTATCTTGATTTGTCTCGTTATCGCTTTCTTCGGGACAGCTTTTGCTTTTTTTATTTCCATGAAGGCGGTGTCCTTGGTTTCTCCTTTGGTGGTTTCTGTTATCAGTGCCAGTGAACCTCTCTCCTCTGCTCTCTTGAGTGTTTTGTTTTTAGGATTGGTGGTGGATTGGTCCCTTCTTCTAGCTATGACCCTGATTATTTTACCTATGATTTTCCTATCGATAGAAGAAGCGAAAGAAAGTAAATAAAAAGTCTTTTCTTAATTCTAAAAGTGTGCTATACTAGAATAGTCAATAAAACACGGGGAGATAGTTGTGAAGAGTGTTTTTAGGTTGTATCGGTAGGGGCTTGCTTTTACCGACAGCACGTTTTATCTCACATCCCTAAAAATCATACCTAAAAACAAACAAAAAGGCTTCAAATTTGAGGCCTTTTTGGGTAGAATAGGTATCATTAAAATGAACTAGGAGGCGCTTATGACTGCTACAAAAATGAACGCTCAAGAAATTATCCAATTTATCGCCAATGCTGAAAAGAAAACCAGTGTCAAAGTAACCTTTGAGGGACAACTCGCAACTGCTGTACCTGGGTCTGTTGTTAAACTAGGGAATGTCCTATTTGGAGACTGGAAAGATGTTGCTCCGCTTCTTGATGGCTTAGTAGAAAATCAAGACTATGTTGTTGAGCAAGACGCTCGTAATTCAGCAGTTCCTTTGCTAGATAAACGTGATATCAATGCTCGTATCGAGCCAGGTGCGATTATCCGTGATCAGGTTGAAATTGGTGACAATGCTGTTATCATGATGGGAGCAGTCATTAATATCGGTGCTGAAATCGGTGCAGGAACCATGATTGATATGGGGGCTATCCTTGGTGGTCGTGCCATCGTTGGGAAAAACAGCCACGTTGGTGCAGGTGCAGTTTTGGCAGGTGTGATTGAGCCAGCTAGTGCTGAACCAGTTCGTGTCGGAGACAATGTTCTTATCGGTGCCAATGCAGTGGTTATCGAAGGGGTCCAAATCGGCAGTGGTTCAGTTATCGCAGCAGGAGCTATTGTTACCCAAGATGTCCCAGAAAATGTGGTAGTAGCAGGTGTTCCAGCTCGTATCATCAAAGAGATTGATGCCCAGACCCAACAAAAAACAGCGCTAGAGGATGCGCTTCGCACCTTGTAATTCTAAAAGAAAAATAGAGGCAGGACCCTTTTCCAGCCTCTTTCTGCTATATGGGAGGAAAGATAGATGTTAGATTTGATTCAGACTAGACGAGATTTGCACCAGATTCCAGAGATTGGCTTGGAGGAGTTCAAGACTCATGCTTATTTGCTGGATGTGATTGAGAAATTGACTGCAGGCAAAGATTTTGTCCAAGTTCGAACTTGGCGGACAGGTATTTTGGTCTATTTGCAGGGAAGTCAGCCAGATCGGACCATTGGTTGGCGGACAGATATTGATGGTCTGCCTATCGTCGAACAAACAGGACTTCCGTTTGCTTCCCAGCACCAAGATCGCATGCACGCCTGTGGCCATGATTTCCACATGACCATTGCCTTGGGCTGTTTGGAGCGCGCCCTTGAGGAGCAACCAAAGAATAATCTGCTCTTTCTTTTTCAGCCTGCAGAAGAAAATGAAGCTGGTGGCATGCTCATGTATGAGGATGGTGCTTTTGGAGATTGGTTGCCAGATCAATTTTATGGCCTCCATGTTCGACCAGATTTGAAAGTCGGCCAGATTGCGACCAATACACACACTCTCTTTGCAGGAACTTGTGAGGTGAAGATTCGTTTCAAAGGCAAAGGAGGACACGCAGCCTTTCCTCATGAAGCCAATGACGCCTTGGTGGCTGCTAGTTACTTTGTGACCCAGGTGCAGTCAGTTGTCAGCCGCAATGTCAATCCAATCGAGGGAGCGGTGGTGACCTTTGGCCTTTTCCAAGCTGGAACAACCAACAATGTTATCACAGATACAGCCTTTTTGCATGGAACTATTCGGGCCTTGACTCAAGATATGAGTCTCTTGGTTCAAAAGAGGGTCAAAACAGTTGCAGAAGGAGTTGCAGCTGCCTTTGATATGGAAGTCGAAGTGGAACTCAAACAAGGTGGCTACTTGCCTGTTGAGAACAATCCAGCCTTGGCGCGTGAACTGATGGACTTCTTTGAAGAAAAAGACGGAATTGAGTTGATTGATATCGAACCTGCTATGACAGGCGAGGACTTTGGTTATCTCCTTTCAAAGGTTGATGGCGTTATGTTCTGGCTTGGTATCGATAGTCCCTATGCCCTTCATCACCCTCAGATGAGTCCCAAGGAAGAAGCCTTAGCCATTGGGGTAGATGCGGTTTCTAGTTTCCTGAAAAAGAAGGCAGCAGAGTAGAGGATTTGTCTATGAAAGAAAAAATACGCAAGCAAGTCTTGCAAGAAATGAAGGCTATCCCTAGAGAGCAAAAACAGGCTATGGATCAAGCTTTAACGGATCAATTTTTGAAACATCCCTTCTACCAAGAAGCCAAGATTATCGCAACCTATCTCTCTTTTCCTCATGAGTTTCAAACGCAGGAACTGATCGAGCAGGCTCTGAGGGATGGTAAGAAGGTTCTGATACCAAAAACCTATCCCAAGGGGCGCATGGACTTTGTGGTCTATGATCCGCAGCAGTTGGTAAAAACTGCCTTTGGCTTACTGGAGCCACAGGGGGATTTGGAAGTTGTGGATGCCTCTCAGATTGATTTAATTCATGTTCCTGGTCTGGCTTTTACGACAAAGGGCTATCGGATTGGCTATGGTGGAGGTTATTATGACCGCTATCTGAAACATTTTCCTGGTCATACTTTGAGTACGGTTTATCCTTGTCAAATTCAGGACTTTATCTCTGAAAATCATGATATTCCTGTTCAGGAGGTACTGATTGATGAAAGAAATCTTTGATAGGCGTTACCCTGTGACGAGTTTCTTCCTCTTAGTGACGGCCTTGGTATTTCTACTAATGTTGGTAACCACAGGAGGAAACTTTTACAGGGCAGATACCTTATTTCGATTTGGAGCCATGTACGGGCCTATCATTCGCCTCTTTCCTGAGCAGATTTGGCGTCTCTTTTCTGCCATTTTTATTCATATTGGGTGGGAACATTTCATTGTCAATATGCTTTCGCTCTATTATCTTGGTAGACAAGTAGAGGAAATTTTCGGTTCTAAGCAGTTTTTCTTTCTCTATCTCTTATCTGGAATGATGGGCAATCTCTTTGTTTTTGTATTTAGTCCAAAATCCTTAGCAGCAGGAGCTTCTACTTCTCTCTATGGGCTATTTGCCGCGATTATCATTCTTCGCTATGCAACTCGCAATCCTTATATCCAACAGCTAGGGCAATCCTATCTGACACTTTTTGTGGTTAACATTATTGGAAGTGTTTTGATTCCAGGAATCAGCCTAGCTGGCCATATCGGAGGTGCAGTTGGTGGAGCATTTCTAGCAATTATCTTTCCAGTTCGAGGTGAAAGACGGATGTATCGTACCAGCCAGAGGTTAGGAGCGGTAGTGTTATTCGTAGGACTCGCAGTCTTGCTTCTCTACAAGGGAATGGGGTTTTGACGACTAATATGTAAACTTGAATAAGAAAAAAGCTACTTGAAAAATGAGTAGCTTTTAATGTGTTTTGGAACCATTTGAAACAAACAGCTCTAAAATAGTTATTAACGTTGTCTAAAATCAGCAATTCCTCCGCCAATATTTCCCAAGTGATTGCCGCTTGTATCTCGAACATCACCATTAGAGTGATTAAGATAAAAATCTCCTGTGTGATTACCATTTGCATCCATACCGTATCTACGTTCATAGCCGTCATAGCCTCCATTGCTTGCATCTGGTTGTTCAGCAGCAGCTGGTGCTTCATAGTTGCCAGTGTCTCCACCAGTTGAACCTGAATAAGATTCACTATTATCTGAAGTGTATGTTTGTTCTGGAGCATATGAATTACTTGAAGATGAACTTCCAGCATTGCTAGATGATTCAGATGAACTATTAGAAGATTGAGATGAAGCAGATTCTTCTTTCTTCAAAACATCAATTTGTTTTTGGAATTTGTCTGTAACATCTGTGAGAGATTTTACAGTTTCATCCAATTTTTCTTGTTTGAAAGTTTCATCAACTTTCTTGATAAAATCAATTTGTTTATTGATTTCTTTTAAATTATTTTCCAAAGTTGCTTTATCTTTAAATTTGTCATCTGAATCTTTTACATCATAATTCAAACCTTTTTGTAAATGAAAATCTACAATGGCTTTAGCAGATTCTTTAACTTTATTGTTAAGATAATCTTTACCTGTATCAGTTTTTACTGAAGTTTCAGATAGGTCTTTCAATTTAGAAATAGATTCATCTGAAGATACATCAAATGATTCAAACAGTTTGTCTACTTGTTCTTTATCTAATTTGCTATCTTTTTCTAATTGTACAATTTTTGCTTCTTGCTCTGCTTGATGTTGTGAATGTGAATACCATCCAAAACCTAGTGCGAGTACAGCACCGACTGCTAATGATGAAATTACTACTTTTTTATTGTTTTCGATAAATTCTACAAATTTGTTCTCCATGATCTTTTACTTTGATAGTGTCCGCAATTACTTTAACACTAAAATTACACCTATCTTTCTCCCTTATTATATTTTTATTAATAGCTTCCACAAAATTAAACAACTTATGTTCAACTCGGTTGATTTAATTTAACCATGACTACTCCAACAGTTAAGTCAAATTTAAAATTATTTATTATTTTGGAACCACTCGAAACAACACAGCAAAGTTAAAATAAGGCTTTGTCCGTACACAACTTTAAAAAGTGCGCACTGATTCGGCAATGTCATTAAGTTAGTGATCTAACTACTTGAATAGGAGATAGGATTGAGAACATCAAAGTGATTCTCTATCCTATCTTCTATTTTTTTGCATGACAAATAAAGGTTTTTTCACCCTATTTGTTGAGATTTATGTTACTCTATAGATGAAATAACTACCGATTGGGCCTTTATCTTTCTTGGATATTTTCGATTCGATCGAATAATAGATAACTGTTTCTTGAGGTAGTTTTTCAACTAGAGGGAAGAAAGGGAACCGTTAAAAAACAAACGGCAGGCATAAGTCGCATCCGAGAAACACACTTTATATCTTTGTTTTTTGTGATTACTGTCGATGGCAACTTGCGAGGTTACCCAACGACAAAAGTTAAAATTTGTAAAGCGAGCAAAGATTTCTTGGAGAATCCCTTCCTTCTTTTTTG
>NZ_SPGF01000036.1 GCF_005844455.1 Streptococcus mitis | reverse complement strand
CCAAGAAAGATAAAGGCCCAATCGGTAGTTGATTTCATCTATAGAGTAACATAAATCTCAAAAAATAGGGTGAAAAAACCTTTATTTGTCATGCAAAAAAATAGAAGATGTGATAGAGAATCACTTTGATGTTCTCAATCACACCTCCTATTCAAGTAGTTAGATCACTAACTTAATGACATTGCTTCCTATAGGCGCTATTTTTTCTTAAACAAGCGGATGTAGTCCTGTTTGCTATGAATAATATCTGATACAAAGACAGCTTTTCTGTCCTCTAAAATATGATAGAAGGCTAGGTAATCTCCTAAAATGATGCATCGAGTTTTGTGTGGTGGGTATATAATACCTCCTACTCTTTCGTCAGCATCAAATCCCGCTTCTGGGAAGACCTCAAGACGCTCCAATCCGTAAAGAATATTTTTAACTGTGTTTGCTCCTGCCTGCTCTGAAAAATAGTTAGCTGAGATATAGGCTTTGATACCTCTTAGCTGTTCTTGTACCGTTTCGGAGATAATAAGGCTATATGAGTTCTCGTTAAATTCCAAGGTTAGCCCTCACTTCATCAAGGCTGTAAGTTTTTCCATGTTCTAAATCTTCAAAGCTACGGGCAATTTCAGCACGCAACCCTGATAGAAGTTCTTCTCTTTCTTTGTCTACTTGAGTTTCAAATGGCAAGGCTTTATTTTCTACAATGTGTTCTAAAAACAAGTTAAAACTGGCTGTCATATCAAGATTTTGCGCTGTGATAATAGCTTTAGCCTTCTCTAACAAGTCTCTGTTAGTCTTAAAGTTTACCTGTGTGTTTTTTTCTAAAACATTCATGGTAGCACCTCCTTTTAGACTATTATATCACTTTAAACTATACAGGTCTAGTTGCGTATAGATACTTATAGCTGTATGCTAAAAAGCTATTGTAAAATGTAAAAAAGCACTAAGGGGAAACGCCCCAAAGTGCTTAATATCAAGGCTCCAAAGCCTATCTTATTCAATAAAATATTACAACATCTTGTTATCTTGCAATGATTAGGTACAGAAAAACAGACCTAAGCCTTCTCTAAATCTAACTTGATTTTCTCAAAAACTATTAAATTTAAATAAGCTGAGAAAACATAAAGGGTAACAAAAAGGGGACTTAAATTGATGAGTTCAGTAAGCAAGTAAATTGCACCTGTCAAAGGTGCTTTTTATTTTAATAATACTGCACTTCAATTCCATCCATAATATTTATAAGTATTATCGCCAATTTTTAAAGAAATCAGTTCATTTAATGATGATACCTGATATCCTTTATCTCCAATAACCACTACAATATCATGGAATAGAATTAGGAAAAATTCCACAAGCTTGACCATTATAATCAAAAGAGGCATCCCAACCATTGTCATATAACGCTTGTAAATCATCTAATATTGCCATATAAATCTAAATCCTTTTCCGTAGTGTTTTCTTTCAAGCAAGGCAAGCAAAAACGCCTAGATTGTTCTAAGCGCTTAGGAAATGGTGGGACGGACATTCCCCACCTCTCAGATACCCTTTCGGGTGCGTGTGCGTCCGATATTTTTCTACTTCATTTCCTCAGTAATATTATATCAAAAGATTACAAAAAAAGCACCTAACGGCGCTTCTCCATCTGAGTGCGACGTACTTAACATACGCTTAATTGCTTTAATCACAGTTCAGATGTTTAAACAGTGTACTTATACCTGTAATTCTATTCTATACCACGCGCGCGCTTTTGGCAAGTAAAAACTACGGTAAATTTAAAAAAGTATGGTTCGGTATGTCTCGTAACTCACTGACCTGCTTTTCATATGAGTTCCATATTCTATTAGCTAAAATATCCGCAGCCTGTATTAAATAGTCATTCTCAGAAACACATGACTTAGTATGGACAACAAAATCCCCTTCTAAAATCGGAGGATAAAACTTCCCGTAGTTAAAGTTGGTAATCCCATGCTTCAATTCCTCCAGGATCCCCTCACCCAAACCATATAAACCATTCGTAGCAAATCCTTGCTGATCAATATTCACAAAAAGCTCAATATCATCATTCTTGTTAATCAAGCCTTGCTCTATTAGTTTTTTGAACAGATTTTTTACCACCCTCTTTAAGGCATAATCTTTAAAGCGCTGACGTGATTTTTTATCTCCCATAACACTTGCGTGAACGTTTGGTAAATTAACTGACACAGAAAAACTAATCTCATCTTTAAGAACCTTAAAGAGAGCATTTTTGTGCTTTCTCTCAATATTCGCCGCTTTGAGCTCTCCCTCTATGGCTTTAGCTTTTTTTATTTTTGTATTAAGAGAGCGATAGCGTTTTTTAGCAGATATTTTGTCCTCATCAGAAATAAAGCAAAAACCCGCGTACACAAAGTAGTTATGATTGGAGTGAAAGACCCCTGAGTCATCTATAAAAATTGAAATTTTCTTCAACTGTTCTTCCTCATTAGTTACTAGCTAGAATTATACCACAACAATATCTTAATTCATAGCTTTTGTAGTATCTCCTTAACTTTGATTTCAAAATAGCCCTTTTATCTCCTCCTTATCTGCCAAGTGTTCTATAGCTTTTTGCCTTATAAGGTATACTGCAGTCTTTGATTTTCCTATTTCTTCAGCGACTTCCAAAGCAACAAGATCATTCAAGTAAAAAAGTCTTAGAACGGAACGCTCAAGTGGATTGTCCAGCTTATCGATTAGCCCAGATATTGCCATTCTTTCCTCAGTAAGGCGCTCAATTCTCTGGAGCGTATCCTCTTTTAGCTTCAGAACACTTATAAGATTGTTCTCTGTCTTGTTCTCTCTGCTTGTCTGCACCCTGCTATGGCTTAATGTTGGCTTTTCGATAATACCACCTTCCAGGGCTTCCAATTCCAAATATAAGCCTTTGATCTCCTTGTTTATCCACTTAACGCCCTCTAGCTTAGTTTTTACCTCGTCAGCGCTCACTATTAGTACCTCCTTGCTCTATTAGTGTTGTGTCCAAAAATGAGCACTACTCAAACTCCCTACGGTCATGATAAAACAGTGTTCCCTCAAAAACTTCAAAACGCTTTTCAAATTGTTCATCAGTGAGGTATTCTGCCACCTCCTCACCAAAGTTATTCCCTGGTTTAAGGATTGCCCATAGATTACGCTTTCTATCAAAGTATGCTCTTACAAATTCATCAGTTCCCTTTGCCCTGAGTCTTGAGTGTATCTTTTTCAGGTCTGCTATGATTTTCTGCTTATTCATCTTCGATTAGCTCCGCTTTTATTTCCTCTACAACTTCAAGAATATCTCCAGTCTCATGAGCTTTATAAGCCACTTCTAAGATAGTCTTAGCTGATTGCTGCCTTACAAACGGGGATACTGTTTCATCTGTCATAAGGTTATGTAAGACCTCTACCGCCTCCATGCTAACAGCTTGTAGCCTTGCCGTGGTTTGCTGCATTGCATTAAGTCTAAGCTCTCTATAGTACCTCTTGAATGTTATATCCCTTTGCCACTTATTTACAGTTGTTCTAGATATACCAACAGTTTCCCTAGCCTCTTCGATTGTATTGGAAGTCATCAAAGCTAGAGCGAACTTTTCTTGCCTGGGTGTGACTTTCTCCCCCATTCTTTACCTCCTGGAATTGTAAACTTTTGTCAGATAATGTAAGCCCACTCTTTACTTGATTAGGCTTATAACTATTATCTTAGCCCTCAGATAGCCCTAGAGCTGTATCAAAATGATTAGAGTAATTTTCTAAGGCTGTATTCAATTCATCACTAGCTAAAACTAACATGAAAGCTAGATCACTTGCTGAACCGTTACTATCAATGATTGGAGTATCATGATAGCTCTTAGCATGTTGCTTGAATACCTTTAACAGTTCAGCTAGCCTATCTTCTTTCAGGATATAGCTAGGTAAAGCAATGTTGTTAGCTGATCCGATTTCATGTAATTTCTTAATGGCCAGCGGGTTGCGCTTGTATTTCTCTAAGTAACTTAGTAGCTCCTGTTCCGATACTTTCATAGTGCTCAGTAAGTTCAACTCAGCAACATTATCAGCCGTTACTGTTTCATACTCTGATTTAATTTTCTCTAGTTCTGTCTGTTCAAAGTTCTCTAGCTTAGCTAGAATATTGGCAAACTCAGTATCTGAGTACTGATCGGCCTCTTTTTTAAAGTTCTCCAAGCGTAGCTCAGCCTCAGACTGATATAAAACCTGATTTCGGACTTTTTCCCAAAGTTCTTTTTTCATTGTTCCATAAGCCTCAATCTTTTGCTGCTTATAAGTGCCTAGGCTGTAAATTTGTGCCTTTATTTGTTGTAGTGTCATAGCGATCTACCTCTTTCTTTTTTTCTCTGACTAAAACAAAAAGAGACATGACAAAGAGCAGTTAAACTCTTATATCATGCCTCTAGTTTTCTAGTCAGCAACTAAATTTTTTCTTTCTGCCTTGTTTCCTTTTGAATGGGTTTACCATCTTGTGTTGTGATGATTAGACTACCAAACTCTGGTAACTTGGCTGACTTTATTATACCATTTTTTGAGTATAAAACAAAGCCTCTATCAAGCAAATCTTTAAGCTGTTCTGTCTTTTGTATCATGCTAAGCCTCCTCTCCCTCTGTATCTTGTTCATAGTAATTAGCAAAACCTAAACAAATACGTTTCAGGGATTCCCCTATTGCTGTTCTACCTTGATAATCTACTGTGATAGTCCCATCTCCGCTAATAGTTGTTTCTGTTACTGGACTTTCTCCAGTGCCCATGAAATAACCATGAATGGCAATACTTGCCACATCAGCTATTTTGTTTGCCTTTGCATGTTCAGTATTTTCAAATTTATAACTGAAACGGTGTTTTTCTTTGTAGTTTGTCATTTTGATTACTCCTTTACTTGAAATATATGAATTTATTGTAATCTCAGTAGTCCTAAAGCGTTGATATAACTGATATTTTCAACTATTCAACGCTTTTTACTACCCTTTTTAGTGTACTTTAACTCATTTTTGAGCTTTTTTAAGTTTCATTCTTGCAATTCATATCCTCACACTCAAAGTTTAGCGATGGCGAGTGTGGGGATTTTTTATTTTTATATAATTAAAAACAGCTGCACAATTTTTGTACAGCTGCGACCGAGGCAGGAGCTACCTGCCGTACTTTGCGCTAGATGGTATCATCTAGGTAATCCAACTGTATTTTATCATATTAAAGACTACATTGCAATTTCTCACCTTTTTAATCCTGCTCAACTTTGAGAGACTTTAGCCTTTAAGCTACTGATTGAGTATCGTTTATCCTTGATAGTAAATGACTTGAAAAAGTTACCCTCTAGGCCAGTTCTAACACGGCTGGCCACTCGATCACTATACAAGCTAGCAATCTCTGAGTTGCTTAGATTTGTAGTAATAATAGTCTTGTCTCGATTACTGAGAATATCAAAGATAAACTCTTCTTCCCAGGACGATTTGCCTTTACTACTAGCGTTGTCCGATTTTATGCCTAAATCATCAAGTACCAGGTAATCAACCTCTTTCAGCATTCTTGAGTAGTGCCCCTCTTGGCTAGTAGGAGAGTTAAAGCTCTCTCTAACTCGCCTAAGGATCTCTGTTAGATTGACAAATAACACACTCTTAGGTTCTCCTTTGGCTTTGTAACCCTCATTTATCGCCTTAGCAATAGCAACGCTTAAATGACTCTTCCCTATGCCTGTAGAGCCTGTAAATAAAGTATTCCCAGTCATACCGTCGAGGTATTTCTCTACTTGCTCCCTAGCAAATGCTAAAAGTTGCTTTTCCTCGGCTGTCTCAGCTATGAAATTCTCAAAGCTAGCCTCTTTAAGCTCTCTAGGGATCGTACTGTCTCGCATAAGGACATTGTAGTTTTTCAGATATGTCTCAACATTTAGGGCCTTATCTACTCCCTCCCTATCCTGCCTCTCTATTAGTTCCTTTGTGCATTCAGGACAAAACTCTTGTATACTTCGTTCCTTACTGCCCCTTTTAGGTGTTGAAATTTGCCAATAATTGACCTTGTGAACCTCGCATACCTTTTCACTAATTTTTCTGTTGTTATATTGCTCAAATTTATTTTCCATTGCTCGCCCTCCTAAAATGGGTTTTCTTCTGTTCGTGTTTTTAGCCATTCTTCACGACTAATAGGCTCAGCTTGTTTAGGTGACTGTTTCAGCTTTTGCCTTTGTTCCTCATGCTGCTTAACTTGCTCTACTGTTTTAAGTCCTAACCCTTGCCAGTTTGAAAGAATTGACCTGGTGTATCTAATCGACTTACCAGCATTTAGGATAGTTACCTCAAGAGCATAGATAACTAACTCTTGGCCATGGATTTCTAGTAGGTCTCTCACTTCTTCTATCATTGTTCCATTAACTGACATTTGCCCAAAAGCTGACTTTAATTTTTCAAAGATTAGATTTTCATGCTCGTCCTCGTCTTTCTGACTTGACCTAGATTGACTTAGATTATCTTGACTTGACTTATATTGACTTATATTCTGCTGTCCCATGTCTGCCCTTTGGTTGTCCCCTGGTTGTCCCACCTTTTCAGGAGGTTTTTTAGGCCTATCTACACGCTGCCTAGGCTCAGTAAGTTCAATATCTGGGACTACTTCCCTGAGTAAATCCGCATAAACTGAATTGACCTTTCTATCAGCACGAACTTTATTCTGCTCATGAAAATCCACAATAAAATATACCATTTCATCATTCAGCGGTCTGATAAAATCCTTGACTATCAAAAGTCCTAGGCTATCTTCACTAACCCCTATCATTCTAACAACAGGGAAAGCCTCTACTACTCCATCATCATCTGAGTTTTGAATTAAATGAAAATATAGAGCCTGTGCCTCTAACGGTAGTCTCAAAAATCTCTGAGTTTGGGTTACTGTCTTACTTATCATTCTACGATTTCCCATTTTTCTTCCGTTGCTCCTCCGTGTTAATTCCCCTGATGATGTCATAATAAGCGTGACCAGCAGGAATGACATAGCCCTCTATTTCAAATTCCACCCATTGCTCCACACCGTCCACAATTACCTTGCGTAAATTTTTTATGGCGGGTGTCCATTGTTCTTTTTTCTTTGTCATTATTCCCCCTAATCTACTGCAAGAAAATTGTATATATCAGTCTTGCGGTAATAAATCTTCTTACTGTTCTCAAAAGGCGACTGATAAGGCTTTAAGCCGTGTTTTTCCCAATTATTCAACGTTGTGCCACTGATCCCTAGCTTATTTAGTAGATCGGCTCTAGCAATTAGGTCCCAGCCGTCATTATGCTGCTTTTCAAGCTCAAGCCTTTTCTCTAAGTGATCTCCCACTTTCTCCAGTAGCTCAAGCTCTGCCTCTCTTGATAATAGTTGCATATTACACTCCTTTCTAATTATGAATCTTACCTGCAAGCTGGATATAACGCCCGTAGCAAGGGTTTAAAACCTCTCTTGGTGTTTCTATCCTCTGTTGGTTTTCTCGCTCAAATTGGGCGCTTTTTTTGCGGTCTCGGTGGTTTAAATAAAGCAGTAAGCCAATCAATACCACCATAAAGATTACCGCTTGTGTGTTGGTCAAATCTAACTCATTCATGCTATGCCCTCGCTTTATAGTTCTTGATATATTCTACTTGATCGCTTCGCTCCATATTCAACCAGTCGTCCACCTCTTCGGTGCTTACCTTTCTATCTAAAAAATCAGTGATGAACTGAAAGAGGTTCGGATTTCTATCCTTGATTTCAGCAATTGCTTCATCAAATTCTGCTTGTGTCATGTTGTCTAGGTCTAGTGTCATTGCATTGCCTCCTCAAACTTCTCTATAAGATGATCTTTACTTACTTTCCGAGTATCATTTTTAGAATTAAAAAGAATATCCTTTAAGGTTATAGTAGCCTCTAAATACTCCTTTTCAGCATGTTCCATATACGCCTGTTGCTCTGCTTCGTTGTCAAAAAAGTGCATAGCTTGGCGTTTAAAGAATGCTTGTCGCATAGCGTCCATTTCAAAAATACCAGCGTGGAAAAACATTCCCGTAGTGCTTTTAGAAACTGCCTCGATTTTATGGCTGTCATTCAATTCAGGAAGTTCAATCCAAAGTAAACGGTATAAATTTTCTTTGATGAATTTTGTCTGATTTGCCAATAATGAAAGTCTACTAAGCCCATTTTTTTCGCCAATTTCTCGCATTTCTGCGCTAATTCTGTCTATATGTCTAGTTAAATTCTCGTATGTTGTTTCTGTCATGTTTTTACCTTTGTTTCTATGTTGTGTAATTGCCCTAAGGGCTTTTTAATGCCTTTTACTATCCAGGATATCCTCACACTCAAAGTTGAGCGATGGCGAGTGTGGGGATTTTGAATGGTTGTTTCTTATACAGTTTTTCTTGCCTACAGCCTCATGCTCTCGGTCGCCAAATTGAAAGCGTGAGAAAGTACCAGTTTTAAGAGTTAGCGCTCTCTCGTCTGGGCACAAATCACTATTTTGTGATATAATTAAATAAATACCTAACTAAATCCCATACTTGCTATTTGTGGTTTTAGTTGTTTAAGTGAAAAGCCTTGCTGATTTGGTCGTCGGTTAGGGCTTTTTGTTTTAAGTAACTTTTCGTAACTTTATTTGTAAAAAAATATTTCTTCTAGGGTTACTTGAGGAAATAATGGTAGTATCATTTCTTTAATAATAATTTTTTCATTATCTCGAAATTCAACTTTGCCATTCTCCTTGTTCCGATAAGCATTGATAGAAATACTCAACTTATCAGCCATGTCTTTTTGACTTAAACCCAGCATATTACGATAGCCTTTTATTTTGTTTATTGATGACATTCTTCCACCTCCTTTCGTCACTTTACGTAACCATTTTACTCTTTGTCAAATAAATTGTCAACAGATTTGTGTAACTTTTCGTAACTTTATTTTGTTAAATACACAAGAAAGTGATATAATTTGATATGAAAGGACTTGAACTTATGACACAAGAAGTTGATAAAAAAATCCTTGGACAGCGTATCAAAGCTATTCGTCTAGATAAAGGGATGACTTTAGAAGAATTTGGAAAACTCTTTGGAACGTCCAAAAGTATTGTCTCTAGGTGGGAAAGTGGTATCTCTTCCCCAAACCCTGAACGTTTAAAAACAATTGCTAAAGTTGGTGATATGACTGTTAGCCAACTGTTACACGGTGAACTAGGAGGGAGCCACTATAACTGGGAAAAGATTGAGGAGATGTTAGTCAACATTTTCAATGGACAAAAAATTGATAAACTCGCCTTAACAAATACTCAGAATATAATTGATAAAGCTTTTTTCTTAAATTTTGGCCTTGAGGAAATTATTAATATATATTTGTTTCAAAGCAATACAGAAACACCTATAAAAAGTTTAGAAGACTTACAAGACTATTTTGAGCAGACCGCCGAGGGACTCTCTAACTATTTAGAAAACTCAACTGCTGATAGTCGCATGGATTTAGAAATTCAAATAGCCTTTGCCAACAACTACGCAAATAAAATCAAAAGATATCTAAAAACAGGAGACTGGTCATCTGATATTTTAGCTAATCTGAAAGAAAAACAAGACATCAAATAACCCCTTAAAACGCTATCTAAGCGATTTTATAGTTCAGTTATACAAATTATCATCATACCTAAAACAAACGAAAATAGGGCTATTCTCGTAGCTCTCAGCACCATATAAAAACAATATTCATAAATACTTGACTAAATCCCATACTTGCTTACTGATGTTAGAAAGGTATGACTATGAATATTACAGAATACAAAAAGAAAAACGGTGCTACAGTGTACCGTGCAAGTGTTTATTTAGGCGTTGATAAACTTACAGGGAAAAAGGCTAGGACAACAGTCACGGCCAACACTAAAAAAGGGGTTAGAATCAAAGCCAGGGAGGCCGTCAATGCTTTTGCAGCTAACGGATATAGCGTAAAGGAAAAACCAACCATTACAACCTATAGGGAGTTAGTCGCTTTATGGTGGGAGAGTTACAAGAATACAATCAAACCTAACTCCCAGCAATCCATGGAGGGGATCGTAAGGCTTCATATTTTGCCTGTATTCGGCGATTACAAGCTAGACAAGCTCACTACTCCTATCATTCAGCAGCAAGTCAATAAGTGGGCTGACAAGGCCAATAAGGGCGAAAAAGGAGCGTATGCAAACTATAGCTTTCTAAACAATATAAACCGCCGTATTCTCCAGTATGGAGTAACTATGCAAGTGATCCAGCATAACCCTGCTAGGGATGTCATTATTCCACGCAAGCAACAAAATAAAGAGCATAAAGTAAAATTTTTCAGCAACCAGGAACTTAAACAGTTTCTAGACTACCTGGATAACCTAGACTTGTCTAGCTATGAAAATTTCTTTGACTACGTGCTTTATAAAACATTGCTGGCTAGTGGGTGCCGTATCGGTGAGGCTTTGGCTCTTGAGTGGTCTGATATTGACCTTAAAAAAGGCATTATCAGCATTTCTAAGACTCTGAATAGATACCAAGAAACAAATACACCTAAGTCTAAAGCTGGTCTAAGAGAAATTGATATTGATAAAGCTACAGTTTCCCTGCTCAAGCAATATAAAAAACGTCAACAAGTCCAGTCATGGCAATTAGGACGGTCTGAGGGAATTGTCTTTACTCCTTTTACCACAAAATACGCCTACGCTTGCTTACTTAGAAAGAGGCTACAAGGTCACTTTAAAGCTGCTGGCGTTCCTGATATTAGTTTCCATGGTTTCCGACATACTCACGCTACAATCATGCTATACGCTGGCATAGAGGCGAAAGATTTACAGTATAGGCTAGGCCACTCTAATATCTCAATGACCTTGAACACTTATGTCCATGCTACCAAAGAGGGAGCAAAAAAAGCCGTCTCAATCTTTGAATCGGCTATTAGCAATCTATAAATAATAAGGGTGTCCCATTTTGGGGCTACCCTCTTACTATACCTAAAATTAGTTAAGGGTAACTAAAAGGGTAGTAAAAACAAAAAAAGCACTAAGGGAAAGCGCCCCAAAGTGCTTAATATCAAGGCTCTAAAGCCTAACTTGTTTAATAAAATATTACAACATCTTGTTGTAGAATTCAACGACAAGTGCTTCGTTGATTTCTGGGTTGATTTCGTCGCGTTCTGGCAAGCGAGTCAATGAACCTTCCAATTTTTCAGCGTCGAATGATACGAATGCTGGACGTCCAAGAGTAGCTTCTACTGCTTCAAGGATTGCTGGAACTTTCAATGATTTCTCACGAACTGAGATCACTTGACCTGGAGTTACGCGGTATGATGGGATATCAACGCGTTTTCCATCAACAAGGATGTGACCGTGGTTTACGAATTGACGAGCTTGACGACGAGTAGTCGCAAGACCAAGACGGTAAACAACGTTATCCAAACGACGTTCCAAAAGAAGCATGAAGTTGAAACCTAGGATTCCGCCTTTGATTTTTGTAGCTTGTACAAACAAGTTACGGAATTGTTTTTCACCTACACCGTAAGTGAAACGAAGTTTTTGTTTTTCAGCCAATTGCAAACCGTATTCTGACAATTTAGAACGGTTGTTTGGTCCGTGTTGTCCTGGTACGTAGTTACGACGTGCCAATTCTTTACCTGTACCTGTAAGTGAAAGGCCAAGGCGACGAGCTTGTTTCCAAGATGGTCCTGTATAACGTGACATGTGAATGTCCTCCTGATATAAATAATATTTCGGTGGAAATAGTCACTTAGAAAGCCCTGATTCGTGCAGATGCCCTTCGCCTAAACAGCCAAGGTTACTTATCATAAGACACCTGTTGACGAGCTTCATGCTTTCCTGCTGATATTTCACACAAAATCCATTCTACCATGAATAGCTGGATTTGTAAAGGGGTTTTAAGCTTTATTTTCACTGCCAGAGAGGTTGAGAAGGAGAGTAAAGGTGCTTCCGAGTCCGTACTGGCTGGTAACTATGATTTCTCCCCCCAATTGATGGGCCAATTCACGCGCAATTGCAAGGCCTAAGCCATGACCACCTGTTTTCATATTGCGCGAAGTTTCGACACGATAAAGGCGTTTGAAAATATTCTCCAAATCCTCTGGGGCAATTCCCTGCCCCTCATCGGTCACACTGATTGAAAGCTGGTTCTTTTCCAGCTTAGCCACCACTTCCAGCTTGGTTCCTGGAGCTGAGTATTTAAAAGCGTTATTGACTAGATTCACCAAGATGCGAGAAAGTTTGGCATAATCTCCTTCAATCCGAGCAGACTCAGGGATTACCTGCAAGTGGACATCTCGCTCCTCCTGCTCAATCAAGAACTGAAATTCACTCATACACTCAATCAAGAGCTGATCCAGAAAAATGCTATCTTTACTAGTCGTCTCCGCCTGATTTCTAGCTGTGTTTAGGGTCAAAAAATTCAACTCCTCAACCAGTTTATTAAGCCTTTCTGTCTGGCGTCCAATGGTTGCTAGATAATGGGCTTGTTCTCCTTCCCTGATAACCCCGTCCAAAATCCCTTCTACCGTCGCTTGGATCGAAGTGATGGGGGTCTTGATATCATGCGACAGCTGGGCAATCATCAAGCCCTTTTCTCGTTCGCTTTCTTCTAATGAATCAAAGGTCGCCTGCAAATCATGGGACATTTCATTGAAAGCTTGCCCTAACTGCTGAAATTCTGCAGGCCCTTGAACTTCCAGATTTGAAGGGAAATCCCTGCCCGCTACTCGCTTGGCATGCTCCTTAAGTTTCCCCAATGATGTAAAGACCGGCGATAGGAGAAAGAGACTAATCCCAGCACCAACAAGGCTGGCAACGATGGTCATCCCAAGCAAAAAGTAAATCTCGTCTTTCGCAATCAGCATTTTTTGAACAGCCCCAAAAACAACCAAAATGGTTAAGAGGGTTGAAATAATATATCCAACCAAAATATAACTTTTTAGTTTCATTGACTACCTCGTGCTTTCTCAATTTTGTAGCCCAAACCCCAGACAGTTTTGATGGTCGGTGTTTCTGCACTAGCATGTTTAGCCAACTCCTGTCGAAGAGCATGAATATGAACATTCAAGGTATTGGTATCATCTACGTAGTCTTCTTGCCAGACCTTTTCATAGAGGTCTGTCTTAGAGAAAACTCGCTCTGGATTGCTAGCTAAAAGCCACAGCAATTCAAATGATTTAACAGTCAAATCCAACGCCACATCTCCGACTTGAACTTCATGACTACTATGATTCATTTTTAGATTGCCAAGGGAAATCAGCTCTGTCTCGCTCCCACGATGAATGCGACGCAAAATATTGTGAACTCGCAAAACCAGCTCACGTGGGCTAAAAGGCTTGGCAATAAAATCATCTGCCCCTAAGCTCAGGCCATAAATCTTGTCCTGCTCGCTAGTCTTAGCCGTGATAAAGAGAAAAGGCTGATCTGGAGATTGATACTGAACCTCACTAATCAAATCATAACCATCCATCCGAGGCATCATGATATCTGTAATAATCAAATCAATCGGTTTTCGATTGAAGATTTCTAAAGCCTCTACTCCATCATGAGCTACCAAAACCTGATATCCCGCCTGAACCAGATAGCGTTGATGAATATCTGTGATTTCTACCTCGTCGTCAACGAGTAAAATTGTCTTTCCCATCTGTCTCTCCTTTGAAAAAACAGTGCTATACCACAATAGTATAACACTATTTTAATCGCTTTACGAACATTCTAATCGCTATCTGGATTTTTCAAATCCTAGATAGAAGGTCTGTAGCTAGACTAGTCATTTTCCTCTTTTTTAGCTTTCAAACCGAGTCCACCTAGCAGGCCGGTCAAAGCTAATCCAAAGAATCCAATAGTAGCCATTGATGTTTGAGCTTCACCAGTATATGGAAGCATGTCTTTTGGGTCTTTCATTTGATTAGCCATCATTGGACTTGATACCTTGTTATTAGATGCCGTCTTGCCTTCATCAGACATTTTGCTTGAGGCTGCTGGAGTTTGGTCTTGTTTCATGCTTGGAGTTGCCATTGACTGGCTAGCATTCATGGTTTTGTCCTGCTCTTTGTTAGGCATCATCTTATCCTGGCTAGTAGCTGGCATTTGAGATTTCATCTCATCTTGATTGACACTTGGCATTTGAGCGTTCATCTTAGACGCATCTTGATGACTATTCATCATTGGAGCCGGCATAGCTGAACCATTAGAAGATGGGACGAAGCCTGATTGCATCGGAGCAAGAGACTGATGTCCATTCAAGTTTACTGTCAAATCCTTATTCGCTACAAGGTTAGTCAAATCGGCCTTGCCGTCTTTAGCACCGTAAACTTTGATGGTAGCTTTATAGCTTTGAGTACCGTTTTGTTTCAAAAGGTCAAGAAGTTCTTTGTCTGATTTACCTTGAGTGCCAGCCAAATCTACTTCATAGAAGTAAAGGCCTTTGCCCAATTTCTCTACTGGTGGAAGAGCAGGATTTTTTGCTGAGCCGTTGTCTGACCATGGAGCCTTATCTGAAGCTTTCAAGATAAGGCGTGTCAACATACCGTCTCCAGCGAAGAGTTCGTATGGAATGACTTGGTTGACACCGGCTGTGAATGGTCCAGGAAAGTTGGCTTTATCCAAGTAAGTGGCTGGAACATCTACTGTGTCTTTAGTATTGTCGGCCACACCTTTTTGAACTTCGGCTGGGGTGGTTGAGCCATTCAAGTTTACTGTCAAATCCTTAGTCGCTACAAGATTGCTCAAATCAGCCTTGCCGTCCTTCGCACCGTAAACCTTGATAGTGGCTTTATAGCTTTGCGTACCGTTTTGTTTCAAGAGGTCTAGAAGCTCTTTATCAGATTTACCTTGAGTACCTGCCAAGTCTACTTCATAGAAGTAAAGGCCTTTGCCCAATTTCTCTACTGGTGGAAGGGCGGGATTTTTAGCTGAACCGTTGTCGGACCACGGAGCCTTATCTGAAGCTTTCAAGATAAGGCGTGTCAA
Source organism: Streptococcus mitis (assembly GCF_005844455.1). GTDB lineage: Bacteria > Bacillota > Bacilli > Lactobacillales > Streptococcaceae > Streptococcus > Streptococcus mitis_BF. The sequence continues at coordinate 7,726 of NZ_SPGF01000036.1, read as the reverse complement.
CATACCGTCTCCAGCGAAGAGTTCGTATGGAATGACTTGGTTGACACCGGCTGTGAATGGACCTGGGAAGTTGGCTTTGTCCAAGTATGTAGCTGGAACATCTACTGTGTCTTTGGTATTGTCAGCCACTCCTTTTTGAACTTCGGCTGGAGTGGTTGCTGGTTGTGCTTCACTTGCTTCACGGTCTTGTCCAGTAACTGCAGGAGCAGGATTTGTCGCAGGTTTAACCGCATCTTCTGTTTCTTTCTTAGACTCTGGTTTTACTTGTACTTCTTCTTTTGGTGCTACTACTTGGTCTTTAGCAGCCACATCCGCTTTCTCTGGAGAGTTTGTAGTATCCAAGCTTGCTTTAGGTGCTGAGTCTGCCTGTTCTGAAGGAAGAGCTGTATCGACTGCTTCTTTGAGAAGTTCTGCTGGTAAGTCACTCTTTTCACTCACTGAAGCAGCGTCTGGTACGACTTGAGCAGGGGTTGAATTGACTACATCGGCACGCACCGAACTTGGTTGACCAACTAGGACAAAGAAGCCACTAGCCACAACAACTGAGGCAACACCGACACTAAGACGGCGAATAGACCAACGAGTATATCTTTGATTTGGATTGAATTTCATAGGATTCTCCTTAGAGTTTTTCTTTATTTGATGACTCTAGTATAATCTCCTAAAATTAAAAAGGATTAAGAAAAAGTTAAAATTTTTCTTAAATCCCTCTTATAAAATACTTATATTAATTAAATCCGTAAACAGATTTGGTGATTTGATAGACGACATTGGACAGTTTGCGAGCTGGCAAGACGGAGTGTTTGGTCAAACGGCTGAGCATGGTCTTGCGGATAGCCTGAAAGACCTCTGGATTTTCCTGCTGAATATAGGTCCACAGCTCCCGTTTTTTGGCCAGATGCTCCGCTGTTCCTGCTCGGTTGAGCAGGGCACTGGAAATAACCGTCGTAATCTCAATATGATTCAGTAGATATTCTCGCATTTTTGGGTGGCTCACTTTGGACAGATCAAGCTGGTCTACTAAGAGTCGATTGACCTTGAGTTGCTGGTCAATGCGCTTAATCATCACTTGCTCATTGACAGACTGGTCCTCACGCCCAATCAAATAACGATAGAAATCGACAGGCAGATAGTACATGGTCTTGACCTGCTGAAGGGGTGTAAAGACAAAGAGATTATCGACATAAAAAGTATGCTCAGGCAGTTGGAACTGGCTCGCTCGCAACAAATCTGTCCGATAAATCAGCGAGTGCATCATGATATACTGGCCTTTTGAGAAATTTCCAACCTGATCCCAGCCAAAAATCTGCTGGACAGGCAAGACTGACTCGTAACTCATACTCTTCTTACGAGACTGACCTTCCTTTTCATAGACAAAATTGGTCACAAAGGCATCGACCTCTTGACCCTCGCTCTCTAGTTCCTGCAAGGTTTCAAGAATCTTTAGGTAAGCACGAGGATCCACCCAGTCATCACTGTCAACTACTTTAAAATAACGCCCAGAAGCCTCCGACAAGCCGCGATTGACCGCACCGCCATGGCCCTTATTTTCCTGATAAATGGCTCTAACGATGTTAGGATACTTGCCGGCTAAACACTCAGCGATTTCCTGAGTCTGGTCCTGAGACCCATCATTGATAATCAAAATCTCAACTTGCTCACCACCAATCACTAGCGACTCCACGCAGTAATGAAGATAGGCTGCGGCATTATAGCTAGGAATGGCGATAGACAATAACTTCATGATCTGCTCCTTTAGGGGACTGATTTTTTCTTATACTCAATGAAAATCAAAGAGCAAACTAGGAAACTGGTCGCAGGTTGCTCAAAGCACTGCTTTGAGGTTGCAGATAGAACTGACGAAGTCAGCTCAAAACACTGTTTTGAGGTTGTGGATAGAACTGACGAAGTCAGTAACCATACCTACGGCAAGGCGACGTTGACGTGGTTTGAATTTGATTTTCGAAGAGTATTACTCTCTCTTGTCACTTCTTTCTATTCTACCATAAAGTCCAGCTTCTGAAGGACTTTTACTGGAATACAAGGGTTTCTGGTATCTATTTGCTATCTTGGACATCAAAAAAGAGGGGATTCCCCTCCTTACGAATTTAATTCTGCTAAGTCATCTAGATACTGGTTGTTGATGACTGCCAAGATATAGGCATCTGCTTTCAAGAAATCATTGGGACCAAACTGGACATCCAGTGGTGAATTTTCTTGCTCACGAAATCCTAAGACATTGAGATTGTATTTGCCACGTAGATCTAGCTGACTCAGGCTTTGACCAGCCCAGACACTAGGAATTTTCATCTCCACGATAGAGACATTTTTATCCAGCCGAAAGACATCAACATTGTTATGAAAGAGAATGGTCTGCGCTAGGGACTGGCCCATTTCATACTCTGGTGAAATTACCGAGTCAGCACCGATTTTTTCCAGTACCTTCTTGGCTGTCTGGCTTTTGACCTTGGCAATAACCCTTGGTACACCCAAACTCTTACAATGCATCACTGCAAGCACACTCGACTCCAGATTTTCCCCTGTTGCGACCACAACCGTATCACAGGTATCAATTCCCGCAGTTCTGAGGAGCTCCTCATCTGTGATATCGCCCACAACTCCACGCACTAAAACTGGCTCAAACTGATTGATGCGCTCAGCATGGTCGTCAATGGCAATGATATTCATATCTTGCTTGGCGAGGGCCGTCAGGACACTACTCCCAAAAATCCCCAAGCCTAAAATTCCAATCGTACGATCTGACATCGTTCTTCCTTTCTTATCCAATACTAATATCTGCTTTCATATACTGAATCAAATCTTTTTTATCAGGCTGGTAATCCGCTAGACTAACCAGCAAGGTCAAGGGACCGATACGGCCAATAAACATGAGCACCATGACAATGCTTAGGGCTAGCTTGCCCAATTCTGGTGTCAGATTTGCCGTTACCCCAACTGTCGCAAGGGCGGAAATGGTCTCAAACATGAGGTAGATAAATCGCGGTGTTCCTTCTGCCGTAATTCCCAGCAACATCAAGCCCAACAAGAAGGTCATCAAAAAGATAATGAAGACACTAAAGGATTTTTGGACTGTTCGAGCTTCAATAGTTCTCTGGGCAACATTGGCATGAGGCAAGCCCAGCAATTCACTACGAGCAAAGACCAACAAGACAAAGAAGGTCGTAATCTTGAGCCCCCCAGCCGTCCCTCCAGGCGCTCCACCCAGAAACATCTGTAGGATATAGATAAACAGGGTCACAGGCCGAGCTTGGGTATAGTCAATGGAAGCAAAACCAGCCGTTCTCATGCTGACGGTTTGGAAAAAGCTAACTAGCACTTTCTCTGGAACACTGAGATTGCCAATGGTTCCAGGATTGTGCCACTCCGTAAAGAGTGTGGATACCGTCCCAAACAGCAAGATCCCTGCAGTCAAGAAGAGGACTAGTTTGGTGTGGAACCGCAGACGGCGTTTTTTCTTCTTGCCTAGCTGGGTTGCCAAGTCAAACCAGACCATAAAGCCCAGACCACCCGTGATAATCAAACCAGCAATGACCAGATTGATTAAAGGATCCGTCTGAAAAGCCACTAAACTGCTACTGCCGAAATTATCAAAACCAGCATTACAAAAGGCTGAAATGGCTAAAAAGATAGAGGTAAAAATGCCCCGTCCCCAACCAAACTCAGGAATAAAACGGAAACTTAGCAGGAAGGCACCCAAGCCCTCTACAAGAAAAGTCGTCAAAAAGATGGACCGCATAAAGGCCTTCAGCGACCGAGTCTCCCCGTAACTAAAGCTCTCCTGAATGGTTTCACGACTGCGAAGACTAAGCTTTTGCTTCCCCTGAATATAAAATACCCCGATAAAGGTCATGAGCCCCAGACCACCAATCTGTATCAAGAGCATACAAATAAGCTGACCCCAGACATTATAGGTGGTAGCTACCGGCTGCGTAAAGAGGCCGGTCACACAGACCATGGACACCGTCGTAAAAAGATGGTCAAAATAAGTGGCCTGCGAATCACTCGCCTGGACAACAGGCAAACTCAAAAGGAGAGAGCCTATAAAAATAACTCCAGCGAAACTTAAAAAAATCCGACGAGCTGGCGAAAGTCCGCCAAAGACCCTTTCAAGTTTTTTCACAAATAATTTGAATAACATACATCCATTGTACCATAAAAAGAAGAAGAGTAGCTAGATCTGAGAGGCTATCTCAAGGCAGAGTTCCAAGGCCTTTTCGAAAGCCTCTAAACCCCAGTCACGACTATCGTACTGGTCCAAGTCTGCTAGAGAGTCCGCTGTAAACAACAACTCTCCCCATAGAACGCCACGCAATTGAGCTACTGCCGCAAGTGCAGCACACTCCATCTCCACAACAGCACAGCCTTCCTCCTTGCGATAAGCCACCTTTTCAGCCGTTTCTCGGTAAAAACCATCTGTGGACCAGGTCATGACTTCTTCATAGGGAATCTCTCTGACTTTCAAGACTCGCTCAATGGCAGCAATAGCCTCTGGCTGAATTTCCATATAACGAGAAGGTGCCACATAGTGGTAGCTAGCTCCTTCATCTCGCAGAGCGCGAACAGGGACTAGAAAGGCATTTTCTTCTATATCAGCCAGCACACCACAGGTTCCAGTGGAAATTATCTGCTCCACACCATAGCTAATCAACCAATCCATAAACTGGGCCGCTGGGGCAGAACCCACAGGAGCCTGAGCCAGACAAATTTCCTCGCCCTTATAGTTCACGACATAGACTGGATAGGTCTTGGTGGCAGAAACGAATTCGCCGACACAGTCCGCCCCTACTTCCCTCGCATAGCGGTCAATCTCCTCACCTAAAAAAGCATAGACACACTTCTTTGGCAAGTGCAAATCCAGCCCCTCGTGATCAGGCATGATAAGCGCCTGAGAATTATCATCAAACTCTAAAATAGGAATCGCATGTTTCTGAATCATAGCCCACCTCCTCTGATTTTGTACTATTGTATCAAAAGCTGACGAAGTGTCAAGGAGGGGACTGATGAACTGAGGAACTTTTGGTCTCTTTTTGCATATTGCTAACAGGCTAGCTTCACGATATGATAGAAGCATTTTAAAAATAAAAGAGGTACTAAGATGAAAAATCTATCAATCAAAATGTATAGTAGATTGAATCTAGAATAGTACGCAATGGTTGCTAAAATATTTCTATACATTAATTTGACTTTCCTAATCAATTTATTCACATCTTATTTCAATCTACTATATATGAACGGAAAAGAATTAAGTCCTGAATGGATTGAAGCCAAAGAATTAGAGCGTACTCACCACGTTATCCGAGAAATGGACAGTCTGGGGGCAGATTTCACCTATAAGGGGAAATCTATCTCCGCTCAGGAATTGCTCCAACTGCCTTTTAGCCAAGTAAAAGAAGCTCTAATTGAAACCAAATTAGCCCTCGGAAGTCAAAAAATCCTCGAACTATACGCTGACCGTCTAGTAGAGTCAGACCAAATGTGGCATGACATTTCTAAGAATTCGGTCAAGGGTCGTAACCTACAAGCCACTTACGTGGATGTAGACGTAGATGGATTGACTTTGGGAGATTTCTTCGCCTTCAACCAAGGACTAAATAAAATGGGCGACCAAGCGCTTCCTTTTAAAATTCACCCTGAACATTTTGTATTTGCTGGGGTGCACGGTGGACAGGAAGTGATGGAGTTGATTGGAGAGTACGGTCAACCGACTTATCAAAAAATCTTTATCAGTCTAGATGCTGAAAAACTAGTCGTCCCTGATGCCAATATAAAAAGGATAACATTGCTCTTAAAATGCTATCCTTTTTTGTTTATCCTCGTTTATCTGGGGCTGGACCACCATTTCCTTGAGATCCACCACCAGGTCCACCTCCTCCAGGCATAGAATTTACAATATCAGTTTGTTTTTCGCCATTGAGATAGACGTCTCCACCTGTATAGGTCGCCGTTCCATCAAAGTCAAAACCTGTTTGACCAATCATTTTAATGGTTCCGCCTGTAACCGTGATATTTCCATTTGAGTCAATCGGATCTGTGTCACCTTGACCAACTTCTACAGTTAGATTACCACCTGTCATGGTAAAGTAAATATCGCTTTGCTGAACATTTTTATTGGCTGCATTGATCCCATCATCTGTCGCGTAGACATTGATATCACCACCATTGATCGTAATGCCTTTCCCTTCAATTCCTTCTGTGGAATTCTTGACGGTGTAAGTACCGCTATCAATTAATAGGTTACCAGAAGCGTGAATACCGTCATCTCCTGCTGTGACTGTTATGGTATTGTTAGCCAAATATATATTGCCGACAGTCGTATCCTCATCATTGTCAACTTTGACACCATCTTTCTTGGCATCGATGGTCATGGTCGTACCAGTGATGTTGAGTTCATTATTGACATTAAAGGCATCGCCAACTGCTGTGATGTTATAGGTTCCACCCGTGATGTGAAGAGTATCATTTGCCTTGATAGCATTGCTTTTCTTCCCATCCACATTGAGAGTTCCTGAGCCATTGATGGTCAAATCCACCTTAGAAAAGAGAGCTGCATTTGCCTTGTCATCACTATTAGAGCTTGAGTCAGAGAGACTGTTGGTAGTTCCCTCTGCCAGAGTCAGGTAGACATGGCCGCCTGATGTCGCTGAAATTGCTGCATTGGTATTGGCCATGGTCGCACCTTTTAGGACTAGATGAACATCTGCAGACTTATCTGCCTCGACCTTGATCTGCACTCCGTCAGACTGACATGAGATGACATAAGTACCAGATTTTGTGATGGTCACTGTTGAATCAGATACTGTCACACCGTCTCCAGAGACCTTCGCAGATGAGCCAGATAGCTCAATCTTAGAAGTTGGGCTTTCATCATAAGAAGTATCATAGTCCTTTTCTGTAAAGTAAGAAGATTGACTGTTTTTAGTTGAAGTTGTGATAGCAGTGGTATCTGCCGCTGCAGTTGTACTTGATTTAGTCGTTGACTGGGCACATGCTGTCATCAGTGCCATTGCCGTTAAACTCGTTGCAAGTAGTGTCCATTTTTTGATTTCATACCTTTTTCCTCGCCTTCATTTGGCTTGACCTTAGTTTACAGGGGAAATCTGAACTTTTTCTGAAAGTTTTCTTAAGTTCAGTTTCAGTTAAGCTTGGCTTAATTATTTTTTATACAGAACTACTGGAATAATTTTTAAACTAGCACTCACTAGTGTGATGCCTCCATAATCAAGAGGCTGCAGAAAAGAGACATTCTGAGATGAAACCCATAAAAAAGAAACAACATCCGCTGCAATGTCATTAAGTTAGTGATCTAACTACTTGAATAGGAGGTGTGATTGAGGTCATCAAAGTGATTCTCTATCACATCTTCTATTTTTTTGCATGACAAATAAAGAGTTTTTCACCCTATTTGTTGAGATTTATGTTACTCTACAGATGAAATCAACTACCGATTGAGCCTTTATCTTTCTTGGATATTTTCGATTCGATCGAATAATAGATAACTGTTTCTTGAGGTAGTTTTTCAACTGGAGGGAAGAAAGGGAACCGTTAAAAAACAAACGGCAGGCATAAGTCGCATCCGAGAAACACACTTTATATCTTTGTTTTTTGTGATTACTGTCGATGGCAACTTGCGAGGTTACCCAACGACAAAAGTTAAAATTTGTAAAGCGAGCAAAGATTTCTTGGAGAATCCCTTCCTTCTTTTTTG
>NZ_SPGF01000035.1 GCF_005844455.1 Streptococcus mitis | reverse complement strand
CCTTTAGAGGAATTGAAAGCCTTTGTAGAGGCTCATCCAGATGCTTTCTTACGGGAAATTGCGGCACATTTTGCTTGTGCTGTCCCTTCAGTATGGGCAGCTTTAAAGCAGATTCATGTCACTTTAAAAAAAGACGACTAGCTTTAAGGAACAAGATCCAGAGAAAGTCGCTGAGTTTCTTGATATTTTGAATAGCCTAAAAGATTTACCAGTCGTATATATTGACGAAACAGGAATCGACCGCTACCTCTATCGTCCTTATGCACGGGCTCCTAGAGGGGAGAAAGTCTATGAAAAGATTAGTGGACGGCGTTTTGAGCGGACTTCAATTGTTGCAGGACAAGTAGACGGAGAGTTTATAGCTCCCATGATTTACAAGGAAAGTATGACGAGTGATTTCTTTGTGAAGTGGTTCAAAACTCAACTTCTACCTACTTTGAAGACACATCATGTCATTGTCATGGACAATGCTAGTTTTCATCCCAAGAACATTTTGGATGAACTTTGCATTCAAGATAAGCACTTTTTCTTACCTCTACCACCTTATTCACCAGATTTGAATCCTATTGAGCAAGCTTGGGCTATCTTGAAAAAGAAAGTGACAGATTTATTAAGGAAAGTTCCAAATATTTTTGAATGTTTGGAACGTTTTTTTAAAACTAAATGACTATAATTATAAAATGCTTATTGATTTTGATTTAAAATGAGTCAAAAAGCCGTTGCAAAGCGGTTTTTTGTTATAATTAAATGAAGAATGTAGAATCAAAGGAGAATAACATGACATTTGAAGAAATTTTCAAGAATGCCTCAGAATACTGTCCTTTAGGCGTTTGTGAGCTATATTTTTAAGGACTTTTTGAAAAATTTTAGTCATAGATTTTCTTTAACAGTCTTCCAAAGTCCACAAAAAGGTGAACAAAAAAGACCTAAAATAGGTCAATCAAATAATGAGTTCAGCAGGCAAGAAACTAGCACCCCACAAGGTGCTTTTTTAGTTATCTAGTATTTTGCTGATAGCTATATTATATCAAAAAAGGAGCGTTTGACCTCGTGGGTTACAACTCTCCTTAATCGGCTAGACTATGCAAGCCTCCAGCTGTGACTATATTATACCACGGTATTACTCGAAAAATAACCGTTAAAAAGCGCGTGGTTATCAAATTTTACAAGGTCAGTAAAATTGTTTCAAGCGATTTTCACGCGCCAATATACGGTATTCTTATAGTTCGCCTTTTTCTATTTTTTCTCGTATTATACTAGCCCATATATCATAAAAAGGATGGTTGTCCGGGATAACAGGGGGATTGTTGGTAAATTCTTCTTGGGTTAATGTTGTTTCTTCGTCTAATATTGTACCGTCTGCTAGCTTAGTGCCTTTAGGGACAATGTGGGTTATTGTTGGTTTCCATTCTTTTTTAGGTTTAGCCATATAGTGAACTCCTTAAATATAAATAATAGGACCGACCCCCACCTCCACAAATTTACTTGTTTCATGGGTGTTAGACCAGCCCTATTATTAACTAAATTGTATCATAAATCAGCTTAGGCATGAATTTTCTTATCAGCAATGGCGTCTGTCAACGTTTGGGAGAAGTTCAAACCTAGTTCACGTCCTAAAGTATCCGCCCAACGTGGGATAGTTAGGGTTTTCTTTACAGGCTCTTGACTACCTAGATATTCCGCTACGTCAACCATAACCATAGAGACAAAAGACTTGCTAGGGTCATAAACTAGCTCTATATCCTCATCATCACGGAAAGGGTTATTATTTGCCAAAGATAGAGCGTTAATAGGGGTAGGAGTGGGAATATCTCGCCCATTCTCGATATAATCCGCTAGGTTAATACCTAACCAGTCGCTAGCCATTGCCATAGCATCAGCCATATCTTCGCCTTGGGTTGCTGAATGCTCAAAGTCTGGGAAAGTGACAAAATAAGGGGCGTTTGCTCCGTCTGTATCGTCATAATAAAATAAAGCTGGATAAGTGACAAGCATGTTTAACCTCCAAAATCAAAGACAAGCGGGGAACTGTCTTTATAACAGCCCTGCTTGCTTTTTGATACCCCGTTCGGTGTATTTGTTAATTTCACCGTGGGGAATGGTTATAGGTCGCTCGCCTGCTTTTTCAAGTTTAACGTGCGACCCTTTACCGCCTTTGGTCTTTATCCAACCATGAGCGGTAAGTAGCTTAACCATTTCTTTTTGTGTCATAGGCATAGCGCTTTTACCTCCTGACAAGATTATTATATCACACGTGTTACACGTATTCAAGTAAAAAGAATGTTCTGTATTAAAAAAGAGCTATTCAGAAATAGCCCCTAAAATCGTTTCTATAGTGTTTTATTCTGTTTGTGGTTATTTATCAGATAAAGTAAAGCACGCGCTGAAACATGGCTTATTTTAAGCTTCTGATTGCCCTAGCTGGTTTTGTAATTGCTCTAGGTTCTTAATGGCTTTTCGATGTGTGCTTTGTACCTCTTTTTCTTTCCAACCTAAAAACTCTGCAAGGTGTTTTGTTTTTATGCCCTCAATGTATTGGGCGGTTAATAAATCCCGTTGCTCTTTATCTGATAGCTTGTTAATTAAGTCCGCCATACGTTGGCGCTTGGCTGTGATTTCTCTGATAGCTGTTAGGATTTCATTTTCTTGTGGTTCTAGTAGTGTTGGTAGTGTTTTAAATTGCTCTCTAACTTTGGTTAGCTCAAGTTCTAGGCTCTTTATAGCTGGCTTTAAGTCTCTAATATCTCTTAGTTGCTCTTGAATAGTCATATTGATTTCAAACATTTTAATACCTCGTATGACTATAATTATATCAAAAAAGCGCGTGTTCTTTTGTTCTCCCTCTGTTAAAAATCTATGTACCTTACCAAAAGCTTACCATTTTTTTCTGGATACCTTGTTAAAACCTTGCTAGTTTTTTATGTTGTACCTAGCCATAATCTCACCAAATTTTTAGAACGCTTTACTTTTTATAAAATCAAGAACGTTCCAAAATCATGCACCCTAAAAATATGATAATGACCGTATCTAACGCCTTTATTATGCTGTTTTATTTGTTTGGGAAATTGTGAGCGTTCCTTATTTGTTTATTCTGTAAATACACCCTGTTAACTTAGTCCGCTTAACCAATAACTAAGCCCTTTATCTAAATAGCTAGTAAATCTTTTGTAATGCCTCCAATATGTCTTGTGTCTCATTCTTTTAGGGCGACTTGGAAAGTTGTCATAATCTACGTAGCCCTTTTCTGGATAGTAACTAGGGTCTATTTTCCTAGCCTCTTTTAATGCTAGACTGAAATAATACTGACAATCGGTTTTACTTCGGTTCAAAGTGTCTTTGTGCCTGTCTTGACAAGTTCCACAAGAAAAAATAATTTTGGATTTGAATAGTTTTCTACACCGCCTACCACAAATAGGGCAAAGGAAGAAGTAGCGTATACCTCCATAAGTTCCTGGTATGCTGTCTAGGTCTATTCTCTGGCTGTCATAGTCAACAGTTAGGCTATTAAGGTCAATAGTGATACTTTGCCCTCTGAACTTTCCAGCTACTTTTGATAAACATTTTTCTTTTAGTGGTTTAGTTATACTTTCTATGGTCAATGCTATCATCTAATCCCCCTTATAGAGAAAACCCAAATCTATTGGATTAAAATACAAAAGAGGCGCGTGCCTCTCTGTCTTAGTCTTTGGATAGTAGCCCACTGACTGCCATATCTCGTATAAATTGGCTTTCAGTCTCTACTGGTAGCTCTAATAGGTCTAATAACTCTTTTAGCGCCTGCTTGTCTGTGCTGGCAATGACTTTCTTTAGAATTGTTTCGTATTGCTGTTCCAGATAGTCGCAAAATGCCAATCTTTGGGTTTGTGTCGGTGTTGTATTCAAAACTATATAACAAACCTCTGTTATCTGTGAGAATAGCTTAGCACGCGCCTCTGGGTGCTTATACAGTTCATAGATGTTCAAACTGGTATCTTCTTCCCGTAACTTGTTAGCTATTTCTAGTAGCATCGGAATATCGCTAGGCCCTACTGGTGTATCATCAGCCATATAATTTAAGCGGTGCTGTTCCAGTTCTAATCTGTCTTTTTCAGCCTGTTCTAGGTAGTTATTTTCAGTCATTTTTAATCTCTCATTCTTGGTTTAAGATAAATTATGTAAACTTTTGCTATTTGTGACCATCTTTTTAAAATCTTGGTCACACCTTTTAAGTCAGTAGTACCAAGGGTTTAGAGGGGTGTCAAATCTTGTGACCGTCTTTTGAAAAATTTATTTATATAGAAAGATAACAACTTGTTAACCCCTATATATATAAATAAAAAAGATGGTCACACGGTCACATTTATAAAAAATAAAAGGAAAAAGTCAGTATTATCAAGGGTTTTAGTATGTGACCGTCTTTAAAAATCTTGGTCACAACTTGGTCACACGGTCACAAACTTTGAACTCTCTTACTATTCTTTGTCATCTCTATGTATTCCTTTCGGAACTCCACTCAGCTTTCTGCCATAAAATTCGTTTGGGTCTAATGCTTTATAATCTCCTGGCGGTACTCGACCAGACTTTATGGTATATGTTCCATCACTTTCCTTGTTCAGTACAGCAAGCATTTTCTTGCCATAACCGTATAGATTAGCATTTTTGATACCCTCGTCTTCGGTGTATTCTTCTAGCCATTGCTTGATGATAGGTAGGGGTACATGTTGCAACTCATGATAACCGTTAGGAATATATGTGCCAACTACGAAAGAATAATAAAAATCGTTATCTTCTTTGTACTCGTCTAACATATCCTTGACTGCTTTAGGTTCTACAAATCTATCAAACTCTGCCATGTTTAGAATTTTGAAAAGCACCCACTCCAGCAACTCTTTAGACTTGATAAACTCGTCCTTGATTTCTGGGCGCTCAACCGTGCCATTAAAATCAGCGTTAAAGGGGACGATACATAAACGCCTGTACCAGCCTTGCGACTTATTTCGACTTCTAGGAATACCATTACCAGAAAAGATACACAATAGGCGATAACTAGCCTCATAAGGTTGCAAATGCTTAGGGTTTACTTGGATTGTGTCGCCTGTGACAATACTCATTAGGTCGGAAACACTGTCCAGGTATTTATCAGAAATATCATCACCAATATTACAAACCTTTCCATTAAGCGCTGAAAGTAGGTGCTGTTCTTGGAATTGGTCGGGCTTTAGGTTGCTGATGTTTGCCTTACCTATCAGATTTTCTAATAAGGCTTGAAATGTCCCTTTTCCGTTGTTTCCATCTCCAGTTAAAATAACCATCTTTTTGCGCGTGCGGTTGGGATTGATAGCCTCATTCATAACTTGCCAAAGTAGTGTAGTGATTTCTTTATCTCCACAAGCGAGACTGTCTAGCCACTTATCAAAATCAAACCAGCCACCTAGCAAAGGCTTTTGAGTCTCTGGGGTGTATGCTGTTGTTATCTTGGTAGTGATAATATATTTGGGGCTAAATGGTTCAAGTTCTTTGGTATGTAAGTTAAAAATGCCATTTCTGACTGGTATTAAATAGCTTTCCTGCATAGGGGGCTTGATTTTGGTTTCTGTCCTTAGAAATATAATCACTTCTTCGGTAAATCTTTTAGATGTTAGCCTGCTGTCAAATTTTAGAATAAGTTTATTGACTATATCACGGCTAGCAATATAATAGCCTAGGTCTAAATGGTAAAAATAGAGCTGGCTACTGTCTGTTAGCTCGCTGTATCCAATAAAGGTAAAGTAGCAATGTTTCAGCAAAATATTAGCAACTTCAGCAACGCTAGGGCGTGGTATTTTGGTTTCTACCTCGCCTTTTCTGTTGCCTCTAGTGATTTCTTTTTCCTCTTTGTGTTCGCTACGCCATGCCTCGCCAAGTTCACATAGTCGGTTATGTAGCTCTCTCATGCTTCTAGGAGACTCTAGCGCTCTGCTTTGATTTAACTGTTCTTGTAATTCTTCTAGGTTCACGCTGTCCCCCTTTTTCTGATTTCTGCTTTGACGATACTTTCAAAAGTTCGGTCTAACTCATTGTCTGGGATAGGGCTAGATGTCACACTATTGGCTATCTGTGTGAGTTCGTAAGCTGTTTCTATGTCACAATCCACCCATCTATTAAGGAGTAGTCCCACAAAGCGCGTGAGTGCCACGTTACGCCCTCCCTCGTCTCCAAAACCATGTAACAAGGTATCTATCACGCGCATGGTGATTGATTTTTGATGGCTTGTTTTAGGTGTGTAAGAAGTAGCGCTCTTTTGAGTTGTTCGGTTTTGTCTTGCTTTTTGTACTGGATAATCTTTGCCACGGTTCACATAGCGCAGATAGTTGTCTGGGTCGCCTGTTGTGACTGGTAAGCCCTGCAATTGTGACCAGGTAAGGCTAGATAGGTCAAAAGGTAGCCCTATCTTATTGGCTATTTCAGTGACTACATGCTTATAGGTAGTTTCGTCTAATTTTCCACTAGGCTTCACTACAAGCCTATAACGAGGCTTTTCTGCGGTGTGTTTGATAGTTGGGTAAATAATATAACTGTACTCCCAAAGCCTCTCAGAAACGATTTTAGGGAGGTTTACGCCTATTTCAATGTCATCATAATCAAGAAAAATCAAATCACGGTAGATAAGACTGTCATTGTTTCGCTTATAGCTACCGTTTTTCTCTGGCGTAACTTTACCACTCAAACAGTAGGGGGCTTGTGTTCGCTTATAATCTTCTAAATTAATGCCTTTAGGGACTTCCAAAGGTCTAAACTTAGAAATATATTCAAAAGGTTCTAGTTTCCCCTTGTATGGATAAAGCAAAGACCCAAAACCACGGCTTTCATATATTGTCATTTATCCGCTCCTAAAAATATTAGAATATCCTCGATTTTGTAAAAGACTTTGCGTGTGTCTTCGATAGGAGGAGAGTAGCGCCGTAGCCCAGCGCGTTCCCACCGTTTCAAGGTGTTGTAGTCTATGTTTAGTTCTTCTTTTATTTGGGTAGGTGTCATTAAGCCTGTCAATCGTGGTTTTGGCTTCAGATAATCTTTTAGAAAGCCGTCTATCAGCTTTAATACGCCACGTTTTAGGCTGTTTTCACTCTCTTTACTTAGGCTAAACATTCATATCAGCCCCTTTCAGTAGTGCCTTGTAGCCCTCTAGGTCAGCGTTTAGCAATACACTTAGGCGCTTTTGTTCCTCTTGTACTTGGTTGTAAAAGGTTTTTGCGCCATCTAGTAGCTCTGCCTTATCTGCTGGGATAAAGTAACCACGATTAAAGCCGTGACGTACACCAATAATAGGAACGCCGTAGCGCGTGATTAAACGGCTAACGATACTTTGTACTGTCCTTTCCTCTAACTTCAAAACAAGTGCTATTTCTGCCCCTGTGGTAGGGTTGTCAGCTCCTACCTTGATAAGGTTAAGCACGCGCCTGTAATTCTCTGGTAGTGGTGGTAGTGTCATTCTATCGCCTCTCTTTCCTTGCTGACTAGGATAATCTGCCCCTTATCCCGCATGTCAGAAAAATCTGTTAGGGTTTCTAATACTCGCTCTAATTGGTTTTGTTCCTCGATACTGTAGCAATCAAATTTATTTTCTAGGGAAAAATCTAGCATAGTTTGGAAAGCCTCATCTAACCACTGACCAAAGTTTTCAGCTCGTGATTTTGCAAGGTCAAAGTTTTTGTTTGTTGTCATTGTCTGCCTCTTTCTAGTTATATCGTTTACCTGCAAGCTGGATATATGCCCCATAGTTGGGATTATACGCTGGCTTTTGGTCTTGTTGTTCTGAGAGTTCAATAGTGATTGTTTCCTTGCTTAGCTTATAAAGTTGATAGGCTAGTAGTAGGAGCATAACCACAAAAAAGATAATAGCTTGGGTTGGTGTTAGGTCTAATTCGTTCATTGTTTTATAGCCTCCATAAATTCAGCTTGTACCTGTGTTTTCTTTTCTTGATAACTCAGTTTGGGCTGTGTCTGATTAGCCTTAAAATAGATTTCTTTTAGGTTAATGGTAGCCTCTAAGTATTGTTTTTCCGTATAAGTGATATATGCTTGTTGTTCTTCGTCAGTTTCAAAGAATATTTTAGCCTGTCTTTTGAAAAAGGCTTGTCTCATAGCGTCAAATTCAAAGATACCGGGATTAAAAATCATTCCTGTTGTCTTTTTAGAAAGTACCTTTAGCTTTTGTATGTCGTTTAACTCTGGAAGTTCTATCCATAGCAAACGTTGTAAGTTCTCTTTGAGTGCATTTAACTGAGCTGATAAAAGCCATACTCTAGAAAAATCGTTATTTTCGTCAGCTAGATGTAGCTCCTGGCTAATTCTATCTAGGCTTTTAGTGATATTATCGTAAGTTGTTTCAGTCATGTTTTTACCTCTGTTTTGTTATTTTCTGTGTAATTGCCCAGTGGGCTTATTCTGTGTAAAGACTTTTCTTGTCACTTTGCCCTATGCTCACGGTCGCCAAACTTTTGAAAGCGTTGGGCTGTTGGTGGTTGTTGTTTCAAATTGGTTTCTTGTATCGTTCTAATTTTAAGGGATTAGCGCCCCCGTATGGTCAAGATACCCAAATCATGATATAATCTAAGTATCAAATCTATACTAAAACCCTTTTAATAACGGCTTGCCTGCCTCTTAATTGTGTTTTAGTTAGTGTGTGAAAGGCTTTGCTGATTGGTCTCGGTAAGCCTTTTTTTCTTGCTCTCACGCGCCCTGCTGGGCGTTCTTTTTATTTACCATGGTCTTAATGTCTTGGTAGTCAAAACCAAGCTGTATCATGGCAATAACCATATCTTCCAAGGCTTGGTATTCTTTTAACTCGCCACTATAAAGACTGTTTAGAGCTATTTCCTCGCCTCTCAACGCTCGTAACTGCTTGGCGTTAAATCCAGTTACTGCCTTTAGCAATAGGTTTGTAACGGTGCTGTGCGCGTGTTTTGGTGCGTTCTCCCATTCGCTGATAGCTTTTACTAATTCTTTGCGCTTTGGCTTTTCTAACGCCCTCTGATAGCGGAACTCTGCCACCTCATGACGTAGCTCAAAGAATGCTTTGACTAGGTTCTTTTTGAACTCTCTGACTGGTTCGGTGTTTCCTAGATAGGTAACTAATAAAGTCGCCTGCTGTTCGTTTAAGTGATAAATTCTCCTAGGTCGTCCACCTAGTGAACCTTTTTCAGGTTTATGGATTTCAAATGACAAAACCCCAAACGCTTCTAAATCCTTTTTATGCTTATCAATTAGCTTTCTGACTGAAATAGTATCAATTTCAGCATGTTCAGCTATGATGTCGTGCGTTGTGTACGGCTCTTTCTTGCCGTCCATGTAAACAATGTTCATGGTGTCCCTCCTAATCTTGATAAAATAGTTCATCTATGGTTATATCTGGTTTAATTTCAGCAACCATCGACTTAATAGCTAGGCGCTCTTTGTCATTAAAGGGCGTTTTCTTTGTCTCTTTGTTGTTGTAAGACTGTAAAGAGATGTTTAGCTTATCCGCCATTTGTTGCTGTGTTAGCCCCAACATGACCCGATAGCCTCGTAGTTTGCTCATAGTTGTCCTCCTTTTAAAATTCCCTCCCATAGGTTGAAAGTGTGAAAGGTTATAAATAAAAAGTTTCCGTTTTGGATAACTTTAATCTAGATTATATATCCGTTTTTGATACTTGTCAAGTATTTTTTATATTTTTTTGTATCATTTCTTGATACTTTTCTAAAATTCAGATATAATCAAACATGAAAGGTGTGATATTTTATGATTAGGTTGAAAGAATTACGCAAACAAAAGGGCTTAACTCAAGATGAGTTAGCCCGTGAAATAGGTGTATCTAAAATAACAGTGTTACGCTGGGAAAATGAGGAGCGCCAAATCAAACCAGATAAGGCTCAGCAACTTGCTGATTATTTTGGTGTAACAGAAGGATATTTGTTAGGTTATACAAATAATCGTTTTGGTGTTAGCCAAATAGTTAAGGCGATTGCAGAAAAGTCGTCAGAATCTGATAGCCACCTAAATAAAGAAGTTTTAGAAAGCACCATGAAGATTATAGAGTTGTCCGATTTTCTAAACATGGATATAGAAACATTATCAAATATATATTTTTACAACTTGAAAAGACAAACCCCAATGAGGGTGTTAAGTGATTTATTTGACTTCTTTGACTCAGAAGCGCGTGACTATAAAGAGTTACTCTCAATTGTTGAGCCGTATCAAGCGGATGAAATTATACAGGAAATTAGCAAACTAGGCGATTACAAGGAAGAACTTTCTTTATATCTGAATAAGGTGAGGGCGGAGGAAGATTTTTTACAAACAACTGGCTACCCTATAAGTATGTCTAGTGAACCCACCAAAAACGTGGTAAAGATAGATATTCCTAAAAATACCTTGTCTGATGACGAGTTAATGGCGTTACCTTCAGAAGAAAGAAAAGAGTATATAAGCGAGTACTTTGACGCTATGAGCAAGGCTCTATCTTCTCTAACAGATACAATCTCGAACACTGCAGGAGCAACAGCAGATGTCACGGGTGACCAATTAGGTAAGTTAACTAATAGTTTGATTAAGACTTTGGCCAAACTGAATGAAGTTGCACATAAAGACTAACCCACGCGCTACGGTGTGAAGAAAATCTGAAATATAGATTTTTGCATACCTTGAAAAGTGTCAATTTTTGTCAACTTTTGTAAATATATCTTTCAACATATTTCAACAAAATCAGTATTTTTAGTATTCTGCGCGTGGTTTAAAGACTGGCTATCTTGTACTAACTTTTTACCACCTTAGGGCAATCTTAGGGCGCGACACCTTTGTAAAATCTTAATATTCTATCGCTCATTTTATGACCTGTTCAAAGCTCAAAAAATATGCATATCAAAATACACGCCTAAAAAGCCCTCTAAGCGATTTTAGGGCTAAAACATATAAATAGACTACTTACCTAAAATAAACGAAAACAGGGGCGTTCTTGTAACGCTCAGCATGATATAAACCCAATTCAATCTAAAATCTTTTTAATAACGGCTTGCCTGCTGATAGAAAGGTTCATATCATGAAAATAAATGAAGTCAAAAAGAAGAACGGTGCTATTGTGTACCGTGCCAATGTCTATCTAGGCGTTGACCAGGTAACAGGAAAGAAAGCTAAAACTAGCGTTACGGGTAGGACAAGAAAAGAGGTTAAGCAAAAAGCAAAGCACGCGCAAGATGATTTTATATCTAATGGCTGTACGGTCACAAAAATAGTACCTGTTAAGAACTATCAAGAACTGGCTGAATTATGGCTAGAAAGTTATCGGCTTACTGTTAAACCGCAAACCTTTATAGCAACAAAGAGAATGCTTTATAATCACCTAATACCTGTCTTTGGTGCTTTGAAACTGACCAAGCTATCTGTTAGTTATATCCAGACCTTTATAAATGACCTTTCTACTCAGCTAGTCCATTATGGCGTGGTTCATTCGATAAATAGGCGTGTTTTACAGTATGGCGTATCACTCCAGCTTTTGCCATTCAATCCAGCTAGGGATATAATCCTACCTAAACAACCTAAACGTGAGAATAAGGCTATCAAGTTCATAGCTCCAGACGATTTAAAGGCTCTGTTGCTCCATATGGAAAAACTGGCGTTTAAGAAATATAGATATTATTTTGATTATGTTCTGTATAGTGTCTTACTTGCTACTGGTTGTCGTTTTGGTGAAGTAGTAGCCCTGGAATGGTCAGATATTGATTTTGAGAATGGAACTATAAGCATTAACAAGAATTACAGTAGATTATTAAAGTTAATAGGTACACCAAAAAGTAAAGCTGGAGTTAGGACGATCAGCATAGACAAGAAAACAGTCAATATGCTAAGACTTTATAAGAACAGGCAACGTCAATCATTTTTAGAGACTGGGGCGCGTGTCTCGTCTGTGGTGTTTGCAACACCCACAAAGGAATATCAAAACATGGCGACTAGACAAGAAAGCCTAGATAGGCGCTGTGCTGAACTCGGTATCACGCGTTTTACTTTCCATGCTTTCCGCCATACTCACGCTAGTTTATTGCTAAATGCTGGTATCAGCTATAAAGAATTACAATATCGCCTAGGTCATGCCACTTTAGCTATGACCATGGATATTTATAGCCACCTGTCTGTGGACAAAGAAAAAGAGGCTGTTTCATATTACGAAAAAGCCATGAATAACTTGTAAGTCCACAAAAAGGTGAACAAATTTATATTTTAGAACTCATAGGCTGACTAGAAAGCTTATCAAATCAACGTTTACAAACGATAAAGGAGAATAACATGACATTTGAAGAAATCCTGCCTGGCTTAAAGGCTAAGAAAAAATATGTACGAACTGGTTGGGGAGGGGCTGAAAATTATGTCCAACTTTTTGACGCTATCGAGCAAAACGGGGTTGCGCTTGAAGTGACACCCTATTTCCTAATCAACGTGTCTGGAGAAGGGGAAGGTTTTTCCATGTGGAGTCCGACACCTTGTGATGTTTTGGCGACAGATTGGGTAGAAGTGAATGACTAAATGTGTACTCATTACAGGTGTGAGTTCAGGTATTGGATTGGCTCAGGCTCGACTCTTTTTAGAGAATGGGTATCAAGTTTACGGAGTTGACCAAGGCGAAAATCCACTTTTACAGGGTGATTTCCACTTTTTACAGAGAGATTTGACCTTGGACTTGGAGCCTATTTTTGACTGGTGCCCTCAGGTGGATGTTTTGTGCAATACTGCTGGAGTTTTGGATGATTACAAACCACTTTTGGAACAGACAGCACAGGAAATCCAAGAGATTTTTGAAATTAACTACGTGACTCCTGTTGAGTTGACTCGTTATTATTTGACCAAAATGTTGGAGAATAAAAAAGGGACCATTCTCAATATGTGTTCCATCGCTTCGAGCCTAGCAGGAGGAGGTGGTCACGCCTATACTTCTTCTAAGCACGCCTTGGCTGGATTTACCAAGCAGTTGGCTCTAGACTATGCAGAAGCTGGGATTCAGGTCTTTGGGATCGCTCCAGGAGCCGTCAAGACGGGTATGACTGCTGCAGACTTTGAGCCAGGTGGCTTAGCGGACTGGGTGGCTAGTGAAACGCCAATAAAACGCTGGATTGATCCAGTGGAAGTAGCAGAGCTTAGCCTTTTCTTAGCAAGTGGAAAAGCAAGCTCCATGCAGGGACAAATTTTGACAATAGATGGTGGCTGGTCTTTGAAGTAGGAGTAGTTGGATGGAAATCAAAAATCACTTTGGAGTCTATGGTGTTTGCTATAAACATGGTTACCTTCTTTGTATTCAAAAAACAGCAGGTCCCTACAAAAATAGGTTAGACCTTCCCGGTGGCAGTCAGCAACTTGGAGAAGGACTAACAGAAACGCTGACTAGAGAAGTTTTGGAAGAGACGGAATATACTGTTAGAAGCTACTCCAATCCTCGAATCTACGATGTTTTTGTCAGGGAAGAGTTAACAAATTTTATGGTTCACCATGTCATGGCCTTGTATGATGTTGAAATGAATGAGGAGGCACCTCAAGTTACTATTTCTGAAGCTATCTCTGATGGTGTTAATGATTCACTGGGATATGTTTGGATGGATATTCAAAAAATCATAGAAGAAAATGCATCGCCATTAGTCTTGAGGGTCAAAGCAGAGTTGTTAGGATTTCCAGAATTGGACAAGATTTTGTATATGAATTGGAAGGTGAATGATGAGAAACCAACTTGCCCTTAGTGGCGAAAAAATTGTTGAAAAAGTTTACCCTCAATTATTGCATCATGTTGGTATGATTCGTGGGGAATATTTGTTGAGAGAGCTTAATCAAAACATCCTATTAGCAAGTTGCCAGCAATTTGTAAAAGATTATCTAGGCACTGTTTGCTCCTTGTATTCAGATGAAGAGGTATGGTATCGTTTTTCAGAGTTAACAAATACAGAAGCTAATTGTTTAGAGGGGACTAAAGAGCATTTTGATAAAAATCATCCCTTGTTTGGATATAGAGGGATAAGGCGTTTGCTGGCGTGTCCGAATGAATTTCAGGCTGAGGCACATGTCGTTACAGAAGTTTATCAAACAAATCCCAATCTGTCTGTTATTTTTCCTTTTGTCAATGATGCCGACCAATTAAAACAAGCTATTAGAGTATTACGTCAGCATGGTTTTACTGGAAAAGTCGCCACAATGATTGAATTACCGTCAGCGTATTTTGACTTGGATAGGATACTGGAAACTGGTATTTCAAAGATTGTCGTTGGAATGAATGATTTGACTTCTTTTGTTTTTGCGACTGTGAGAAACAGTCAATGGCATGATATGGAAAATCTCATTATGTTAGATATGTTAAGACAGATGCAGGATAAAGCAAGAATGAAAAATATTGACTTTGCTGTAGCAGGTTATCTGAATGCTTCTTTCATACAAAAAATGAGTCTGATGGGTATCAAGTGCATTATCCACTATAGTTCTATTCCAGAGATTTTTGATTTAGAGATTGACCATCCAGACCACCTCAAACGTGTAAAAGAAGTAAGTAAAAAATTACAAAGGAGCAACCCATGACACCGCAAGAAATGTGGAATGCCTATAAGCAAATTAACCCCTCGATTGGAGATGAGATAGATGCCTGGGCTTTTGGAGTGGAAGCCGATATCTTGGCAGATTTGGTTCTAAGAGGCGAAAAGACGGCAACCGCCTCAGCCTACGACCTCTGCGCTCTAGAGGACGAACCCCTTCCACAAGAAGGAACTTTTGATGTCGTTTTAGATAGTCAAAATCAGGCTGTCTGCATTGTCGAAATTACCAAGGTTTCCGTTCAGGCCTTTCATCAAGTTTCTGCTGACCATGCCTTTAAAGAAGGCGAGGGAGACAAATCTTTAGCCTATTGGCGCCAGGTTCATGAAGACTGTTTCACCGAGTGGATGAGGGAGGCTGGACTGACTTTTACACCTGACAGCAAGGTCGTTTTGGAAGAATTTCGCAAGGTGTACCCACTGTAGACTGTAGAAGGAAGAAAGTTTTGGAAATCACCGTCCAATCCTTTTTTCTAAAGCAAAACATGATATAATAAGTTTGTTTGAAGAAGAGTAGCAACTCTTAAACTTAGAATAGGAGAAAACTATGCAAGCAGTTGAACATTTTATTACGCAATTTGTTCCTGAACACTATGATTTATTTTTAGACTTGAGTCGTGAGACCAAGACGTTTTCTGGTAAGGTGACCATCACTGGTCAAGCGCAGAGCGACCGTATTTCCCTCCACCAAAAAGACTTGGAAATCGCTTCTGTAGAAGTTGCGGGTCAAGCGCGTCTATTTACAGTTGACCATGAAAATGAAGCCCTTCATATCGAATTGGCTGAGGCTGGTCAAGTTGAAATGGTCATCGCTTTTTCAGGAAAAATTACAGACAACATGACAGGGATTTACCCTTCTTATTACACAGTTGATGGAGTGAAGAAGGAAGTCTTGTCTACTCAGTTCGAGAGCCATTTTGCGCGCGAAGCCTTCCCATGTGTGGATGAGCCAGAAGCTAAAGCAACTTTTGACCTTTCTCTACGTTTTGACCAAGCGGAAGGTGAAGTGGCCTTGTCAAACATGCCTGAGATTGATGTGGTAAACCGTAAGGAAACAGGTATCTGGAAGTTTGAGACAACACCTCGCATGTCTTCTTACTTGTTGGCCTTTGTTGCTGGTGATTTGCAAGGGGTGACTGCTAAAACTAAAAACGGTACCCTTGTAGGTGTCTACTCAACCAAAGCCCACCCCCTATCTAACCTTGATTTCTCACTGGATATTGCCGTTCGATCAATCGAGTTTTACGAAGATTACTACGGAGTTAAGTATCCAATTCCTCAATCTCTCCACATCGCCCTTCCTGACTTCTCAGCTGGTGCGATGGAAAACTGGGGTCTCGTCACTTACCGTGAAGTTTACTTGGTTGTCGATGAAAACTCTACATTTGCCAGCCGCCAACAAGTTGCCCTAGTTGTGGCACATGAGTTGGCTCACCAATGGTTTGGGAACCTCGTGACTATGAAATGGTGGGATGACCTTTGGCTCAATGAAAGCTTTGCTAATATGATGGAGTACGTCTGTGTGGATGCTATTGAACCAAGCTGGAATATCTTTGAAGATTTCCAAACAGGTGGTGTTCCATCTGCTTTGAAACGTGACGCGACTGATGGCGTACAGTCTGTTCACGTCGAAGTTAAACACCCAGATGAAATCAATACGCTCTTTGATGGTGCTATCGTCTATGCTAAAGGAAGCCGCCTCATGCACATGCTTCGTCGTTGGCTAGGAGATGCTGATTTTGCTAAAGGTTTGCACGCTTACTTTGAAAAACATCAGTACAGCAATACAATTGGTCGTGACCTTTGGGATGCCCTTGGTCAAGCGTCAGGACGTGATGTCGCAGCCTTCATGGACTCTTGGTTGGAACAGCCTGGTTACCCAGTTCTTACTGTCAAAGTTGAAAATGATGTTTTGAAGATTTCACAAAAACAATTCTTCATCGGTGAGCACGAAGACAAGAACCGTCTCTGGGTGGTACCACTCAACAGCAACTGGAAAGGCTTGCCGGATACACTTGAAAGTGAAAGTATCGAAATTCCTGGCTATGCAGCTCTTCTTGCTGAAAATGAAGGAGCTCTTCGTCTCAACACTGAAAATACAGCCCACTATATTACAGACTACCAAGGAGACTTGTTAGATGCTGTTCTTGCTGACCTAGTTGAGCTTGATAACACAAGCAAACTGCAAATTGTCCAAGAACGTCGCTTGCTTGCTGAAGCAGGGCACATTTCTTATGCTGACTTGCTCCCAGTCCTTGATAAACTTGCCAAGGAAGAGTCTTACCTTGTGGTTTCAGCTGTTTCTCAAGTGATTTCTGCCCTTGAGCGCTTTATCGATGAAGGAACAGAAGCTGAAACAGCCTTCAAAGCACTAGTTGCTAAATTGGCTCGTCACAACTATGACCGTCTTGGTTTCGAAGCTAAGGATGGAGAATCAGATGAGGATGAATTGGTTCGTCAGTTGGACATCTCTATGATGATTCGCTCAAATGATGCAGAAGCTAGTCAAATCGCTAGCCAAATCTTCGTAGCCCACGAGGAGAATCTTGCAGGACTACCAGCAGCTATTCGTTCACAAGTTCTGATTAATGAGATGAAACATCATGAGACTAAAGACTTGTTAGCACTTTATCTTGATACTTATACGCACGCAACAGATGCAGTCTTTAAACGTCAGTTGGCAGCAGCTCTTGCCTACAGTAAAGAAGCGGACAATATCCAAACCTTGATTGCTGCTTGGAAGGACAAATTTGTGGTCAAACCACAAGACTTGTCTGCTTGGTATTACCAATTCCTAGCTCATCCAGCAACTCAGGAAACAGCATGGTCTTGGGCTCGTGAAAACTGGGCTTGGATTAAGGCAGCCCTTGGAGGAGATATGAGCTTTGATAGTTTTGTTATCCTTCCAGCCCATGTATTTAAGACTCAGCAACGTTTGGCAGAGTACAAGGAATTCTTTGAGCCACAACTTTCTGACCTTGCTCTTAGCCGTAACATCGGTATGGGAATCAAGGAAATTGCAGCGCGTGTTGACTTGATTAACCGTGAAAAAGCTGCAGTGGAAGCAG
This sequence comes from Streptococcus mitis, assembly GCF_005844455.1. GTDB lineage: Bacteria > Bacillota > Bacilli > Lactobacillales > Streptococcaceae > Streptococcus > Streptococcus mitis_BF. The sequence goes on along the minus strand of NZ_SPGF01000035.1, from coordinate 5,262 downwards.
TCGTTCTTCAATACGGAAACGCATAAATAAGCCTAAAATAAAAAGAAAACTCAGCTATCTCATGTAAAATGCAGAGAGTTGAGTTTTTTTTAAGGCAAATTTGGTATAATGGTTTTAATAAGGAGGAGTTTCTCATGATAAAAATCTTATTGGTTGAGGATGACCTAGGCCTGTCAAATTCAGTATTTGACTTTTTGGACGATTTTGCGGATGTTATGCAGGTGTTTGATGGAGAAGAAGGTCTCTACGAAGCTGAGAGTGGCGTCTATGACTTGATTTTGCTCGATTTGATGTTGCCAGAAAAAAATGGTTTCCAAGTCTTGAAAGAATTGCGTGAAAAGGGAATTACGACCCCAGTTCTGATCATGACTGCCAAGGAAAGTTTGGATGACAAGGGACATGGATTTGAATTGGGAGCAGATGATTATCTGACTAAACCTTTTTACCTAGAAGAACTCAAAATGCGGATTCAAGCCCTTCTCAAACGTTCAGGTAAGTTTAATGAAAACACCTTGACTTATGGAAATATTGTGGTTAATCTGTCTACAAATACCGTTAAGGTTGAAGATACTCCTGTCGAATTGCTTGGGAAAGAGTTTGATTTACTAGTTTATTTCCTTCAAAATCAAAATGTGATTTTGCCTAAGACTCAGATTTTTGATCGTCTATGGGGGTTTGATAGTGATACAACGATTTCGGTCGTCGAAGTTTATGTTTCAAAAGTCCGTAAGAAATTAAAAGGAACCACTTTTGCAGAGAATTTGCAAACCTTGCGTAGTGTTGGGTATATTTTAAAAGATGTTCAGTAAACTAAAAAAAACATGGTATGCGGATGACTTTAGTTACTTTATCCGCAACTTTGGTGTCTTTACTCTGATTTTCTCTACCATGACTCTGATTATTTTGCAGGTCATGCACTCGAGTCTCTATACTTCGGTGGATGATACGCTCCATGGTTTGAGTAACAATCCTCAGGCAGTTATTCAGTTGGCAGTAAATAGGGCAACTGAAGAGATTAAAGATTTAGAAAATGCCGCTACAGATACTAGCAAGACTGAGATAAAACCCAATGTCAGTTCCAATACAGAAGTCATTCTCTTTGATAAGAATTTTACCCAGCTCCTTTCTGGAAATCGATTTTTGGGCTTGGATAAGATTAAGTTAGAGAAGAAAGAACTAGGCCATATCTATCAGATTCAGGTTTTTAATAGCTATGGACAGGAAGAAATCTATCGCATGATTTTGATGGAAACCAATATCAGTTCGGTTTCAACCAATATCAAGTATGCGGCTGTCTTGATTAATACCAGTCAGTTGGAGCAAGCCAGTCAAAAGCATGAGCAATTGATTGTGGTCGTGATGGCTAGTTTTTGGATTTTGTCTTTGATTGCCAGTCTCTATCTAGCTCGAGTCAGTGTTCGTCCTCTGCTTGAGAGCATGCAGAAGCAACAGTCCTTTGTGGAAAATGCTAGTCATGAGTTACGGACTCCACTTGCAGTTTTGCAAAATCGTTTAGAGACCCTTTTCCGAAAGCCAGAAGCTACCATTATGGATGTGAGCGAAAGCATTGCATCGAGTTTGGAAGAAGTCCGAAATATGCGTTTTTTGACGACAAACTTGTTGAACTTAGCTCGGAGAGATGATGGGATTAAGCCGGAACTTGCAGAAGTTCCAACTAGCTTTTTCAATACGACTTTTACAAACTATGAGATGATTGCTTCGGAAAATGACCGTGTCTTCCGTTTTGAAAATCGGATCCATCGAACGATTGTCACAGACCAGCTTCTCTTGAAGCAGTTGATGACTATCCTATTTGATAATGCTGTCAAGTATACTGAAGAGGATGGTGAAATTGATTTTCTTATCTCGGCGACCGATCGCAATCTGTATTTACTAGTTTCTGATAATGGAGTCGGTATTTCGACAGAAGATAAGAAGAAAATTTTTGATCGTTTTTATCGAGTCGACAAGGCTAGAACCCGCCAAAAAGGTGGTTTTGGTTTAGGGTTATCCCTAGCCAAGCAAATTGTAGATGCCCTAAAAGGAACCATTACTGTCAAAGATAATAAACCGAAAGGAACAATCTTTGAAGTGAAGATTGCCATCCACACACCATCTAAAAAGAAAAAATAAAAAGAGGTTGGGCAAAAACCAATGTCATTAAGTTAGATCACTAACTTAATGACATTGAAGGGTGGTGATGCTTTCTTTAGAAAGGTTCTAAAGAAAGCCTGAAAGCGAGGATGATCTAGCTCTAGATTCTTCTCAATGAGTACGCAAAACTTTACTTTAGAAGTAAAAATGTAAGAGATTATAGTGGTGCGTTAATTCTTATTAGCAACTTAAGAGTGTCTTTATAATCTCTTTAGTAGTTAAGCACATACAAAAAGTAGGCGATACAATAGTTTACTGCTATGCTATTAGTAGGGGTTGATAACCATGTACTCATGAAATCTTTGATTAAATTGCTTCATGGTTTGGAATGACTTACAACTCGCCTTAAGTATTGAAGTAGAACAGTCTGATGGACTGTTTTAGCCGGAATTTAGGAATATAACAACAAATGGTAAAAAAGATTAAGAATGATTTTAGCGTTTAGGACTTAGTATGGGAAAAAGTTTTCAATATCAAGCAGTTGTAATAAAATGTAATTGTTCCATAGGATTCTTTCTAATGATTGTTTGATCGCTTTTCATTATAGATTTTATGGGACTTTTTCTACATCAAAATAGGCTCCATAATATCTATAAGGGATTTACCCACTATAAATATTATAGAGCCTTTTTTATTAGAATGGCAATTTTCCAGCGAAAGCACCTAATTTTTTCTTAGTCGTTTCATCGATTTGTTCAAGAGCAGAGTTGATAGCCTGAACAGTCATATCTGAAAGAGTTTCAAGATCTTCTGGATCAACGACAGCTGGATTGAAGTCAATGCTGACAACTTTTTTGTCACCAGTTAGGGTCGCTTGGACAAGGTCTTGAGCAGATTTGCCAACAAATTGCATAGCAGCAAGTTCAGCTTGGCTTTGTTCCATTTGTTTTTGAAGTTTCTGTGCTTGACGCATCATGTTTTGCATGTTCATCATGGTGATTTACAGTTTCCTTTTACAATTATTTTCTTTCCTATTTTATCAATTTTGAGGTTAAAAGTCTAATCTTTTTCTGAGTGAATCTAAGAATTGTGCTTAGCAGCGGACAATAAAAGTATATAAAAAACAAAGGATATCATCTTTAAAATTAAATAATGATTGTCCTTTGTTTATTTTTGTTTTAGTTCATTATATCCACTCACCCTTGTAATTGACACGGTATCCGTCAGGGGTCGTTGTATTGATTGCGAGTGCACCAGAGCTATAGGCATAGTACCATTTACCTGACACCTTCATCCAACCAGTTTTCATAGCGCCTGAGCTATCAAGATAGTACCAGCTACCGTTATCTTTTAGCCAACCAGTCTTCATAGCACCTGATCCGTCAAGATAGTACCATGTGCCGTTGTCTTTTATCCAGCCAGTTTGCATCCAACCAGAACCATCGAAATGATACCAGATATTATCTAATTTTGCCCACTGATTGTAAGGATAAGATCCATCAAAGTGCATAAACCACCAACGAGAACCTGATTGACGCCAAAAACCAACATTTTTAACAAAATCTTGTATGTTATTGAAGAAATTGTAGGAATCATGGGGAGTATTCGATGCCCCCTTATTTTCATTTTTGCTTTTATGAGTTCCGATAGCCTTCAAGTCTTTGTCAAAAAGATTCGCTTTGGTCGCAAATGTTTGAGTCTGAGAAGAGTTTAGTTCTGTGTATTGAAGGGCTTTTCCATAACCACCAGCTAATTCTTCAGAGCCACCAGATGATGTTCCAAAACTTTGAGCAACGGTGATCCAACTATTTTTAGGATTATCAAAGGCTGCAACCCCCATATAAGTTAATTCTGGATTTATTAAGGATTCATAGTGTCCAGTTTGACCAGAGACACTTGCTCCACTAAGAGATTTGACGTAATCTGCTTTTTCCTCATACCATTGATCAATAGCCGTCATAAATCCATCATAGTTCCAAGCTAAATTTTCGGCTAGTGAAAAATTTCCTGAAGGCCAGGCACTCCAAATATCTTTATTAGATAAACGTTTATGATTCATAGTTACAGAAGCTTCTGCTGCACGAGAAAAGGCTGTTTTCTCTAGTGCAGTTGACCATTTGATGGGAACATAGCTACTGACTATTCCTTCCGCAACAGCTTCTTTTCTGATAGCATTTATACGGTCTAAAATAGCTTGTTTATCTGGCGTCAAGAAATTTCCTTCAATTCCAACTAAGCTAGTACCAGAAGAATTGATATTTACCTCAGAGTTAATGATATGATAAGATTGACCATTGATTTCTTGAGTGGAAACCAGCCTATCATTAGCGGCTACTGATTGTGATGTAAGAATTCCAGCGCCGAGAAGTGATAGATCTGAAATTGTTGCAAGCGTAAAATGTTGATTCTTTTTGTTCAATTAATTTCTCCTTCTTCCTTCTAACAAAAGTTTTTCATCAGATTTCCTTTCCATTGATTTACATCCAGTATACTAAAAATCTTTACTAAAAAACTAAAAGCAACGAAAAAATACGTTTTTCATCATCTTTAATTCAAAATCAAGGGGAAACAGAACGTTTTCGTAGTTTTTGTCATTTTTTCTTAATATTCGTGTATAATGTAAATGTAAGGATAAAACAAAGGAGAAAAGTATGTCTACAAATTTTGGACGCATTCTTAAACAAATCAGGGAGGAAAGAGGATTTACTCTGAAACAGGCTGCGGGTACAGCTATTAGTCCCAATAATTTGAGTAAGTTTGAAAAGGGAGAAACCATTGTTAGAGCAGATACATTTTTTAAAATTTTTGAAAACCTGAATATATTTACTACTGATACTCATCAAAAATCTATTATGGACAAATCCATTTTCTGTGAACAATCTTCCTCAGGCATTCTGTTTCCAAATTTTGAATCACTGTTTCTAACTTCAAAATGACTTCTTCTAAAGATTTGAAGGCCTTGTTTTTGAATCCACGCTTTCGTATCTCTGCCCAAACTTGCTCAATGGGATTCATTTCTGGAGTGTAGGGAGGAATAAATGTACACGTGATATTTTCTGGCAACTCCAAAGCCTGAGACTTGTGCCAGGTGGCATTATCCATGACCAAAATCAGATAATCATCCGAATAATAGGCGGATAATTGCTGTAAAAATTCGTTCATCCAAGC
>NZ_SPGF01000034.1 GCF_005844455.1 Streptococcus mitis | reverse complement strand
ATTGAACGATGGAAAAAAGAAGGAAAATCAAATAGAGAAATTGCCTCTCTACTTGGAAAAGCTCCTCAAACTATCCACACTGAAATCAAGCGTGGGACAGTACGACAATGTCTTGGAAAAGGGCGCTTCAAAGAGGTTTATTCTGCCGACTATGCTCAACAATCTTATGAAAGAAATCGGAAGCGCTCGGTCAAGAAATCAAGCTTGACCAAGGAACTAAAGGAAAAGATTCTCCACTATCATAACCAAAAATTTTCGCCTGAAATGATGGTTATGGCTAAGGGAGTTGACGTAGGAATTTCAACCATTTACTACTGGATTCATCATGGAAAATTGGGGTTAACCAAACAGGAACTGCTTTATCCTAGAAAAGGAAAATCTGTTAAGAAACAAGCTAGTCCGAACTTTAAACCCGCTGGTCAATCTATCGAACAGCGTCCTGAAGCTATCAATCTGCGATTGGAAAATGGGCATTATGAGATTGATACGGTTCTGCTTACAAGAGCGAAAAACTATTGTTTACTGGTCTTAACTGATCGAAGGACTAGATATCAAATCATCCGATTAATTCCAAATAAAAGCGCTGAATCGGTCAATCAGGCTCTAAAACTCATCTTAAAACAGCATCAAATTCTTTCCATCACGGCAGATAATGGAACGGAATTCAACCGATTGTCTGATGTGTTTTCTAAGGAACATATCTATAGTGGATTGAAACTAGAGTAGTACACCACGGCTGCTAAAATATTTCTAGGAATTAATTTAACTTTCCTAATTAATTTGTTCACATCTTATTTCAATCTACTATATTATGCGCACCCCTATGCCTCTTGGGAAAGGGGAACTAATGAGAATCACAACAGGCTCATTCGTAGATGGTTACCTAAAGGAACTAAGAAAACGACTCCTAAAGAAGTCGCCTTAATCGAAAATTGGATTAATAACTATCCTAAAAAATGCTTGAACTACAAGTCACCCAGAGAATTTCTTCTGGATAGCTAACTTGAACTTGAAATTCGCCTTTTTCTTAGCTATATTTTACAATTTATCAAAATAAAAACAAGGTCCCTTATTATGGAGGCTCCATTTCTGTTTTTATTTGATATGATTTTCAAACTCTTTTTGGCATTTTTCGATAGCCTTTTTACTCTCTTCTCACTTAGCCTTGGTCTCATCAAATTATTTCTTGGTAACAGGATCTTTTTGCAGTCTCATGTACTTATAATTATTTTCGTCACCCTTTAAGTAGGCACGTGTAAATGGAGTTGCTTTGGCTACAGAGACTGTACCACCCGTTTGACATAGCAGACATGATTAGAGAATTGTCAATCATCCATGCTTGAGCTTCAGCGTATTTTTCATAACGCTTAGCGATATCTTTATTCTCGGCATCTGCTTCTTTTTGAGAAGTGCTTCTTTCGTTGAAGTTTTTTGAACCTCGTCTGTTTTGGTTGTTTTATTGTAAGACCGGCGGTTTACGTTAACGGTGAGGTAGTAGCTTGTCGCTTCTTGTGGACTGTAGACAATCTTATCGCCATACTCTTTCTTAGTTGACTCAAAGTTTGAGCTTGTTGGAAAGAGACAGGCTGTTGTATAGGCACCTTGTGTAAAGCTACAAATCAAAGATTCTTTGTCTTATCCATCGTAGGAAGTTAGTTTGACATTGTCAATCTTAACGTTGTCCTTATCCCAGTAGTTTGGATTCTTTTCATACTCAATGACTGATAAGGATACTTGATATTGTTGGCGAACCATAATCGTTTCCTTTAAAATTCAAAAATTCTTCATTTACTGGAAGCATGGTTGCCGTTGTGACTTTAGAGTTCCAGAAGCTTTCTCGATTGTTGAGCGTGTATCTACCGTGTAATCGTCAACCGCCTTGACTCCTACAGTAGAAAAGTCATTGTTTTATCACTGATGTAGGCAACCAAATCTTCGATAGAATCCCGAAGGAGAGAGACCGTCTGATTTCCCATCAGCTGCGTGTTTCAGTCCTGTGCCTTGACTTCAGCATACTCTTCTCCCTCAGAAGTATACCATTTTACACACTTACGAAGTTTGTAGGTATAAGTCAAACCATCTTTAGAAACAGACCAGTCTTCTGCAAGCGCCAGAATCAAGTTTCCATACTTATCATTTTCCAAAAGACCATCGACAACGGTCGCTATGACATCAGAAGTTGAACTCTTGCTCGTTACACTATAATCCAAAGCATAGACATAAGAGAATATCTTGGGTGCATCAGCCTTCTTTTCGCTGTGCCCACAAGCTGTTAACAGAAGGGCTGCACTCAAGGTCACTCCCGCTCCTAAAAGCTACTTTCCTGATCTCATAAGCGTCTCCTTCAAGATAGTATTTTCACCATTATACCTTATTTTTTATAAATACAAGGGATTTTGCCAGTTTTTTAGAAAATTCTAACAAATATTTTTAAAGACTTTTCTACATAATTTTTACTAAAAAGGCCCCAAACTACAAAAGCTTGAGGTTCTCTCATTTTAGTTAGTCATTTCCACACAGAAAGCATCCCATGGTGCCAAGACCTGTTTTTCAACTGCTTCTTTAGCAGTAGTGTTTTCAATCAAGATTGACTTAACTCTCCATTCTACTGAAAAGTTTTGTTTTTCATTGGACAAGTTAGCCACAACTAAGAAACGACGGTCGCCATCTTTACGGATATAGGCAAAGACCTTGTCAGCCGTATCAAGCAATTCAAAGTCAGCTCGAATCAGCCAGCTGTTCTCCTTACGGATTTGAATCAGTTTCTGATAGGTATAGAAAATAGAATCTGGATTTGCCAGCGCTTCTTGAACGTTGATGGTTTGATAGTTTGGATTGACTGCCAACCAAGGGTGACCTGTTGAGAAACCAGCGTTTTCACTCTCATTCCATTGCATTGGGGTACGGGCATTATCACGTCCAATGACACGGATACTGTCCATGATTTCTTCCATCGGAACACCTTTTTCAAGAGCCTCACGCGCATAGTTAAGGGATTCAATATCTTCTACTTGCTCCAGCGTTTCAAAAGGATAGTTGGTCATTCCAATCTCCTCACCTTGGTAGATATAAGGAGTCCCTCTCATGAGATGAAGCAAGATTGCAAAGGCTTTGGCAGATTTTTCACGATATTCTTGGTCATTTCCCCAGATAGAGACGATGCGAGGAAGGTCATGGTTGTTCCAGAAGAGGGAATTCCAGCCGTCTTCAACTCCTAACTCAGTCTGCCATTTGTTGAAAATTTCTTTTAATTTCCCTACATTTAATTCTTTTTGGTAATGCCACTTAGGTTGCCCTTCCTGATATTGAAGACAGATGTGTTCAAACTGGAAGACCATAGACAATTCTTGTCCCTTTGGATTAGAGTAAAGTTTAGCGATTTCTGGCGTTGCTCCCCAGGTCTCCCCTACTGTCAAGAGATTCTTATCTCCAAAGGTTGCTTGGTTCATCTCCTTGAGATAGGGGTGGAGCATAGGACCATTATTCACTACCTTCTCATCAGGAATTTTCCCAATCATGTCAATGACATCCATACGGAAACCGCCAATGCCCTTATCAATCCAGAAGTTCATCATCTCGTAAATTTTCTGGCGTAGTTTTTCATTTTCCCAGTTGAGATCAGGCTGTTTCTTGCTGAAAAAGTGGAGATAGTACTGACCTGACTTTTCATCGTATTCCCAAGCAGATCCACTAAAGATAGACTCCAAATCATTGGGCTCATCCCGCCAGATATAGTAGTCGCGTTCGGGGCTGTCAGGATTTTCACAGGCCTCGACAAACCAGGCGTGTTCATCCGAGGTATGATTGACCACCAAGTCCATAATAATACGGATATCACGCTTCTTAGCTTCTGCGATCAGTTGGTCCATATCCTCCATAGTCCCGAAAATAGCTGCAATCGCTTGATAATCAGCAATATCATAACCATTATCATCCATCGGACTGTCATAAACCGGAGAAAGCCAAATCGCTGTGATTCCTAGCTTGGCTAGATAGTCCAACTTACTGGTAATACCTGGTAAATCACCAATTCCATCTCCGTTGCTATCCATAAAACTCTTTGGATAGACTTGATAGACCACGGCATTGTGCCACCATTTTTCTTGCATCTTCTCACCTCATTATTTTAATAATCTATAGTCTATGATAGCGTTTTTTGGAATTTTGTGCAAGCGTTTGCTTAATCTTTCTAATTTCTTTTTTAGCTCCGTAGTTTCCTAACTTCCAATTTTTTATTATAATAGAAGTCAGAGGTAAAAACATGAAAAAAACAAGCTTTTAGTTCTGAACAATATCTGAATCTACAGCGCGACCACATTTTGGAGCGCATCAACCAATTTGACGGCAAGCTCTACTTGGAGTTTGGTGGCAAAATGTTAGAAGATTTCCACGCTGCTCGTGTCCTTCCTGGTTATGAACCTGACAACAAAATCAAGCTCTTGCAAGAATTGAAAGAGCAGGTTGAGGTTGTGATTGCCATTAACGCTAGCAACATCGAACACTCTAAAGCACGTGGTGACTTGGGCATTTCTTATGACCAAGAAGTTCTTCGCTTGATTGATAAATTCAATGAATTAGGGATTTTTGTTGGTTCCGTTGTCATCACACAGTACGCTGGCCAACCAGCTGCAGATGCCTTCCGCAACCAACTTGAGAAAAACGGGATTGATTCTTATCTTCATTATCCAATCAAAGGATATCCAACAGATATGGATCACATCATTTCTCCAGAAGGCATGGGGAAAAACGACTACATCAAAACCAGTCGAAACTTGATTGTCGTAACAGCTCCTGGACCTGGTTCTGGAAAATTGGCCACTTGTATGTCCAATATGTACCACGACCAACTCAATGGCATCAAGTCTGGTTACGCTAAATTTGAAACCTTCCCATTCTGGAACCTTCCCCTTCATCATCCAGTCAACTTGGCCTATGAGGCTGCCACAGCAGACCTTGACGATGTCAACATGATTGACCCATTCCATCTTCAAACCTATGGAGAAACCACTGTCAACTACAACCGTGATATTGAAATTTTCCCAGTGCTCAAGCGCATGTTAGAACGCATTCTCAGCGAATCTCCATACGCTTCTCCAACAGACATGGGTGTCAACATGGTTGGTTTCGCTATTACTGATGATGAGGCTGCTGTCGAAGCTTCTAAACAAGAAATCATCCGTCGCTACTATCAAACTGTTCTTGACTTCAAGGCTGAAAAAGTTGGCGAAGCTGCTGTCAAGAAAATTGAGTTGCTCATGAATGACCTCGGCATCACACCTGCAGACCGTAAGGTTGCCGTTGTTGCCCGTCAAAAAGCAGAAGAAACTGGCGGACCAGCCCCAGCCCTTAATTGCCAAGCGGAGAAATTGTCACTGGTAAGAACTCAGAGCTCTTTGGCCCAACAGCCGCTGCCTTGATCAACGCCATCAAGAAATCAGCTGACATCGCTAAAGAAGTAAAACTCATCGAACCTGAACTTGGCAAACCAATCCAAGGTCTTAAAATTGATCATCTGGGTAGCCACAATCCACGCCTTCATTCAAATGAAATCCTGATTGCTCTTGCCATCACAGCTACAGAAAATCCTGATGCTACTCGTGCTATGGAAGAACTTGGCAACCTCAAAGGAAGCGAAGCTCACTCAACCATCATCTTGACAGATGAAGACAAGAACGTCCTTCGCAAATTGGGTATCAATGTAACCTTTGACCCTTACTACCAATACGACCGCTTGTATCGTAAGTAACGATTTCAACCTCTCCACCCTCGGAGAGGTTTTCTCTCTGTCTCAGGAGCCAGCTTTATGTTATAATGAAAGAAGAAAACTGAAAGGATTTACCATGTCAAAAGAAGTTATTGTTGAAAGTTTTGAACTTGACCACACCATTGTTAAAGCACCCTATGTCCGCTTGATTGGGGAAGAAACAGGGCCAAAAGGAGACATCATCTCCAATTATGATATTCGCTTGGTGCAACCAAATGAGGACTCTATCCCTACCGCTGGCCTTCACACCATTGAACACCTCTTAGCCAAACTCATCCGTACCCGAATTGACGGTATGATTGACTGTTCGCCATTTGGCTGCCGTACAGGTTTCCACATGATTATGTGGGGACGCCATACTAGCGCCGAGATTGCAGCTGTTATCAAGGATTCGCTCAAGGAAATCGCTGAGACTACTACTTGGGAAGATGTCCCTGGAACAACCATCGAATCTTGCGGAAACTACAAGGACCACAGCCTCTTTTCTGCTAAAGAATGGGCGAAACTTATTCTAGAACAAGGGATTTCAGATGATGCCTTTGAGCGTCATGTGATTTAAACGTAAAAAAGGAACCAGTTTTTTCAGCTGGTTCCTTCTTTTTTTATCCTCAAAATTCTGTATTAAGCTTTTTCACGAATGACCAAAACACCATCTTCCATATCTGCTTCCAGATGTTTGGCATCTAGATGATCCAAGTGGAAATCTGTTACCTTATCACGAATTTGTTGTTCAACCACGCGACGGAGAGGACGAACACCCATAACTTCGTCATAGCCTTCTTCTGTGATAAAGTCCTTAGCTGCTTGGCTGACTTCCAAATCAATGTCTTTCTTAGCCAAGGTTTGGTTAACTTCAGCCAACATCAAGTCTACAATCTTAGAAAGATCGTCCTTAGTCAAGTGTGAGAACTCGATAACTGCGTTAAAGCGGTTGAGGAATTCTGGACGGAAGAATGGTTTCAAACGGTCCATCAATTCTGGTTTGTCCGCATCTTCTGTCAAGTTGGCTTCATAGCCAAATCCCGCATTTGAAGTCGCAATAATGACAGTATTCTTGAAGTTCACTGTATTTCCTTGACCATCTGTCAAACGACCATCATCCAAGACTTGGAGGAGAAGAGTAATGACTTGAGGATCAGCCTTTTCAATTTCGTCCAAGAGAATGATAGAGTAAGGATTGCGACGGACACGTTCTGTTAAGGTATTGCTATTGTCATCGTAACCCACATAACCAGCTGTCGTACCAATTAGTTTAGAAACGGCTGTGCGGTCACTGTATTCAGACATATCCAAACGAATGATGGCCTCTTTGGTACCAAACATATCCAGTGCCAATTGCTTAGCAAGTTCTGTCTTACCAACACCAGTTGGTCCTACAAAGAGGAAGCTGCCGATTGGGCGATTGCCTTCATCAAAACCAGCACGGTTACGACGGATGGCACGAGCCACAGCTTCAACCGCCTTGTCTTGGCCGATCACCTTGTCTTGCAAGCGATGAGCCATATCTTTCAATCGTTCGATGTCTGATGCTCCCATTTGTGACACTGGAATACCTGTCATTCGTTCCACAGACTCAGCCACATCGTTGACACTTGCAGTCACTTTCATATCTTCTGTGTGGTTTTCGATTTTCTTTTCCAATTCTGCAATACGTGTTTTATAGTTTAGAGCTGCTTCAAAATCTTCCGCCTCGACAGCTTTTTCTTGCTTGTCTTTTTCTGCTTCAATTTCACGTTCAACAGCATGCACATCTGTTACAGGATGTTGAGCCGCCAAGTGAGCTGCCGTTACATCGACAAGGTCAATAGCCTTATCTGGCAAGCTACGTTGAGGAATGTATTGAACAGAATAATCCACCGCTGCTTTCAAAACCTCGTCTGGCAAGATGACATTGTGGTGTTGTTGATAGAGATCACGAATTCCTTGAAGGATTTTAAAGGTATCCTCTGCTGAAGGGGCATCGACCTTGACTTCGTTGAAACGACGAGCAAGTGCTGCATTCTTCAAGATAGTGTTACGATATTCGTCTTGAGTCGTTGCTCCAATCACTGTCAATTCTCCACGAGAGAGGGCTGGCTTGAGAATGTCCGCAAGCCCTTTAGAACCACTGTCTCCACCAGTGCTACCAGCACCGAGAATTTGATGAATTTCATCAAAGAAGAGAATGATATTTCCCGCTTCTTTTACTTCATTGACTAAGTTTTGAACGTTTTCTTCAAAGCTACCACGATATTGAGTACCAGCCTCAAGACCTGAGATATCAATGGAAACAATTTCCTTATTCTTAATAGCAGCTGGAACATCGCCGTTCACAATGGCTTGTGCCAAGCCTTCGACAACGGCTGTCTTACCAACACCTGCGTCTCCAACCAAAACAGGATTGTTCTTAGTACGGCGTGAGAGGATTTCAGATGTTTCTTGAATTTCCTTGTTTCGTCCGATAACAGGATCCAGCTTGCCCTCACGCGCTTCTGCTGTTAAGTTTCGACCCAGTTTAGCAAGGACACCATCTTGTTTCATACCTGAAACCTGTTGTTGCATTTGTCCATCAGCTTCTGCATTTCCTGGTAATTGACCTGTTGCACGATAGTGAGCAAATTCCTCAGGTGTCACTTCACGTCCATTAATCAAGTAACGACGATTTTCAGAACTGTATCCTCGCATACCACCCATCAATTGGTTAAATAAATCATCCATGTTATTAAAATTATTAAAGTTGTTGTTCATATTCTTTACCTCTTTTTGTTATTTATTATTACTGATATTGACTATCTTTGACCTTTATTTTAAAAAATTTAGACTAGCTAGATTGCTACTCTACGTACTATTTCTGGTTTTTCTTTTTCAAGCAGGAGTAGACTATCTTTACTTCTGAAGATTTCTAGATTAAACATAGACCCCACCTCTTTCTATTTTACTTTAAATAAGTGTTCTAGCAAGGCTTTCATTTACCTTACGTTCATAATATACTACATTAGTCAGAAAAGGTCAAGAGTTTTGACTTTGATTGACCAATGTTTTTTATACTCTTCGAAAATCTATTCAAACCTCGTCAGTTCTATCTGTAACCTCAAAACAGTGTTTTGAGCACTTCCTAGTTTGCTCGTTGATTTTCATTGAGTATAAGCGTTCTAGTAAGGCTTTCATTTACCTTACGTTCATAATATACTACATTAGTCAGAAAAGGTCAAGGATTTTGACTTTAATTGACTAATATTTTTTAAACAGCAAAAACACCCTGAAACATCAGGGTGCCATTCTTATCTCAAATACAAAATTGCTAGGGTCAGGAAACTTGCTAGAAGCCCCACTCCCCAAAAGAAGAAGTCAACCTTCCACTCGCTCCAAGGATTTCCTTTACCAGACAATCCTCCAAGCTCAAAATGGTGATGCACAGGCGTCATACGGAAAATACGTTTACCACCAGTCATTTTGAAATAACTTACTTGCATCATAACCGAAGTTGTTTCAAAGACATAAACAATTCCGATAATCAAGAGAGTCCATTCTTGGTGGAGAGCCATAGAAATAGCTGCCAGCATTCCACCGAGAGCCAAACTTCCCACATCTCCCATAAAGACTTTAGCAGGCTTATGGTTAAAGACAAAGAAACCAAGCAAACCACCAATCATAGCAAGAATCACTAGAAGGATATCCATCTGACCTTGCACATAGGCAATAACTCCATAGGCAGACAAACTAATCACAACGGAAATACTAGCTAGACCGTCAATACCGTCTGTCAAGTTGACTGCGTTTGAAAAACCGACTAGCCAGAAAAGAGCGAAGACAATATAGAAAATCCCTAGATGCACTTGGTAACCAAAGACAGAAAGCATATCGCCACCGCGCTCATAGAAAAGGTAGAAAACGACCCCACCTAGGAGCTGAAGAGCCAATTTTTGCTTAGGATTCAGCCCCTCATTGATTTTACGAAAGACCTTGAGAAAGTCATCTAAAAATCCGACAAGTCCATAAAGGACCAAGATGAACAAAATCATTCCTACATTATTGCTGAATTGGCTACTAAATAGGGCAAAAAAGAAGGCAACCAAAACAGAAGCAATTAAGAAAACCAAACCTCCCATTGTAGGAGTCCCAGCTTTTGCCTGATGCTGTTTGACATCCTCATGCATCTGCTGGCCTGTAATTTGCGCCTTTCTATAAAATTTGATAAAGGCCGGAATTCCTACTAAAGTTAGTAAAAATGTCACAATTCCAGCACTGATGGAAATAAACATATTAGTCTCCTAAAGTTAATGTAATTTTTTTAATGTCCTTGATAGCTGTATTAGCACGAACATCTTGCTTCTGCACAGTAGAGCCCGAACCTTCAAATACAAGTTCTATATTTAACCACTTAGAAAAAGCTTCTGCGGTTGCTTTTGTCCAACCATACATATCTGGAACTTCCTCTGCTTTATCAGATAAGAGGAGAACTTGCTGGTTAGGAGCAAGATCCGTCCCTTCTTCTACAGATGATTCTTTAATCTTTGTTCCTGTTCCCACAACGATTGGTTGCACAATATTGCGACGTAAGGCTTCCGCCAAATCGCCAGGTGAAATGTCCTTGATGCTAGGCATGGCATAAGCGCTTTGATTGGTTACCTGATCTAACGTTTTAGCGGTAGATTGGAGGTTAAGGGAATCTTTCATAGCCACTGCTCTTTCCAAGATAGGATTGGCAAATTCCCCCAACTGAATACCTGAATAATGCTCGGGCTGTTGAACCGTCACATAGAGGATAAAATCAGGATTTTCAGCAGGGTTCATCGATACAGCCGAAAAAATGTAATTGGTCGTACCAACCAAGTAACCTCCATTTTTCTCATCGGCAATCTGGGCTGTACCAGACTTGAGAGCTACATTTTGACCAGGAACAGTTACAGTTGGCTTGCCTGTGCTGTGGTTATGCATGGTTCCATAAACGGGATCTGTTCCTACCAAAACCATGTTGGTTCGAGTTAGACTGGCTGCATCTTTGGAAACAGGATTCCCTACAATCTCTTTTTGAGATTTCCGAACAGATTGGTCATTTGGGTCATACAAGGCACTGATAAATTTAGGTTCTAGCATGACTCCATCGTTGGCAATAGCCGTGAAGGCACGAATCATTTGGGTTTGGGTCACTGAAATACCTTGTCCAAATGAACTCTGAGCAATATTGACGATATTGTCAGCTGGAAGTTGACCTGCATACTCATCCGTCAAACCAAACCGAGTCGGAACACCAAATTTAAAGCGATTTAGATAATCAATCCAGGTAGCATCTCCCATCTTTTGCTCAAGAAGCGTCATCCCAACGTTACTTGAGTGCGCGAACCCTTGAGAAAAGGTCATCATTCTTCCACCAGTCAATCCTTCATTGACGTCCCAATCTCGAATAGTAGCATCTGCTACTTTTAACTCACTACTATTGAAAACTTCTCCTCCTGGGAAAGTGTTATTATCAATAGCAGCAGCGAGCGTCATGATCTTCATGGTTGACCCCGGCTCATAGTTACTTTGATAGAGGATATCACGCCAAACAAAGTCCTTGGTAAGTCCTTCCTTAGTATCAGCATCGAAGGTTGGTCTCTGCGTTGTTGCAAGAATTTCTCCCGTTTTAGCACTAACCAGGGTTGCTGTCATATACTTGCCTTTTACTTTCTCTTGAAAGGCATTCATCTGTGTCTCCATGAAGGACTGAAGGGTGCTGGAAATAGTTGTATAAACATCCTTGCCATCTACCGTTTGCTGGGACACTTGTTCAGTTCCGGGGACAATATTACCCAGACGATCCTTTTCATAAGTAATAATACCGTCTTTCCCTGCAAGAATACTATTCAAGGAACTCTCCATCCCAGAAGTTCCCAGCAAACTCTTGCTACCATCCTCATTTTCGTGGAGTTGGGCCAATCCAATAAAACTAGAAGCGAATTGTCCATTTGGATAGCTTCTGTTAGGGCTAGTTGTAAAGTCAATTCCTTCAACACTCGCGTCTTTCAAATCCTTTTTAATAGCCATCATATTGGCATAGGTAATTCCATTTCCTTTGGCACCAAAAGAAACTTGAGTCAGATTCGGTTGAGACAATTGTTCTTTAACATAAGCCTCGTCCATAGCCAGATACTTATGGAAGACCTCTGCTACCTTATTAAACTGGGCATCTTCTACATAAAGAATTTTACCCGTTGCTGATTTGTATTTTTTATCAATGACAGCATAGACATTATAGGAGGTTGCGTCCTCAGCAATCGGGACTCCATTTCGGTCATAAATAGTCCCACGTTTGGCAGGGACTGTACGGGTTATTTGGTGAACTTTCTTGGCCTCTTTGACTAGATCCGCTCCAAATTTACTACCACTCCCGATAATAACAGCAAAATTGACCAAAAAGACAGCGAAAAGTACGACAGCTAACAAGCTGATGTACTTCCCCACTATTTTACGGTTTTCTGCTGGAGATTTACGGTTTCTAATCGCAAATCGGGTTATTCTTTTTGTCCACTTCATATCTTACTCCGCTGATCGAATATTCTCGTTATTCAATTTTAAGTCCTTAGAATTTGCGATTTCTTTCAAGCGTTCTGCCCTCAACAATTCATTTACCTCTTGTTTGGCATCATCCAACTCTGTCTTCTTCTCTTCTATCTGCGCATTGATTTTTGTCAAATCATTTTGTACTTGTAGGAGTCGAGTCTGCATAAAAATAATACTAAGCGCCAAAACGAGAGCTGTAAACGCAATGGAAAGATAAAAAGCCTTCTCCACACGGGAGAATTTTTTTATACGACTCTGCAAGAATTGACTGGTTGTTTCTTTTTTATCTACCATTTTTTCCTCTTACTTGTGAATTTTTCTGGCCACGCGCAACTTAGCTGAGTGCGAGCGGTTATTGGCTTCTAATTCTTCTGCACTTGGCAAGATTGGCTTACGGGATACCAATTCCATCTTGGGCTTGAGATCATCTGGAATGAAAGGCAAGCTTTTTGGAACTTCAACTGTTGAAGCTTCCTTGAACAATTGCTTGGCCAAGCGGTCTTCTAGCGAATGGAAGGTAATCACTGAGATTCTACCATCTAGAGCCAACATATCCATAGCCTGCTGGATGGACTCATCTGTGGCTCCCAGCTCATCGTTAACTTCAATTCGAATAGCTTGGAAAATCTGCTTAGCAGGATGACCCTTCTTCTTGAGTTCCTTGGCCGGTTTAGCCGACTTGATAATTTCTGCTAACTCAGTCGTTGTCTCGATTGGCTTGACTTCACGTGCTTGTTCAATCTTACGCGCAATCTGTTTAGAAAATTTATCCTCACCATACTTGAAGAAAATACGAACCAAGTCATGATAGTCATAGTGGTTCACCACTTCATAAGCTGTCAGACTAGCATCCTGATTCATCCGCATGTCCAGTGGCGCATCCTTTTTATAAGAAAAACCACGCTCACGCTGGTCCAGCTGAGGACTAGACACTCCCAAGTCATAACAAATTCCATCAATTTCTTGGACACCAGCTTCGCGCAAACGTGCCTGTAAATGACGGAAGTTATCTTTGATAAAGGTTACCATCCCTTTTTCGATATAGGGTGCCAAACGTTTTTGCGCATTGTCAATGGCATTCTGGTCCTGATCAAAGGCATAGAGATGGCCTTTTTCACTTAATTTACTCAATAAATATTCGCTATGGCCTGCTCCACCCAAAGTCGCATCAACGTAGATACCGTCAGGCTTTACGTCGAGCATATCAATCGTCTCGTGGAGTAAGACCGTTACATGATGAAATTCTTTTGTCATATCTTATCTATTTTACCACAAATCCGACCAGCTTGCACTAGTCAGACAAATAGACCAAAAACAAGTAAGATTTCTTTAAGAAATATGTCAAATATGCTTGACATTCACTCTATAGAAGAATATAATGTAGTCAAATATATACGACACAAATCAGAAAGGAGAACAGATGAATCGTGTGAAAGAATTTCGCAAAGAACTGGGCATTTCCCAGCTCGAGCTCGCCAAATATATCGGTGTCTCGAGACAAACCATCAATATGATTGAGAACGACAAGTACAATCCAACTCTGGAACTCTGTCTCAATCTTGCCCGTAGCCTCCAAACTGACCTCAACAGTCTCTTTTGGGAGGATAATTTTTAAAAAAGGAGCCAACTCATGAAAAAAGAAACCTTCACTGAAAAACTAATCAAACGCATTTATGGCATTTCTGGCCCTCTTGACGAACACAAACGGCGCGAAGCTGATCGTATCGGTAATAAAATCTTTGTGATTCTCTTTTACCTCATGACTTTAGGTAATCTTATTCCCTTTGTCCTTGCTTATAAATACCCACAAATTGTCGCTATCGGCTATCCTCTTGTGGTATTCGGCATTTCGATGATTTCTGCTCTCTATGTGCTCTCCCAAACCAAAAAAACAGGGATTACAGCTATTGATCCAGATATGCTGAGCGAGAAAGAAAGTAAGCAACTATACTACCCAAGTCTTAAAGCAGGTTTGTTCTTTGGTCTATGGATGTTTTTTATAACGCCTCTTCTCAGTATACTCATAGGTGAAGGTCAGGACTATTTTCATTCTCTCCTCACTATAAGAAATGGTGTATCAAGCATTCTCGGTTCTATCTTCTTCGGAGCGAGCATACAGTTCCTCATCTCCCGTCGCATTGCAAAAGCCAAGGAAGACCAGGATGATTAGGAGCCAACTCATGAAAAAAGAAAAGAAACAGTTACCTTATCCTGGTCTAAAAGCAGGTTCGATTTATGGAACCGTGATATTTTTTATAATTCCACTCATTGATACCCTAACAAGTGAAAAGCCAAATTTTATCAGTTCTCTTCTAAATACAAAACATATTTTTAAAACTATACTGGGAGCTTTCTTTTTCGGAGTGATGATACATATTGTCGACTCACCTCGTATTGCAAGAGCTAAAAAAGACCAGAATTAGGAGGTCCCCTATGAAATCACTAGTAACTTTACTTACCTATCATCTTTTGTTCAGTTCTCTGCTCACCTTCATCATCATTTCAGGGAACTTGCCAATCAGCGAGATATTCCTCGTGCTAGTCTTTATTCCAGCACTTAACACAGGACTGACTTATCTAAAGATTGACTCCCAAAAAACGCGCATACTCAACTTAGCACTATACTTTATGATTCTATCTTTTCCACAACTGATGCTCATCTCAAGCGGTTGGAAATATTATTTACTGTTGACTATCGCTAGCCTTTCTTCTATCACTTATCTTTATTATCTCTATCAATTCGTAAAAGAAAATCAGTAAAACCGCTCATTTAGGAGGTTACTAGCATGAAAAAAGAAGACTTAACCACTCGCCTACTCCGAAATCTCTTTCATATCCAAGGCCCTTTTGATGAATGCCGGCAAGAGATTATCTACAAAGCCTGTGCCCGTTCCATGGTCCAAATCGTTTATTCTTCCTTCTTTCTCTTCTTGTTTTATCTATTATTTGGACGCTTCATAGAAGTGGTTCGCTATGCCATGCCCTACGTATACTCTGGACTCATTTTTTTCATTACTTTAAAAACTCAAAGAGCCGTCAAAGAACTCCATCTGGAAAAAAATGACAAGTCAGAAATCATCCTTAAAACCTACAGCAAAGCTCAAATCAAATTCCGAAGCTGGGTTGTGTTTATTGGCATTCAGATTGGCTTCTTTACCTTACTCATCTTTCATAAAGTCTTCGTTCAGCAGATGTCCCTTCCAGATTTTGTGAAGTTACTCATGCAATTCGATAAAAGTGTTCCTTTCCTAATGTAGGGCCTGATTATCGGTAGCATTTTTGGAACCCTGACCTACGGATTTCTATCACTACAGGAGGAGAAAACTCCTAAACATACCAAACAGAAGGAGAAAAGCAATCAATGACCTCACTATACGATTTTTCAGTCTTGAACCAAGACAATCAAAAAACTCCCCTAGATGCCTATCGTGGTATGGTTCTCTTGGTTGTCAACACTGCTACTGGATGTGGTTTAACGCCCCAGTACCAAGGACTCCAAGAACTCTATGACCGCTATCAAGATCAGGGCTTTGAAATCTTAGATTTCCCTTGCAATCAGTTTATGGGACAAGCACCCGGCAATGCAGAGGAAATCAACAACTTCTGTAGCCTAAACTATCAAACCACTTTCCCACGCTTTGCCAAAATCAAGGTTAACGGTAAGGAAGCAGAACCTCTCTTCGTTTGGTTGAAAGACCAGAAATCTGGCCCACTAGGAAAACGAATCGAATGGAATTTCGCTAAGTTTCTCATTGGTCGAGATGGCCAGGTCTTTGAACGCTTCTCTTCCAAAACAGATCCAAAACAAATTGAAGAGGCCATACAAAACCTACTATAATTTCACAATCTCACTATTCTTAGGCCTCCTTTAGCCTAATGAATAGTGAGATTTTTTGATTGGCTTTGACTTATACTCTTCGAAAATCTCTTCAAATCGCGTCAACGTCGCCTTGCCATATATATGTTACTGACTTCGTCAGTTCTATCTGCAACCTCAAAACAGTGTTTTGAGCTGACCTCGTCAGTCTTATCTACAACCTCAAAACAGTGTTTTGAGCAACCTGCGGCTAGTTTCCCAGTTTGCTCTTTGATTTTCATTGAGTATTGTAGCGGATTGAATCTAGAATAGTACACCATGGTTGCTAAAATATTTCTATACATTAATTTGACTTTCCTAATCAATTTGTTCACATCTTATTTCAATCTACTATAAATAGAAAAAGTGGACAAATGTCTACTAGGAATATCAGAAACATCGAGAATTTTAATCAAACTAAAAGGACTTAGCCCTGTACAATACAGAACTAAATCCTTTTAATAAATAATTGCTCCAACTTTTAAAATCCCTACAGAAATTCCAGTTTTTCTCTATTTGATACCAGACATTAGCTTTTCAATACGTGGAACGTAGAAGAATAAGATAATACTGAATACAATCGTAATTCCTCCAACAATTCCATAGTAAGCGACCTCAGTTTTGCTTGTATAAAATTTTACAATTTGAGCATTGATAGCTTGGGCAGCAGCATTACTCAAGAACCAGATAGACATCATTTGTGCTTGGAAGGATTTTGGTGCTAGCTTAGTAGTGACTGATAGACCAATAGGCGAAATCAACATTTCCCCCACAATCACAATAGCCCAACTCATAATCAACCAGAAAGGGCTGACCTTAACATCTGTTCCAAAAAGCATCCCTGGTAACATCATCCACAAGAAAGATAAACCTGCCGCAAATAAACCGTAAGCAAATTTCTTAGAAGAGGATGGTTGCTTTTTACCCATTTTCCCCCACAACCACGCAAAAATCGGCACATAAATCATAATGAAAAGTGGATTGATACTTTGGAAAAAGCTAGATGGGAAATAAATCTGATTCCCAAATACATTAAAGTAGAGTCGAGTTTGATCATCCGCAAATAGAGCAAGAACAACAGAACCCTGCTCCTCAATAGACCAGAAGAGTACTCCGGCGATAAATAGAGGAATGTAGGCAAATACTCGGGATCTCTCAGTAGCAGTTATTTTCTGACTAGATAAAATTTTGAAGAAATAGTAGATTGGAATGATTACCGCAATTATTGTAAAGATATTAACAATCATATCCACGTTAAACTGGTGAGTAAAGACTAAACCTAGAACCACCAGAATAACCATGACAAGTGTAATCAGCAAGCGCTTAATCAAGGTCTGCTGGTCCTTCTGTGAAAGTGGATCAGTAGGGTAAAGGCTTGATTCAGGCAGGTATTTTTTCCCATCTAAAACATACTTCACCAGACCAAAGAACATCCCAACAGCAGCTAATGAGAAACCTAGATGGAAATTAACTTCCTGACCTAGATAACCCACTAGATAAGGGGCAACGAAGGCACCTAAGTTAATACCAAAGACAAAGATACTAAAACCTGCATCCCGCCTATCATCCTCTTTCTCATAAATTCCCCCAACCATATCTGAGATATTGGGTTTTAGAAATCCAGTACCAAAGATAATCAAGGCAATAGAAAGATAGAGAGCCACTTGTCCAAAAGGTGTTGACAAAGCAATATGCCCCAGCATAATCATAATCCCACCGTAAAAGACGGTCTTACGGCTTCCTAAAATACGGTCACTGACAAAACCACCGACAACCGAGGACAAAAATACCAGCGAGCCATAAATCGCCATAACCGATGCAGCTGTGGTCTTATCCATCCCCAACCCACCATCTTGCACACTATAGTACATATAGTAAAGTAGGATAGCTCGCATCCCATAGTAAGAAAAGCGTTCCCACATCTCTGTGAAGAAGAGGGTAGACAAGCCAATAGGATGTCCAAAAAATGTTTTCTGTTTTTCCATATATATTCTCCTTAAGCGATATAATAATTCATTTTACATAATTTTCAAATAAATGTCAAACAAATCCTATTTTTTTAGAAAATTTTCTGAAAAGATCTATTTAGATTAGTTTCCGCTTTATCTTCAATTAAAAAATATCAAATAAAGATTCAATTACCAATTTAGTAAGAAAGTATAAAAAAGAACACCCCGAAAGGTGCTCTGTATAAGTATAGTAATTCTTTCGAATTAACGTTTACTAAATTGTGATGCTTTACGAGCTTTCTTAAGACCTGGTTTCTTACGTTCAACTTTACGTGAGTCACGTGTAAGAAGTCCTGCGCGTTTCAATGAATCGCGGAAGTCTGGGTCTACTTGAAGAAGGGCACGAGCGATACCGTGACGGATAGCTCCTGATTGACCAGCGTATCCACCACCTACAACGTTAACGAAAACGTCGTATGAACCTACAGTTGAAGTAACTGCGAATGGTTGGTTGATGACAAGACGAAGGTCAGCGTGTGGGATGTACTCTTCAACATCTTTTTTGTTAACAGTGATTTTACCAGTTCCTGGAACAAGGCGAACGCGTGCAACAGCGTTTTTACGACGTCCAGTACCTGCATATTGTGCTTGTGACATACTTTATTGTTCCTTTCCTTAGATAAGTCCTGAAATATCAAGAACTTCTGGTTGTTGTGCAGCGTGAGTGTGCTCAGCTCCAACGAATACTTTCAACTTCATACCTTGAGCGCGGCCAAGAGTATTGTGTGGAAGCATACCTTTAACTGATTTTTCGATCAAACGTACTGCATTTTTAGAACGAAGTTCACCTGCAGAGATTTGTTTCAATCCACCTGGGTGGTTTGAGTGAGTGTAGTAGATTTTATCAGTTGCTTTTTTACCAGTCAATTTAACTTTTTCAGCATTGATAACAATCACAAAGTCACCTGTATCAGTATGTGGTGTAAATGTTGGTTTGTTTTTTCCGCGAAGTACGCTAGCAACAACTGCTGAAAGGCGTCCAAGAGGTACATCAGTTGCGTCAACAACGTACCATTTGCGTTCTACTTGGCCTGGTTTAGCCATGAATGTAGTTTTGTTCATGATTTCTCCTATATGAATATCGTTTTTGTTTACAGGGCGGATGTTCCGGTCCGCGGGGTATTTGAAAGGTTCCGGGGCCTTACAAATGGGGTAAACAATACCGTCTACTATCATACCAAATTTTACTACTAAAAGTCAATAGATATGAAAAATATTTTTACCGATTTCGGTGTTTAACATCTAGAAAAACCTCGCTTTTGCGAGGCTCTCCTATTTATAAGCTAAAGCACGTTTAAAGGTTTTCCAGATTCCCAAATCATCCGTTTGAAGGACTAGACTAGCATACATGCGTCCGATAAAGGCTGTTGCAGTGACTGCAAAGACAACCGTTATGGCAAGTGAAATCCAAGCTTCTAACCCATTTGCATAACCATTAATAGCTCTAAACGGCATAAAGAAGGTCGAAATAAAGGGAATATAAGAACCAATCTTCAAGATGAGATTGTCACCAGCTGCACCTAGAGCTGTCACTCCAAAAAAACCACCCATAATCAAAATCATCAAAGGCGACAAGGCTTTTCCTGAATCCTCAGGACGAGAAACCATAGAACCTAGAAAGGCTGCCAAGACTACATACATAAAGAGACTGACCAAAATAAAGAACAATGTATTCAGTGAGAAAGCATCTCCCAAGTGATCTAAAACACCAGACTGAGCCAAGAATGGCAAATCTTTAAAGAGCAAAATGGCTGCCAGACCACCTACAACATAAATCCCAATATGCGTTAAAATCACTAGAAACAGAGCCATCATCCGCGCATAGAAATAGTGACTAGCCCTTATGCTAGAAAAGACGACTTCCATAATTTTGGTGCCTTTTTCACTAGCAACTTCCTGAGCCGTCACACTCGCATAGGTAATCAGAATCATATAAAGAAAGAATCCTAAGGCGCCTGCTGCAATTGTTTGAATAAGCTTTTTATTTTCCTTGGCTTCATCAATCTTTTCTGTAAATTGAATTGTCTGCGCTAAGCGTTTTTCCTGCTCTTGAGATAAGGAGGCCGTTGAACGATTAAGCTGATTTTGTAGTTCATTGAGGGTACCTGTAACTGCAAATTTAATTCCATTTTCAAGCGACGTTTCGCCATGATAAACTGCCTTTAGAACACTATCTTCTTGGTCAATAGTCAGATAGCCTTTTAATTTTTCATCTTTAATCGCTTCTTTGGCACTTGCTTCGTCTTTATAGTCAAAGTTAACACCATTTACATTCTTCAGTCCTTCTGCTACAGACGGCACTGTTGTCACTACTGCCACTTTATCATTTTTAGCCATTGAAGGACCTTGGAGATAGCCAATTCCTCCAAAGAGACCGATAAATAAGAACGGCGAAATCACCATAAAGAAGAAACTCCACGACTTGACATGCCGAAGATAGGTTTCCTTCATTACAACCCACATATTTCTCATACTTCCACCCCTGATTCTAGTTTAAAGATTTCATCGATTGTTGGAGCTTGTTGGTCAAAGGTTGCGATATATTGCCCTTGAGTCAAGATTGGGAAGAGCTCTCTACCAGCACTCTCATCCTCCAATATCAATTTCCAACTACCTTGTTTGGTCAAGCTCACCTGTTTGACATGAGGAAGGTTTTCCAATTCTTCCTTGCTTCGTTCACTTGAAACAAAGAGACGCGTT
The DNA here is from genome assembly GCF_005844455.1 of Streptococcus mitis. Classification (GTDB taxonomy): domain Bacteria; phylum Bacillota; class Bacilli; order Lactobacillales; family Streptococcaceae; genus Streptococcus; species Streptococcus mitis_BF. Next base: position 2,197 of record NZ_SPGF01000034.1, on the reverse strand, counting down.
TTCCCGTATTGATTACGGACATCCTGAACCGGTCCATGCAAGACCACACGGCCATCTCGAATCATCAGAATATCGTCACAAAGTTCCTCAACATTAGTCATAACATGATCAGAGAAGATAATGGTTGCTCCGCGCTCTTTTTCCTGAAAAATGACTTGTTTGAGCAATTCTGTATTGACTGGGTCCAAACCACTGAAAGGCTCATCCAAGATAATCAAGTCTGGTTCATGAATCAGAGTAATGATGAGCTGAATCTTCTGCTGATTTCCTTTTGACAGACTCTTAATTTTATCTGTCAGCTTTCCTTTCACTTCCAACCTCTTCATCCATTGAGGGAGTTTTTCCTTGACCTCCTTGGCATCCATGCCTTTTAGAGTCGCCAAATAACGAACTTGTTCAAGGACTGTCAATTTAGGCATGAGACTGCGTTCTTCAGGCAGATAGCCAATCCGAGCGTAGGTCTCCTGACGAATATCCTGACCATCTAGACTGATTTCTCCTTGATATTCTAAAAACTTCAAAATACTGTGGAAAATTGTTGTTTTTCCAGCACCATTTTTCCCGACTAGTCCCAAAATACGACCTAGTCGCGCTTGAAAGTCAATACCAAACAAAACTTGCTTAGATCCAAAACTTTTCTCTAGATTTCTTACTTCTAGCATCTTTCACCTCCGAAATGTCTTTCACTCATTATACTCCTTTTTGATAGCCTTTACAATGATTTCTGTTCATTTTTAGAAGACTATTGCTATGTAAAATATGGCCTGGAGTACTTTTATACTCAATGAAAATCAAAGAGCAAACTAGGAAGCTAGCCGCAGGCTGTACTTGAGTACGGCAAGGCGAAGCTGACGTGGTTTGAATTTGATTTTCGAAGAGTATTAGTGATAAATCCATTATACAGTAGAAAACTTAATTTATACCTTCCGCTCCTCAACTGTCTATTTTTGATCCTGAATGGTTATTTGAGCAACTCCTTTATTCCAAATAGCTTTTCCCTAAAAATCATTACATCATATGTTCCCATTTGTCAAAAATAAAAATCTTATCTATTTACTTTGAAATAAAACATCATCAAATAGCAACTATTATCAATTAAAACATTACTTAACAACCATCGTCCTCTATATGACTACCATCTTTGAAGAATTACCTATCTCTATATGAATAGTCATTCTTAAACCTAAAAATTTTTTGAAATCAAGTTGACCTAAACCTCTCATTACCTCATGAGATTCCATGAAATTTACAGTAGATTGAAATAAGATGTGAACAAATTGATTAGGAAAGTCAAATTAATGTATAGAAATATTTTAGCAACCATGGCGTACTATTCTAGATTCAATCCACTATAGGCTTTAGATTCACTACTCAATTTACCTGTATCAAAAATCTCCTAGCAGGCTTTCCTGCTAGGAGATTTTTTACGAGAGGTACTTGCTTAAGCTTTGAAAATCGGATTTATCATCTGATGTTTATCAAACAATCTACCAATTAAGCTTCTTCGTCTTCTTTACGACGACGTCCTGCAAGACCGAGACCAAGTAATGCACTTGCAGCTGCTGCTACCATAGCCACAGTAGAATCCACTGTACCTGTATTTGGCAATTCTTTAGCCGCTTTACGCGCATTTGCTTGTGCTGATACTGTTTGGCTAGCATTAGATGCTGCTTGAGTAGTAGCTGGAGCTACAGCTGATGTTTGAGCAGATTGGTCGTTAGCTGTAGTTGCATGATCAGTTGATGGAGCAACTTTCGCCATGAAGTCTTCGATACGTTTAACCATTGCATCCACTTCTGCTTGAGTTGCGTCTACATTAGCAAATACTTTCTTAGCATCTGCTGATAATGTATTCGCTTCTTTTGCAGTTTCTGCATCAAGCTTAGCTGATTCTTTGATGATTAATTCATCTAATTGATGGGTAGCACTTTCTAACTTAGCTTTATTAACTTTGGCTTCAGTGTTATTATCTCCGTTATTTGCTCCATTTCCTTCATTTCCATGATTTGTTGTTGCTGGGTTTACTGCTTTTACTGCATTTGTTCCTTCAGTTGCTTTTGCGTCTACTCCAGCTTGATCTTTCGCTTCATCGATCGCTTTCTTAGCATCGTCTGCTGCTTTCTTAGCTTCTGCTTTCGCTGCTGCTTTTTCTGCATCTGAAAGTTTGTCGTTAGCGTCGATCGCTTTGTCTTTTTCT
>NZ_SPGF01000033.1 GCF_005844455.1 Streptococcus mitis | reverse complement strand
AAGCGACGGCTATCGATTGTCAAATGTCTGCCTTTTGTAGTATAATTGTCTTGCATCTCTGTGCCTTTCTTGTGTTTTCGGTTGAACAACAAGTATAACACAGAGGTGTTTTCTTATGCCTAGAATTAGCTTTCATTTGGCAAGAGGAACCCTTGAAGCTGTTTCGTTAGCTAAACCAAGGCTAGTCTTAGCCTTGGCTCACCAGCTTAACAGCATCAAGCCTCTTATCAAATGAAATCGAGTACTAGCTATAAGCCAGTTGAACCATCTAATTTTTAGGAGGGCTGGGTGGCTAACTTCATTATAGAACTTTCAATTGAGAATAGTTAGATTTAAACTTGCGATGGACACTTTTTTCCTTTTTGGAAAACTTCTAAAATATGGTATAATGAAAAGATAAAGAAGTTGGGGGTAGAAGATGAACATTCAACAATTACGCTATGTTGTTGCCATTGCCAATAGTGGTACTTTCCGTGAAGCAGCTGAAAAGATGTATGTAAGTCAGCCGAGTCTGTCTATTTCTGTTCGTGATTTGGAAAAAGAATTGGGGTTTAAGATTTTCCGTCGGACCAGTTCAGGGACTTTCTTGACCCGTCGTGGGATGGAATTTTATGAAAAAGCGCAAGAATTGGTCAAGGGATTTGATATTTTTCAAAATCAGTATGCCAATCCTGAAGAAGAAAAAGATGAATTTTCCATTGCTAGCCAGCACTATGACTTCTTGCCACCAACCATTACGGCTTTTTCAGAGCGTTATCCTGATTATAAGAACTTCCGTATTTTTGAGTCAACCACTGTTCAAATCTTAGATGAAGTAGCGCAAGGGCATAGTGAGATTGGCATTATCTACCTCAACAATCAAAATAAAAAGGGGATTATGCAACGGGTTGAAAAGTTAGGCCTAGAGGTTATTGAACTAATTCCCTTCCATACCCATATTTATCTCCGCGAGGGGCATCCTTTGGCTCAGAAAGATGAATTGGTCATGGATGATTTAGCGGATTTACCAACGGTTCGCTTCACTCAAGAGAAAGACGAGTACCTTTATTATTCAGAGAACTTTGTTGATACCAGTGCGAGCTCACAGATGTTCAATGTGACAGACCGTGCTACTTTGAATGGTGTTTTGGAGCGGACGGATGCCTATGCGACAGGTTCTGGATTTTTAGATAGTGATAGTGTTAATGGCATCACAGTTATTCGTCTCAAGGATAACCTAGATAATCGTATGGTCTATGTTAAACGTGAGGAAGTGGAGCTTAGTCAGGCTGGAACTCTTTTCGTAGAAGTCATGCAAGAATATTTTGATCAGAAGAGGAAATCATGAAAAAAAGAGGAATAGTGACAGTCGTTGTACTGCTTTTGATTGCGCTGGATCAGTTAGTCAAATCCTATATCGTATGGCAGATTCCACTGGGTGAAGTACGTTCGTGGATCCCCAATCTCGTTAGCTTGACCTACCTGCAAAATCGAGGGGCAGCCTTTTCTATCTTACAAGATCAGCAGTTGTTATTCGCTGTCATTACCCTGGTCGTCGTGGTAGGTGCCATTTGGTATCTCCATAAACACATGGAGGACTCATTCTGGATGGTCTTGGGCTTGACATTAATCATTGCAGGTGGTCTTGGAAACTTTATTGACAGGATCAGTCAGGGCTTTGTTGTGGATATGTTCCACCTTGACTTTATTAATTTTGCAATTTTCAATGTTGCAGATAGCTATCTGACAGTTGGAGTGATTATTTTATTGATTGCAATGCTAAAAGAGGAAATAAATGGAAATTAAAATTGAAAGTGGTGGCCTGCGTTTGGATAAGGCTTTGTCGGATTTTACAGAATTATCACGCAGTCTCGCGAATGAACAAATTAAATCAGGCCAGGTCTTGGTCAATGGCCAAGTCAAGAAAGCTAAATACACTGTCCAAGAGGGCGATATCGTCACTTACCATGTGGCAGAACCAGAGGTCTTAGAGTATGTGGCTGAGGATATTCCGCTAGAGATCATCTACCAAGATGAGGATGTGGCCGTCGTTAATAAACCTCAGGGGATGGTGGTGCATCCGAGTGCCGGCCATACTAGTGGAACCCTAGTAAATGCTCTCATGTATCATATTAAGGACTTGTCTGGTATCAATGGGGTTCTGCGTCCAGGAATTGTTCACCGTATTGACAAGGACACGTCAGGTCTGCTCATGATTGCTAAAAACGATGAGGCGCATCTAGCACTTGCCCAAGAACTCAAGGATAAAAAGTCTCTCCGCAAATATTGGGCGATTGTTCATGGAAATCTGCCCAATGATCGTGGTGTAATTGAAGCGCCGATTGGCCGGAGTGAAAAAGACCGTAAGAAACAGGCTGTGACTGCTAAAGGCAAGCCTGCAGTTACCCGTTTCCACGTCTTGGAACGCTTTGGCGATTATAGCTTAGTAGAGTTGCAGCTGGAGACAGGCCGCACCCATCAAATCCGTGTTCACATGGCTTATATTGGGCATCCAGTCGCTGGTGATGAAGTCTATGGTCCTCGCAAGACTCTGAAAGGGCATGGACAATTTCTTCATGCTAAGACTTTAGGTTTTACTCATCCGAGAACAGGTGAGACCATGGAATTTACAGCAGATATCCCAGAGATTTTTAAGGAAACATTGGAGAGATTGAGAAAGTAAGAATGAAAAAGAAATTAACTAGTTTAGCACTTGCAGGCGCTTTTTTAGGTTTGTCATGGTATGGGAATGTTCAAGCTCAAGAAAGTTCAGGAAATAAAATTCACTTTATTAATGTTCATGAAGGTGGCAGTGATGCGATTATTCTTGAAAGTAATGGACATTTTGCCATGGTGGATACAGGAGAAGATTATGACTTTCCAGATGGAAGTGATTCTCGTTATCCATGGAGACAGGGTATCAATACCACTTATAAGCATGTTCTGACAGACCGTGTTTTTCGTCATTTGAAGGAATTGGGTGTCCAAAAGTTTGATTTTATTTTGGTTACCCATACCCACAGCGATCATATTGGAAATGTTGATGAATTACTGTCCACCTATCCAGTTGACCGAGTCTATCTTAAAAAATATAGTGATAATCGTATTACTAAGCCTGAACGTCTTTGGGATAATCTGTATGGCTATGATAAGGTTTTACAGACTGCTGCAGAAAAAGGTGTTTCAGTTATTCAAAACATCACACAGGGAGATGCTCATTTTCAGTTTGGGGACATGGATATTCAGCTCTATAATTATGAAAATGAATATGATGAGAATGGAAATCTTAAACCTGTTTGGGATGACAACTCCAATTCCTTGATTAGTGTAGTGAAAGTCAATGGCAAGAAAATTTACCTTGGGGGTGACTTAGATAATGTTCATGGAGCGGAAGATAAGTATGGTCCTCTTATTGGAAAAGTTGATTTGATGAAGTTTAACCATCACTATGATACCAATAAATCAAACACTAAGGATTTCATTAAAAATTTGAGTCCGAGTTTGATTGTTCAAACTTCAGATAGTCTACCTTGGAAAAATGGTGTTGATAGTGAGTATGTCAATTGGCTCAAAGAACGTGGAATTGAGAGAATTAACGCAGCCAGCAAAGACTATGATGCAACAGTTTTTGATATTCGACAAGACGGTTTAGTAAACATTTCAACTTCCTACAAGCCTATTCCAAGTTTTCAAGCTGGTTGGCATAAGAGTGCATATGGAAACTGGTGGTATCAAGCGCCTGATTCTACAGGAGAGTATGCTGTCGGTTGAAATGAAATCGAAGGTGAATGGTATTATTTTAATCAGAGGGGAATCCTGTTATATAATCAATGGAAAAAATGGAACAATCGTTGGTTTTATTTGACAGACTCTGGTGCTGCTGCAAAAAATTGGAAGAAAATCGATGGAAGCTGGTATTATTTCAACAAAGAAAATCAGATGGAAATTGGTTGGATTCAAGATAAAGAACAGTGGTATTATTTGGATTTTGATGGCTCTATGAAGACAGGTTGGCTTCAATATAAGGGGCAATGGTATTACTTTGCTCAATCAGGGGAAATGAAAACGGGCTGGGTAAAAGATAAAGAAACCTGGTACTATATGGATTCTACTGGTATCATGAAGACAGGTGAGATAGAAGTTGCTGGTCATCATTACTATCTAGAAGATTCAGGAGCTATGAAGCAAGGTTGGCTTAAAAAGGCAAACGATTGGTATTTCTACAAGACAGACGGTTCACGAGCTGTGGGTTGGATCAAAGACAAGGATAAATGGTACTTCTTGAAAGACAATGGTCAATTACTTGTAAATGGCAAGACACCAGAAGGCTATACTGTTGATTCAAGTGGTGCCTGGTTAGTGGATGTTCCTGTAGAGAAATCCGCTACAACTAAAGTTACAAGTAATTCAGAGACAAAAGAATCCAGTGAAGTAGTGAAAAAAGATCTTGAAAATAAAGTAACGACTCAGAACGAAAGTGTTACAAGTTCTTCAACTAGTCAAGATTTGACTTCAGTAATTTCGCAAAGCTCTGAAACGAGTGCAAACAAATCGGAATCAGAACAGTAGTAAAAAAGAAGGTTTTAGAGCATTCTTTTTCCTATCAACTCTTTTCTATTTCCTGTTATTCATGTTATAATGGATAAATATTAAGAATCGGAGTGAGACTATGAAATACAAACGGATTGTCTTTAAGGTGGGAACTTCTTCTCTGACGAATGAGGATGGAAGTTTATCACGTAGTAAGGTAAAGGCTATTACCCAGCAGTTGGCTATGTTGCACGAGGCTGGTCATGAATTGATTTTGGTGTCTTCAGGTGCCATTGCGGCTGGTTTTTGGGCCTTAGGATTTAAAAAGCGTCCGACTAAGATTGCTGATAAACAGGCTTCAGCAGCGGTAGGGCAAGGGCTTTTGTTGGAAGAATACACGACCAATCTTCTCTTGCGCCAAATCGTTTCTGCACAAATTTTACTGACTCAGGACGACTTTGTGGATAAGCGCCGTTATAAAAATGCCCATCAGGCTTTGTCGGTTCTACTTAGCCGCGGGGCGATTCCTATCATCAATGAGAATGACAGTGTCGTTATTGATGAGCTCAAGGTTGGGGACAATGATACTCTGAGTGCACAGGTTGCAGCCGTGGTCCAAGCAGACCTTTTGGTTCTCTTGACAGACGTCGACGGTCTTTATACTGGAAATCCTAATTCGGATCCAACAGCCAAACGCTTGGAGAGAATCGAGACTATCAATCGTGAGATTATTGATATGGCCGGTGGAGCAGGTTCTTCAAACGGAACAGGTGGCATGTTAACCAAAATCAAAGCTGCAACTATTGCGACAGAATCAGGAGTTCCTGTTTATATCTGCTCATCCTTGAAGGCGGATGCCATGATGGAGGCAGCTGAGGAGACCAAGGATGGTTCCTACTTTGTTGCGCAAGAGAAGGGACTTCGTACCCAGAAACAATGGCTGGCTTTCTATGCTCAGAGTCAGGGTTCTATTTGGGTTGATAAAGGGGCTACTGAAGCTCTCTCTCAACATGGAAAGAGTCTTCTCCTATCTGGTGTAGTTGACGCAGAAGGGGCCTTTTCTTACGGTGATATCGTGACAGTATTTGACAAGGAAAGTGGAAAATCACTTGGAAAAGGACGCGTGCAATTTGGGGCATCTGCTTTGGAGGATATGTTGCGTTCTCAAAAAGCCAAGGGTGTCTTGATTCACCGTGATGACTGGATTTCCATTACTCCTGAAATCCAACTACTCTTTACAGAATTTTAGAGGTAAACTATGGTAAGTACACAAGAACAATTTAAACAGGTACAGGCTGTTAAAAAATCGATCAACACAGCTAGTGAAGAGGTGAAAAACCAAGCCTTGCTAGCTCTGGTTGATCACTTAGTGGCTGCTACTGAGGAAATTTTAGCGGCCAATGCCCTCGATATGGCGGCGGCTAAGGGGAAAATCTCAGATGTGATGCTGGATCGTCTTTATTTGGATGCGGGACGTATAGAAGCGATGGCAAATGGGATTCGTGAAGTGGTTGCTTTACCAGATCCAATCGGTGAAGTTCTAGAAACCAGTCATCTTGAAAATGGTTTGGTTATCACCAAGAAACGGGTGGCCATGGGGGTCATCGGTATTATCTATGAAAGTCGTCCAAATGTGACGTCTGACGCGGCTGCTTTGGCTCTCAAGAGTGGAAATGCGGTTGTTCTTCGTAGTGGGAAGGATGCTTATCAAACTGCCCATGCCATTGTCACAGCTTTGAAGAAGGGCTTGGAGACGACTACTATTCACCCAGATGTGATTCAATTGCTGGAAGATACTAGTCGTGAAAGTAGCTATGCTATGATGAAGGCCAAGGGTTATCTAGACCTTCTTATTCCTCGTGGAGGGGCTGGTTTGATCAATGCCGTGGTTGAAAATGCCATCGTGCCTGTTATTGAGACAGGAACTGGGATTGTTCATGTTTATGTCGATAAGGACGCAGACGAAGACAAGGCTCTATCTATCATCAACAATGCTAAAACCAGTCGTCCTTCTGTCTGCAATGCCATGGAAGTCCTTCTCGTTCATGATGACAAGGCAGCAAGCTTCCTTCCTCGCTTGGAGAAAGTGCTAGTTGCAGATCGAAAAGAAGCTGGTCTGGAACCAATTCAATTCCGCTTGGATAGCAAAGCAAGTCAGTTTGTTTCAGGCCAAGCAGCTGAAGCCCAAGACTTTGATACCGAGTTTTTGGACTATGTCCTAGCTGTTAAGGTTGTAAGCAGTTTAGAAGAAGCAGTTTCCCATATTGAAGCTCACAGTACCCATCATTCTGATGCTATTGTAACGGAAAATGCTGAAGCTGCAGCTTACTTTACAGATCAAGTGGACTCTGCAGCAGTCTATGTCAATGCTTCAACTCGTTTCACCGATGGAGGCCAATTTGGTCTGGGTTGTGAAATGGGGATTTCTACTCAGAAACTGCATGCGCGTGGGCCAATGGGCTTGAAAGAATTGACCAGCTACAAGTATGTGGTTACTGGTGACGGACAGATAAGGGAGTAAGAGATGAAGATTGGATTTATCGGTTTGGGGAATATGGGTGCTAGTTTAGCCAAGGCTGTCTTGCAAGCCAAGACGGATGAACAGATTCTTCTTGCCAATCGTAGTCAAGCAAAAGTAGATGCTTTTATCGCCAACTTCGGCGGTCAGGTTTCCAGCAATGACGAAATCTTCGCAGAAGCAGATGTGATTTTTCTAGGTGTTAAACCTGCTCAGTTCTCTGAACTGCTTTCTCAATATCAGACCATTCTTGAAAAAAGAGAGAGTCTTCTTTTGATTTCGATGGCAGCTGGATTGACTTTAGAAAAACTAACGAGTCTTATTCCAAGTCAACACCGAATTATTCGTATGATGCCGAATACCCCTGCTTCTATCGGGCAAGGAGTGATTAGTTATGCCTTGTCTTCTAATTGCAGGGCTGAGGACAGTGAGCTCTTTTGTCAGCTGTTAGCCAAGGCAGGTCTCTTGGTTGAACTAGGAGAAGGTTTAATCGACGCAGCGACAGGTCTTGCAGGTTGTGGGCCAGCCTTTGTCTATCTCTTTATTGAGGCCTTGGCAGATGCAGGTGTTCAGACTGGATTGCCACGAGAAACGGCCTTGAAAATGGCGGCTCAAACTGTGGTTGGAGCTGGTCAATTGGTCCTAGAAAGCCAAGAGCATCCTGGGGTCTTGAAAGACCAAGTTTGTAGCCCAGGTGGTTCGACTATCGCTGGTGTAGCAAGCCTAGAAGCGCATGCTTTTCGAGGAACAGTCATGGAGGCAGTCGGTCAAGCCTACAAACGAACACAAGAACTAGGTAAATAAGAGGTGGCTTTGACTGCCTCTTTTATGGTGGCTGAAATGAGAAGACAAAAAGATTGTCACAAACCCCTATTTTTTTGATAGAATAGAAGGTAGAAAAAAAGAAATGAGTTAGACATGTCAAAAGGATTTTTAGTCTCTCTTGAGGGACCAGAGGGAGCAGGAAAGACCAGCGTTTTAGAGGCTCTGCTCCCAATTTTAGAGGAAAAAGGAGTAGAGGTGCTGACGACTCGTGAGCCAGGCGGAGTCTTGATTGGTGAGAAGATTCGGGAAGTGATTTTGGACCCAAGTCATACTCAGATGGATGCTAAGACTGAACTCCTTCTCTATATTGCCAGTCGCAGACAGCACTTGGTGGAAAAAGTTCTTCCAGCACTTGAAGCTGGTCAATTGGTCATTATGGACCGCTTCATCGATAGTTCCGTTGCCTATCAGGGATTTGGTCGTGGCTTGGATATTGACGCCATTGATTGGCTCAATCACTTTGCGACAGATGGCCTTAAACCTGATTTGACACTCTATTTTGACATCGAGGTGGAAGAGGGACTGGCTCGCATTGCTGCTAATAGTGACCGCGAGGTCAATCGTTTGGACTTGGAAAGTTTGGACTTGCATAAAAAAGTTCGTCAAGGTTACCTTTCTCTTCTGGAAAAAGAAGGAAATCGCATTGTCAAGATTGATGCGAGTCTCCCATTGGAGGAGGTTGTGGAAACGACCAAGGATGTCTTATTTGACAGAATGGGATTATCTAAATGAAACAAGATCAACTAAAGGATTGGCAGCCAGAGCAGTTTGACCGCTTTGTCCGTATCCTAGAACAAGACCAGCTCAATCACGCCTATCTTTTTTCAGGATTCTTTGGAAGTTTGGAAATGGCGCAATTTTTAGCTAAGAGCCTCTTTTGTACAGATAAAGTAGGCGTTTTACCATGTGAGAAATGCCGAAATTGTAAGCTGATTGAACAGGGAGAATTTTCTGATGTTACCTTGATTAAGCCAGTCAATCAGGTCATTAAGACAGAACGCATTCGGGAATTGGTGGGACAGTTTTCTCAAGCAGGGATTGAAAGCCAGCAGCAGGTATTTATTATCGAGCAAGCTGAGAAAATGCATCCTAATGCAGCCAATTCTCTGCTCAAGGTTATCGAAGAACCCCAGAGTGAGGTTTATATTTTCTTCTTGACTAGCGATGAGGAAAAGATCTTACCGACCATCCGAAGTCGGACGCAAATTTTTCACTTTAAAAAGCAAGAAGAAAAGCTCATCCATCAATTAGAACAAGCAGGTCTGATCAAGAAAAAAGCGACTCTCTTAGCCCTGTTTAGTCAATCGCGTGCTGAAGCAGAAAAGTTGGCAAATCAGGCAAGTTTTTGGACCTTGGTCGATGAAAGTGAACGCCTGCTGACCTGGTTATTAGCTAAGAAAAAAGAAAGTTATCTGCAGGTTGCTAAATTAGCCAACTTGGCAGATGACAAGGAAAAGCAGGATCAGGTTTTACGGCTTCTCGAAGTCCTCTGTGGGCAGGAACTCTTGCAAGCAAGGGTAAGGATGATTCTACAAGATTTGTTAGAAGCTAGAAAAATGTGGCAAGCTAATGTCAGTTTTCAAAATGCCATGGAATATCTGGCCTTGAAAGAAATATAAACTCAAAAATGAACGATAAAGAAAGGAAAGGGCTGTTTTATGGACAAAAAAGAATTATTTGACGCGCTGGATGATTTTTCCCAACAGTTATTGGTAACCTTGGCCGATGTTGAAGCCATCAAGAAAAATCTCAAGAGTCTGGTAGAGGAAAATACAGCTCTTCGTTTAGAAAATAGTAAGTTGCGCGAACGCTTGGGTGAGGTGGAAGCAGACGCTCCTGTCAAGGCTAAGCATGTTCGTGAAAGTGTACGTCGAATTTATAAAGATGGTTTTCACGTATGTAATGATTTTTATGGACAACGTCGAGAGCAGGACGAGGAATGTATGTTCTGTGACGAGTTGTTATACAGGGAGTAGGCATGCAGATTCAAAAAAGTTTTAAGGGGCAGTCTCCCTATGGCAAGCTGTATCTAGTGGCAACGCCGATTGGCAATCTAGATGATATGACCTTTCGTGCTATCCAAACCCTGAAAGAAGTGGACTGGATTGCAGCTGAGGACACGCGCAATACAGGTCTGTTGCTCAAGCATTTTGACATTTCCACTAAGCAGATCAGTTTTCATGAGCACAATGCCAAGGAAAAAATTCCGGATTTTATTGGTTTCCTGAAAGCAGGACAAAGTATTGCTCAGGTATCCGATGCGGGTCTGCCTAGTATCTCGGACCCTGGTCATGATTTGGTTAAGGCAGCTATTGAGGAAGAAATTGCGGTTGTCACAGTTCCAGGTGCCTCTGCAGGAATTTCTGCCTTGATTGCCAGTGGTTTAGCGCCACAGCCACATATCTTTTACGGCTTTTTACCGAGAAAATCAGGGCAGCAAAAGCAATTTTTCGACTCAAAAAAAGACTATCCTGAAACACAAATTTTCTACGAATCGCCCCATCGTGTGGCGGATACGCTAGAAAATATGCTAGAAGTCTACGGTGACCGCTCGGTCGTCTTGGTCAGAGAATTGACCAAAATCTATGAAGAGTACCAACGAGGTGCTATCTCTGAGTTATTAGAAAGCATCGCTGAAAATCCACTCAAGGGAGAATGCCTTCTCATCGTTGAAGGTGCCAGCCAAGATGTGGAGGAAAAAGACGAGGAGGACTTGTTTTCAGAAATCCAAGCCCGTATTCAGCAAGGTATGAAGAAAAATCAAGCCATTAAGGAAGTTGCTAAGATTTACCAGTGGAACAAAAGCCAACTCTACGGGGCCTACCACGACTGGGAAGAAAAACAATAAAGGGAGACAGGATTTAATAATTCTGTCTGTTTCTGTTTAACTTAATTAGTGATGATAATATTCGGAGTCTAAATCATAGAATTGATTGAGTAGTGAATAAATAAAAACAATGTTCATTCAGTTTACGTTGAATATATATAATGTACTCTATTAGAATTATTTTTAAGTACGCAGTATGGTATAATTATATATGAGAAAATAGTGTGGAGTTTATCAGTTGAAAAAATATAACATTGTAGATTTATTTTCAGGAGCAGGTGGTCTATCTTATGGATTCGAGATGGCTGGATTTAATGTTCTATTAGGAATTGATAATGATGAAAAAGCCTTAGAAACCTTTCAAAAAAATCATCAGAATTCAGAAATATTATGTGGAGATATTGCGAATATATCTTATGAGGAAGATATAAAACCAATAATTGGAGAACAAAAAATTGACATAATTGTAGGTGGTCCCCCTTGTCAGGGGATGTCGCTTTCTGGACCTAGAAAATTTGATGATCCAAGGAACAAACTTTATTTGTCTTATATTCGATTGGTTCGAGAAATACAGCCAACTGCTTTTGTCATTGAAAATGTGATTGGGATTGTTAGTTTGTTTACAGGGCAAATAAAAGATACTATCATAGAAGAATTTTCGAAAATGGGTTATAAGGTTCAGTTTAAAGTGTTGCTGGCCTCTGACTATGGAGTTCCTCAAAATAGAAAACGTGTTATTTTTGTGGGGACGAGGAATGATGGATTTGAATATCCTGAAGCATTGGGAACAATCATTACAACAGAGATGGCAATTTCTGATTTACCAACATTAGAAAATGAACTTGGCGAGATAGAAATGTCTTATGTTTCAGAACCACAAAATGACTATCAAAAACTAATGCGAAAACGTTCAAACGTGGTTTTGAACCACGTTGCAGCCAAGCATTCAGAAAAAGTGATAAGTACAATTGCCCTTGTCCCTGACGGTGGAAATTATAAAAATCTCCCAGAGGAATTACGAGAAACAAGAAAATTTAATGTCGCTTGGACACGATTTGCTAGTTGGAAGCCAGCTCCTACGATTGATACGGGGCATAGACATCATTTCCACTATAAGTATAATCGTGTGCCAACAGTGAGGGAATCTGCTCGTTTACAATCTTTTCCAGATGATTTTATCTTTTACGGAAGTAAAACACAGCAATTTAGACAAGTTGGTAATGCTGTTCCTCCTTTAATGGCTCAGCAGATTGCAAACAATTTACTGAAATATTTAAAAAATAACGAAGAGTAACTATGTATCAAGTTCCAGAGAAATATTATTTTAGACTACATCACCCAAGACCTCGTTTTAAAAATGATGTCGAAAATGTACTTGTTTATATGGCAACGAATATTTCTTATTTGGGAATATTGCCTAAAAAGGAATTTAGTCAGCAACTAAATGACATTATCAAACAATATGCAGGAAATGCAGATAAAACAGAGAAAACAATCAATAACTGGCGAACAGAGATTTCTTCTTTGTTTGGAATGATGATTGAGAAAGAAGGCTTTGTCTATTCAGGAAATAGGGCTAAGGAATTGATTGAAGACCAAGACCTTATTCGCTTTTTTAAAACCTTTTTGTATAATTTTGAATATCCTGGTGGGCATCTAAAAGATAACGAGATTGTTAAACTTTGTCAAATCGGAGTTCAATTTAAGCCAGCTCAGTATCTACTGGAACTATTTACAGAAGCCTCACAAGCTGAAGAAAAAACTATTTACCTCACCGATGAAGAAGTCGCCCATTGTATCTTTAATGATTTGAGATGTACTCGTGATAGAGAGCCTGTTTTGGAAATATGGAATCGTATCAAAGAGAATAGAGCGTCTAAAGTAGCTTACGATACTAAAGGAGATGTTATTCGATATGCCAAAGATATTTTAGATTACATGGTTATAGCGAGTTTACTAACTGTTCAAGGTGGTAGGTATAAAATAAATTCTATGGAAGAGCAAGCAATAAATGACTTTTTGCAATCAGATGCTACCTTTGATGGCTATGCTCAATTTATTGGAAATGCTTCTACAACAATTGAAGATGTTCGAAATTTTAGAAGTGCTTGGTTCGAATATGTCAATCGTGATTTAGGAGATATTGATTTTAGGACAAACTTTAATCTCTACCTTCCAAGTGATATTGATTTTACTGAAGAGAAAACAGATATTATCGGACATCTAACTGAACACATCGAATACAGCGAGAAAATATCTACCGCTGTTGTAGGGAGTTCGGGAGAAGCTATTGTTATCAATCATGAAAAACAAAAATTACGAGAACATGGGCAAGAACAGTTGCTCCATCTGGTGAATTTTATTCCAACACAGTTTGGTGTCGGCTACGATGTTCAATCTTTTGAGTGTGATGATTCTGAGCTGAGAAAGTATATTGAAGTCAAAACAACTGTCAGCAATGCTTCTATTACTTTTAATTCGTTTCATATCACACCAAACGAATGGCGAACTGCTAAATCTGTGCGTGATAGATACTATATTTATCGTTTGCAGATTTCTAAACATAGCAAAAAATTGTTTATTATCAAGAATTTGTATGAGTTAGTCAAAAATGAGAAGATGCTTCTGATTGAGAGAAAAGATGGATATGATGTCCGTTTTTCACCGTCGGTTGGCTTTGAGGAGAATTTAATTTGAAGAAACTAAAAATTGCCTCTCTTTTTAGTGGAGGGGGTGGAACGGATATTGGTTTTGCTGGTGGATTTGATTTTTTAGGTAAACATTATGCTGATAATCAAATTGAGATTGTCTATGCAAATGATATTGAAGACAGTGCCAATAAAATGTTTGAAAAGAATTTTGGTGTTACTCCAGACAATCGAAATATCCGAGAAATAAAATCAGATGAAATCCCATCTTTCGATATTTTAACGGGAGGTTTTCCTTGTCAATCATTTTCTGTTAGTGCTCAAAATCCGAAACGCTTAGGAATAAAAGACGAAAAAGGAACATTGTTTTTTGAGATGGTGCGAGTGTTAAAAGCTCATCAACCAAAAGCATTTTTTGCCGAAAATGTTAAGGGAATTTTGTCTGCAAACAATAAAGAAGCCTTTCCTCTAATTATTGAAGAGTTCGAAAAAGCTGGTTATAATGTTTCTTATAAACTTTGCGTAGCCACCAAATACGGCGTTCCGCAAAAGAGAGAGCGTGTGTTTATTGTTGGTATTCGAAAGGATTTGAATTTTACTTTTGAATTTCCTGAAGAGCCTATTCAAAATGTAGAAGATTATACACCACTAAAAGTAATTCTTCAGCAAGATATTGATGAAAAGTATTATTTTAGCGAGAGGGCTGTGCAAGGAATGCTAAATAGTAAATCTGGCAAAAAAATGAATAAAGGACGAGCACAAGACATTGAACAGCCGAGTAATACGGTTAGTTCTCATTTAGCAAAAGTATCCTTAAATAGCACTGACCCTGTTTTGTTAGAAAATGGACGTTACCGTCGCTATACTCCAAGAGAGGTTGCACGTATTCAGTCGTTTCCAGAAAACTATGAATTGCTTGGTTCAGAAGGTGCTCAATATAGAATGCTGGGGAATGCTATTCCACCAGTAATGATGTGGTATATTGCTGAAAAGTTAGTGTCAGATTTACGAAATAGTGATGTAATTGCAAAACAACAGAAACTCGAAGAAAGTTTTGGTCAACTGGATTTGTTTGAAGCGAGTTGATGTTTTAAATCTAGGGAACTTGATATGGAATTAAATTTTCAAGATAAGAGTTTTATAAAAGTATTTTTTAATAGTGACGGTTATGTATTAAATTTTTCTAACTCTACTTTTGCTAATTTTACTTTTAATTCAGTAGGAGTAAATATTCAAGAGAAATATGGAGGTTCAAAAGGGAAAGCTTTACAGGTTTTTGTAGATAACGAACCAGATGAACTGGTTTTAAAATTAGCTTTAGATTTACTTAGATATTATGAAGACCTTCCTGACTCATATTACGAGAAAACTGAAGAGAGGAACTCTCAGGCATTGAAATTGAAAGAGAGACTTTCGAAGTATGAAGTCTCACAAATGGCCTACTTAAATAATGTTGCTGAATCTTTATCTGACTATTTTGATAGCGACTATATAGATAAGCAAATGGGGATTATGAATGAAATGATTTCTCGCTCTCCAGCGGACGCTATTGGAAAAGCTAAGGAATTGTTGGAATCATGTTTTAAACATATTTTAGACCATGAAAAAATTGAGTATTCTAATTCTAATGATATTGCAACTTTGCAAAAGAAAGTCTTTAAATTTTTAAACTTGGATTCTAATGAAAATATTTCAGCAAAAAATAATCAAGATGTAAAGATAGTTCTAAGTGGTTTGAATCAAATTATCAAGGGTATTAACAGTCTTAGAAATGATAAAGGTGATGGTCATGGTAAGGGAGCTAACTTTATAGAATTGCCACCAAGGTATGCTTCAGTTGTTGTAGGATCTGCATTAACGGTAGTGTCATTTGTTTGGGAAACATACCAAGATAAGCAAAAATAGTAAGGAGGAGGTTTAATGTCGAAAAATCAAGAAAAATTACACTTTCAACTTAAAAAATTTATAGTAAATGTAGGTTGGACTCACAAAATTCATGCGGTTAGAATTGACGAGTTAGAAAGCTATATTCGATGGTTTAGAATAGCAACAATAATCATTTCTGGAGTTGTCTCTTCTGGCTTAGTTGGAATACTTTGGTTTGATGAATATTGGATAAAGCTTGTTACAGCATTTTTATCATTAGTCACTACAATAATTTTTAGCATCACCAAGGAGTTTAACTTTGAGGAACGACTAGCTTTGGAGAGGAAATCTGTTGATGAGCTTTGGAATCTTAGAGTGTTAGCTGAAATTCTTTTATCTGAGGTGGTTTACAATGGAAAACCATCCAGTGAAATCCAAGAATCTTTCGAAGAATTAAAATTTCGAAGAGATGCTACTTATAGTCAACTTTCTAATGCTTCTCCCAAAAATGTATCCAAGGCTTCAAAACTAATAAAATCGAGAAAAGATAATGATTATGAGGAAGATTATAGATACTTTATTCCAAAAGAATTGATGGAAATTAAGGAGGAAGAGTAATGTCTTTATCTAATGATTTTAAAGAATTTTGCGAAGATGAACTCCCCATGACGGACGAGGAATGGGAAAAATGGAAGAATAGATTAAAAGAGATTACGAAACGACTTAATCGAAAATACTATTCCTTAGATGATCTTGCAGATGAAGAAATTGACAATGGTTTGATTGTTGGTAGTGTGGGGAGAACGACGGCTGTTCGAAATGTTAGTGATTTTGATTATATTTTTTCACTACCCTCAGAAGTGTATAGACGATTTGATTCTTATGAGGGTAATGGTCAATCAGCACTTCTACAGGAAATAAAAAACGAATTACTAAAAAGATACCCAAATACAAAAATAAAAGGAGACGGACAGGTCGTTGTTATTGATTTTTCAGATGGTGGAAAAATTGAGTTAGTTCCAGCTTTCGAACAATCTGATGGTAATTTTAAATATCCTGATTCTCGTAACGGAGGTTCTTGGAAAACTACTAAACCAAAGCCTGAAATTGAAAAATGCAAATCTTTAAATTCGAATTTTAATAATCATTTCTCTAACTTAACAAGACTCATACGACGATGGAAAAATCATATGGGCTTTTCATTTAAGGGGCTGTTGATAGATGCTTTGATATCTGATTTTATTGATGATAAAGGTATTTCTGAAATATATTACTCTGATTATAATATTCTCTTGAAAGATATTGTTGAATATTTTTCAAGTCAAGATAAAAATAGAGAGTATTGGTATGCTTTAGGTAGTAATCAAAAGATTTATAATAATGATGGAGCAAAATTTATCAATAAAGCTAAGCAGGCTCTCAAGAAAATAGAAGACGCTTCAGAAGAGAAACTTACTGAAGTTTATAGACAGCTATTTGGTAGAAAATTCGCTCAATCCACTTCTACCACAAATCGAGCTTCGAATGAAAAATTTATTGATGAATTGTTTAATATTGATATCCGATATAATATTGTTTTGGAGTGTGAAATTACTCAGTATGGTTTTCGAAAAGCACTTCTTTCAGACTTTTTAAAGAGTAGATTTAAGATTAAAAATAGAAAATCTCTTGATTTTGAAATTATACAATCAGATATTCCAGATAATCTTTTGTCTGATGTTAAATATTATTGGAAAGTAAGAAATATTGGAGCTGAGGCGATTAGAAGAAATTGTGAGCGTGGTGCTATTTTTTCAGGTAAAATAAAACATCACGAAGATTCTCAGTTTAAAGGAGACCACTATGTTGAATGTTATGCTGTTTTAGATAATACGGTTATAGCAAGAGATAGAATAACAGTCCCTATTGATCCGTTACGTGGAAAAGATTTTATAGAGTAGCATATAATTGATTTTTAATTGGAATACTCACTATCTCTTTACATCAAGAAAATGACTAAACAGGGAAGTTTGCCTTCTTCCCTTTTTTTGTTATACTAGTAGAAGAAAAAATTAGAAAGATTTGTGGGAGTGAAAAAGTCCGGGGGACTTTTTCAGTTTGAGCCAAGAAACTCGAAAGCGAAGTAAATCCGATTGGCTTTTTTCATGTGAAGCTTGTCTTCACACTCCCAAAGAGGTATTAGTGTCGTGTCTCAATCTTATATCAATGTTATCGGTGCTGGTTTGGCAGGTTCTGAAGCAGCCTACCAAATCGCAGAACGTGGTATTCCAGTTAAACTTTATGAAATGCGTGGTATAAAGCCTACCCCTCAACACAAAACAGACAATTTTGCAGAGTTGGTTTGTTCCAATTCCCTTCGTGGGGATGCTTTGACAAATGCAGTGGGTCTCCTCAAGGAAGAAATGCGTCGCTTGGGTTCAGTCATTTTGGAATCTGCTGAAGCTACACGAGTTCCCGCAGGTGGTGCCCTTGCGGTGGATCGTGATGGTTTCTCCCAAATGGTGACCCAAAAAGTTGCCAACCACCCCTTGATTGAAGTGGTGCGTGATGAAATTACAGAATTGCCAACTGACGTTATTACTGTGGTCGCTACTGGTCCTTTGACCAGCGATGCCCTAGCTGAAAAAATTCATGCCCTTAATGATGGCGATGGCTTCTATTTCTACGACGCGGCAGCGCCTATTATCGATGTCAACACTATTGATATGAGCAAGGTCTATCTCAAGTCTCGTTATGATAAGGGAGAGGCAGCCTACCTCAACGCGCCTATGACTAAGCAAGAGTTTATGGATTTCCATGAAGCTTTGGTCAATGCGGAAGAAGCACCGCTCAATTCCTTTGAAAAAGAAAAGTACTTTGAAGGATGTATGCCTATCGAAGTCATGGCCAAACGTGGCATTAAAACCATGCTTTATGGACCTATGAAGCCAGTGGGGCTTGAGTATCCAGACGACTACACAGGACCTCGTGACGGCGAGTTCAAAACGCCGTACGCGGTTGTTCAACTTCGTCAGGACAATGCGGCTGGTAGCCTCTACAATATCGTCGGTTTCCAGACCCACCTCAAATGGGGAGAACAAAAGCGTGTCTTCCAAATGATTCCAGGTCTTGAAAATGCGGAGTTTGTTCGTTATGGTGTCATGCACCGCAATTCTTACATGGATTCACCAAATCTTTTGGAACAGACCTACCGTTCTAAGAAGCAACCAAATCTCTTCTTTGCTGGTCAAATGACGGGTGTGGAAGGCTATGTTGAATCGGCAGCATCAGGCTTAGTTGCAGGTATTAACGCGGCTCGACTCTTCAAGGGTGAAAGTGAAGCTATCTTCCCAGAGACCACAGCGATCGGAAGTCTGGCTCATTACATCACTCACGCTGATAGCAAACATTTCCAACCAATGAATGTCAATTTTGGGATTATCAAGGAGTTGGAAGGTGAGCGTATCCGCGATAAGAAGGCTCGTTATGAAAAAATTGCAGAGCGTGCCCTTAGCGACTTAGAAGAATTTTTAACGGTCTAATTTTTTTGAAAGAATTGCCCATGATACTATAAAAATCTTAGAAATTGTGATAAAATAGGTAGGATAAAAAAAGGAGAGTAAAAATGGCGAATCCCAAGTATAAACGTATTTTAATCAAGTTATCAGGTGAAGCCCTTGCCGGTGAACGTGGCGTAGGGATTGATATCCAGACAGTTCAAACAATCGCAAAAGAGATTCAAGAAGTTCATAGCTTAGGTATCGAAATTGCCCTTGTTATTGGTGGAGGAAATCTCTGGCGTGGAGAACCTGCTGCAGAAGCAGGAATGGACCGCGTTCAGGCAGATTACACTGGAATGCTTGGGACTGTTATGAATGCTCTGGTGATGGCAGATTCATTGCAGCAAGTTGGCGTCGATACGCGTGTGCAAACTGCCATTGCCATGCAACAAGTGGCAGAACCTTATGTACGTGGACGTGCTCTTCGCCATCTTGAAAAGGGCCGTATTGTTATCTTTGGTGCTGGTATTGGTTCACCTTACTTCTCAACAGATACAACAGCAGCCCTTCGTGCAGCTGAAATCGAAGCGGATGCCATCCTTATGGCTAAAAATGGGGTTGATGGTGTTTACAATGCCGATCCTAAGAAAGACAAGACAGCCGTTAAGTTTGAAGAATTGACTCACCGTGATGTTATCAATAAAGGTCTTCGTATCATGGACTCAACAGCTTCAACCCTCTCTATGGACAACGACATTGACTTGGTTGTCTTTAACATGAACCAACCAGGCAACATCAAACGTGTCGTATTTGGTGAAAATATCGGAACAACAGTTTCAAATAATATCGAAGAAAAGGAATAAGAAAGATTATGGCTAACGCAATTATTGAAAAAGCTAAAGAGAGAATGACCCAGTCTCACCAATCACTTGCTCGTGAATTTGGTGGTATCCGTGCCGGTCGTGCCAATGCAAGCTTGCTTGATCGTGTACATGTAGAATACTATGGAGTAGAAACTCCTCTTAACCAAATCGCTTCAATTACGATTCCAGAAGCGCGTGTCTTGTTGGTAACACCATTTGACAAGTCTTCATTGAAAGACATCGAACGTGCCTTGAACGCTTCTGATCTTGGTATCACACCGGCTAACGATGGTTCTGTAATCCGTTTGGTTATCCCAGCTCTTACAGAAGAAACTCGTCGTGACCTTGCTAAAGAAGTGAAGAAGGTCGGTGAAAATGCTAAAGTGGCTGTGCGCAATATCCGTCGTGACGCTATGGATGAAGCTAAAAAACAAGAAAAAGCAAAAGAAATCACTGAAGACGAATTGAAGACTCTTGAAAAAGATATTCAAAAAGTAACAGACGATGCTGTCAAACACATCGACGACATGACTGCCAACAAAGAGAAAGAACTTTTGGAAGTCTAAAATAAACAGAAAAACTCAGTTGGCATTGCTGGCTGAGTTTTATTCGAAAGAAGGAAATATGAATACAAATCTTGCAAGTTTTATCGTTGGACTCATCATCGATGAAAATGACCATTTTTACTTTGTGCAAAAGGATGGCCAAACCTATGCGCTTGCCAAGGAAGAAGGACAACATACAGTAGGGGATACGGTTAAAGGTTTTGCCTATACAGATATGAAGCAAAAGCTCCGCTTGACCACCTTAGAAGTGACTGCCACTCAGGACCAATGTGGTTGGGGACGTGTCACAGAGGTTCGTAAGGACTTGGGAGTCTTTGTAGATACAGGGTTACCTGACAAGGAAATCGTTGTGTCACTCGATATCCTCCCTGAGCTCAAGGAACTCTGGCCTAAGAAGGGTGATAAACTTTACATCCGTCTTGAAGTGGACAAGAAAGACCGAATCTGGGGACTTTTGGCGTATCAGGAAGACTTCCAACGTCTGGCTCGTCCTGCTTACAACAACATGCAGAACCAAAACTGGCCAGCCATTGTTTACCGTCCCAAGCTGTCAGGGACCTTTGTCTATCTGCCAGAGAATAACATGCTTGGTTTTATCCACCCAAGTGAGCGCTACACAGAGCCACGTTTGGGACAAGTGCTAGATGCGCGTGTCATTGGTTTCCGTGAAGTGGACCGTACTCTTAATCTCTCTCTCAAACCACGTTCCTTTGAAATGTTGGAAAACGATGCTCAGATGATTTTGACCTACTTGGAAAGCAATGGCGGTTTCATGACCTTAAATGATAAGTCATCTCCTGATGATATCAAGGCAACCTTTGGCATTTCTAAAGGTCAGTTCAAGAAAGCACTTGGTGGCTTGATGAAGGCTGGTAAAATCAAGCAAGACCAGTTTGGGACAGAGTTGATTTAGGCTGGCATATGAGAAAATCATTTTACATTTGGCTCATGACTGAGCGTAATCCTAAAAGTAACAGTCCTAAAGCCATCTTAGCAGACCTTGCCTTTGAAGAGTCAGCCTTCCCAAAACACACAGATGATTTTGATGAGGTGAGTCGCTTTTTGGAGGAGCATGCCAGTTTCTCTTTTAACCTAGGGGACTTTGACGCTATCTGGCAAGAATACTTAGAACACTAGACTTTATTCATTGGGTTTGGGCTAGTAATTTATCCATCCCTTTGCTATAATAAAAAGAAATAAAAGGATTAGAGAGGTTCTTTATTTGAAGGAACATTCAATTGACATTCAACTGAGTCATCCAGATGACCTGTTTCATCTTTTTGGTTCCAATGAGCGCCATCTTCGTTTGATGGAAGAAGAGCTTGATGTGGTCATTCATGCCCGTACGGAGATTGTGCAGGTTTTGGGAGAAGAAGCTGCATGTGAAGAAGCCCGTCAGGTTATCCAAGCCTTGATGGTCTTGGTCAATCGTGGAATGACGGTTGGAACGCCAGATGTGGTGACGGCTATTAGCATGGTCAAAAACGATGAAATTGATAAGTTTGTCGCCCTTTACGAAGAAGAAATCATCAAGGATAATACTGGGAAACCTATTCGTGTCAAAACCTTGGGTCAAAAGCTTTATGTGGACAGTGTCAAACAGCATGATGTGACCTTTGGAATTGGGCCTGCAGGGACAGGGAAGACCTTTCTTGCAGTGACCTTGGCGGTGACGGCCCTTAAACGTGGGCAAGTCAAGCGAATTATCCTAACTCGTCCAGCCGTTGAAGCAGGAGAGAGTCTTGGATTTCTTCCGGGTGATCTCAAAGAGAAGGTGGATCCTTATCTTCGACCTGTTTACGATGCCTTGTATCAGATTTTAGGAAAAGACCAGACCACCCGTCTCATGGAGCGTGAAATCATTGAGATTGCGCCCCTTGCCTACATGCGTGGACGGACATTGGACGATGCTTTTGTCATTCTCGATGAGGCACAAAATACGACTATCATGCAGATGAAGATGTTCTTGACGCGTTTAGGTTTTAATTCTAAGATGATTGTCAATGGAGATATCAGTCAGATTGACCTGCCGCGTAATGTCAAGTCCGGTTTGATTGATGCCCAAGAAAAGCTCAAGAACATTCACCAAATTGACTTTGTTCATTTTTTAGCCAAGGATGTGGTTCGACATCCAGTTGTCGCTCAGATTATCCGAGCTTATGAACCAGCACCTGTCAAGAATGAAGAGAGTGAAGAATTAGAGTCTCAACCTCTGTCTGAAGGATAGCTCTTTTGTAATTAAAGTTATCTCAATACTAAGTATAAATTTGCTTTTTAAATATTTCATTCAATATCCTTATATTAGTTAGAAACTTTTCAAGTGGTGGAAACCTATGGAATCAATTTTTGTAAAATTTTCCCAGTATCCGTATATAGAAACGGAGCGTTTATTGCTTAGACCTGTAACCTTGGATGATGCGGAAGAAATGTTTGAGTATGCCTCGGACAGAGAAAATACACGCTACACTTTTCCAACAAATCAGAGCCTAGAAGAAACCAAGAACAACATCGCTCAGTTTTACTTGGTTAATCCCTTGGGACGGTGGGGAATCGAACTAAAAAGCACTGGCCAGTTTATCGGAACCATTGATTTGCATAAGATTGATCCTGTTCTTAAGAAGGCAGCTATTGGTTACATTATCAACCAAAAGTATTGGAATCAAGGATTGACGACAGAAGCCAATCGTGCCGTGATTGAACTCGCTTTTGAGAAGATTGGAATGAACAAGTTGACCGCTCTTCACGACAAGGACAATCCCGCATCAGGAAAGGTCATGGAGAAATCAGGTATGCGCTTTTCCCACGAAGAACCCTATGCCAGAATGGATAATAAAGAACCAGGACGAATCGTCACAATAGTTCATTATGTCTTGACCAAGGAAGACTATTTTGCAAATAAATAAGCAGTTGAAAAGAAATTTTCGACTGTTTTTTCTTCCTCTTACGAATAATCTAAGAGAGGAGAAAGTTTGAAAAAAAGTAAAAATTGAATGAGATATTGTTTACCCAAATTTTGAGTACACTAAAAAGAGGTCTTGCTA
>NZ_SPGF01000032.1 GCF_005844455.1 Streptococcus mitis | reverse complement strand
AGCGTAAGTAGCGCAAGGTCATGATAAGTTGGTCTTCCATACTTAGACGGCGTGGGCGTCCTCCTTTTCGGTGTTGCTCTTGATAAGCGTCAGTGAGACAATCAAGCATCAGTTGAAACGTCGCTTTTTTAACACCTATCAACAATTTGAAATTCTCTGAGTTTAATTTTAAGGCTTTTTCGTATGTTGTTTCCATAGCTTTAGTATACCACTTTTTAGTTACCGAACAAGTCTAATATATAAACAACATTGAAAGTATGCAGGAACAGGAATACGCTGATGTTAACGAAATTGCTTCTCATATATTTAATAATATAGAGCGTCAAGCAGGGGTTGAAACAAAGAAATTATCTGGATATTATTTGGATAAAAAAGTTGAAATAGGATTTCGAGAACAATTTGATTTATTGAGGTTTTCAAATGACAGTATATTGAATATTGAATTGAAGAGTGAGAGAATTCCAGATGAAGAAATTAAAGATCAATTAATAAGGCATAAGTTTGTATTAGGCTGTGTAGATACTGAGAAAGAAATTTATACATTCACATACGTAAGTGAAACAAAAGAGTTGTTTACAATTTCAAATGAAAGTTTGACAAAAGTAACAATAGATATTTTATGTAATTTAATATCTCTAGACTATCTTGAAAACAATTTGCTGGACGATTTAGATGCTGACAGTCTTATTGTATCTCCATACTCAGATATTAAAAGATTCATTGATCATAGGTATTTTTTAAATAGTGAGCAAAAGAAAATAGTACAGGATATTTTATCAACTGCTAAGAAAGTGAGCATGATTAAAGGAGGAGCTGGAACTGGTAAAACACTTGTATTATTTGACTTAGCTGATAAATTAACTAAGCTAGGAAGTAAAGTATTGTTAATATTTTGTTCAATTCTAGAAAACCCCATTGAAATTGATAATCAAGTAGATTTTAAATTTATACATATTAAACAATTACAAAGTCTGACCATAGAGAATTTTGATTACATATTGCTTGATGAGTCTCAACGATTATACGAAGAAAACTACAATAGGGTTATAGAGAGTCCTGCTAAATTAATTTTTTGTGTAGATAAAGCTCAAACTTTAAAGTATGAAGAGAATAGTTTAAATGTAGAACAAAAATTGGAAAATATAGTAGGTGTACAGAAATTTGATTTAAAGGAAAAAGTTAGAACGGACGAGTCGCTTTCGACTTTTATTTTAAAATTGTTCGAAAAAGATCGTAATGGTTTACAGCCTATAGAATTTCCAAAAGTAAATGCTGTATATTTTGATAGCGTGACTAGAGCTCGATACTTTATTGAAGTAATGGAACGAGATGAAAATTATGAATCAATAGAAGTTGCCTCCTATAAAACTAAAGCCACTGGGACAACTTATAATGAAAAGATTAAATCAGATTCTAAAGATGGCTTCACGGTCATTGGACGAGAATATGAAAATGTGATTATACCAATTGATGATAGGACGATCTATATTGAAAATAAACTAGTATTTAGGCCGACAGGATTCTACTATCCATATTTGGGAACAAATGGTATTTTTCAAGCCATTACAAGAGTAAAGAAACATTTACTTTTCGTGGTGATAAAAAACAAAGAAATTTATACAGAAATTCAAGAATTGATTAATTGGGAGAAACGACGAAATCTGAGAAGAATTAGTAATAGGCTCAAGTTATTGAGAGAAACAAATAACTCTCAGTTTAGTGATGTAGCCAAAGTTTGTAAGTGTCTTGAATCAACTTACAAAAATATAGAGGAAACAGGGAAGTTTCCAAACAATAAGATATTGAAAAGATTGTCCAATTTTTATAATGTAAGTAGTAATTTTTTAATTGGAGAACCAATTGAATTATCAATGACTGAATTTGATATAGTGTATCAGAAGAAAATCAAAGGTATGAACAAAGAACAAATAGTAGAGTTAAATGAGTCTTTAATTAATTTTCTTAACGATTAAATAATATGGTGTAAAATAAGTGTTGTGATAAGATGAATTTATGGAAAATATTACTGAGCAACAAGAAGATAATTTAAGATTCTGTCAATCAACCTGTTAGAGATGCCAACTTAGATATTTTTATTTTGCATAATTTAACCCTATTTCATTTTTCATTACTTTTGTTGGACAACTAAATTACGTTATTCAAATAGTTTAACAACATATACCAACTAGAAAGGAAAACTCTCAAATTGCCCTACAAAGTTTTACTCTTCGACCTTGACCATACCTTGCTTGATTTTGATGCTGCTGAGGATGTGGCTTTGACGCAACTTCTAAAAGAAGAAGGGGTTACAGATATTCAGGCTTATAAAGACTATTATGTTCCTATGAACAAGGCTCTCTGGAAGGACTTGGAGCAAAAGAAAATCAGTAAACAAGAGCTGGTTAACACGCGCTTTTCTCGTTTATTTACTCATTTTGGGCTGGAGAAAAACGGTAGTTTTCTAGCCCAGCGTTACCAATTTTACCTTGCCCAGCAGGGGCAAACTTTTTCAGGCGCTCATGAATTCTTGGATAGCCTTATCGAGCGAGATTATGAGCTGTATGCTGCGACAAATGGTATTACTGCTATCCAGACAGGGCGTTTGGCTCAGTCTGGTCTAGCACCTTATTTCAATCAGGTCTTTATCTCTGAACAATTGCAAACACAAAAGCCAGATGCTCTCTTTTATGAAAAGATTGGCCAACAGATTGCAGGTTTTAGTAAAGAAAAGACGCTGATGATTGGAGACTCTCTAACCGCCGACATTCAAGGTGGTAATAATGCTGGAATTGACACTATCTGGTACAATCCTCATCGTGTTGAAAATCACACACAAGCCCAGCCGACTTACGAAGTCCATTCTTATCAAGACTTGCTGGATTGTTTAGATAAACTGTAAAAAGTGGTTTAGAAAGCCACTTTTTGCTATAATAGAGGCAGTAAAAACGAAGGAGTTGGCTATGGAACACTCGTCTTGGCATGCTTTGATTAAGGAGCAATTACCTGAGGGTTATTTCGGGAAAATCAATCAGTTTATGGAGCAGGTCTATGCTCGGGGAACTATTTATCCACCCCAGGAAAAGGTCTTTCAGGCTTTATTGACAACACCGCTTGAAGAAGTTAAGGTGGTGATTCTAGGGCAAGACCCCTATCACGGGCCAGGTCAAGCGCAGGGCTTGAGTTTTTCTGTACCTGACTCTATCCCAGCTCCGCCATCCTTGCAAAATATATTGAAAGAATTGTCAGATGATATCGGTGTTAAGAAATCTCATGATTTGACAGCTTGGGCTGAGCAAGGAGTCTTGCTTCTCAATGCTTGTTTGACGGTTCCTGCTGGGCAGGCCAATGGTCATGCTGGGCAGATATGGGAGCCATTTACAGATGCTGTGATTCGGGTTGTAAATAATATAGACAGATCTGTAGTCTTTGTACTCTGGGGAGCTTATGCACGCAAGAAGAAGGCCTTGGTTACCAATCCTCACCACTTGATTATCGAATCAGCCCACCCTAGTCCTTTATCGGTTTATAGAGGATTTTGGGGTTCCAAGCCTTTTTCCAAGGCCAATGCTTTTTTAGAAGAGACAGGACAAGAGCCAATCGATTGGCTTAGATAAGGAGAGAATATGCCTCAGTTAGCGACGATTTGCTACATTGATAACGGGAAAGAATTGCTCATGCTTCACCGGAATAAGAAACCCAATGATGTCCATGAAGGCAAATGGATTGGTGTGGGTGGTAAGCTGGAGCGAGGTGAGACCCCTCAGGAATGTGCGGCGCGTGAAATCCTTGAAGAAACAGGGCTTAAAGCCAAGCCGGTTCTAAAAGGTGTTATCACTTTTCCTGAATTTACACCAGATTTAGACTGGTACACCTATGTTTTTAAGGTGACGGAGTTTGAAGGTGAGTTGATTGACTGCAATGAGGGGACGCTTGAATGGGTTCCTTATGATGAAGTTTTGAGCAAGCCAACTTGGGAAGGTGACCATACCTTTGTTGAGTGGCTTTTAGAGGACAAACCCTTCTTTTCAGCCAAGTTTGTTTATGATGGGGATAAATTGTTGGATACCCAAGTCGATTTCTATGAATAAAGGAGAAAGCAGATGCTACTAATCAAAAATGGTCGTGTAATGGATCCCAAGTCTGGTTTAGATCAAGTGTGTGATGTCTTGGTTCAAGATGGGAAAATTATCAAAATTGCGCCTGAAATCAAGGAAGAAGGAGCAGAGGTGCTTGATGCTACTGGTCTTGTAGTTGCGCCTGGTTTGGTCGATATTCATGTTCATTTCCGTGAACCTGGTCAGACCCACAAGGAAGATATCCATACTGGTGCCCTAGCGGCCTCTGCAGGTGGTTTTACAACGGTTGTCATGATGGCTAATACTAGTCCAACCATTTCGGACGTAGAAACCCTACAAGAAGTTCTTCAGTCAGCTGCCAAGGAAAAGATTAATGTCAAGACGGTTGCGACCATTACTAAGAACTTTAATGGCCAAGACTTGACTGACTTTAAGGCGCTTTTGGAAGCAGGTGCCGTTGGTTTTTCTGATGACGGTATTCCGCTTGAAAGCAGTAACGTTGTCAAGGAAGCCATGGAAGAAGCCAAAAAGCTCAATACCTTTATCAGTCTTCATGAGGAAGATCCAGGTTTGAATGGGATTCTTGGATTTAATGAAAATATCGCTAAAGAACATTTCCATATTTGTGGTGCGACTGGGGTGGCTGAGTATGCTATGATGGCGCGTGATGTCATGATTGCCTATGCGACCAAGGCTCATGTTCATATCCAGCATTTGTCTAAGGAAGAAAGTGTCAAGGTAGTTGAGTTCGCTCAAAGTTTGGGAGTGCAAGTCACAGCAGAAGTAGCGCCACAGCATTTCTCTAAGACCGAAGCGCTCCTTTTGACACAAGGTAGCAATGCCAAGATGAATCCGCCGCTTCGTTTGGAATCAGACCGTCGTGCCGTTATCGAAGGTCTCAAGTCGGGCGTCATCACGGTTATCGCGACTGACCACGCGCCTCACCATGCGGATGAAAAAAATGTCGAGGATATCACCAAAGCACCATCTGGTATGACAGGTTTGGAAACCTCTCTGTCTCTCGGTTTGACTTATTTGGTGGAAGCTGGGGAATTGACCTTGATGGAATTACTAGAAAAGATGACCTACAACCCAGCCAAGCTTTACAACTTTGAAGCAGGTTACTTGGCTGAGAATGGTCCAGCAGATATCACTATTTTCGATGCTAAGGCTGACCGCCTTGTTGACTCCTATTTTGCTTCCAAAGCAGCCAATTCACCATTTGTCGGTGAAACCTTAAAAGGGCAGGTCAAATATACCATCTGTAAGGGACAAATCGTCTATCAAGCTTGATAGGAGTTAGAATATGAATTATTTTCGAAAACGTAGGGAGAGACAAGCAAAATCTAATAGCGGAATTTACTGTCCCGCAGCCAATCGTTCTAAAATTCAATATGAAACTAAAGAAAAAGCCGACCATGCGGTTCAATATGATAATGGAGGCTTAGTTAGAAGTTATTATTGTCGTACATGTGCGTGTTGGCATACTACTTCAAAATCTAATAATCCTCCGCTAAGTTTGAAAAAATATGGTCTGAAACTCTTTGGTTTAGATAAACCAGAAGAATAGAAAGAGAAGTATGTATAAGACAAAGTGTTTACAAGAGAAGTTAGTATTATTTTTAAAAATTTTCTTCCCTATCCTGATTTACCAATTTGCAAATTATTCTGCCTCCTTTGTTGACACTGCAATGACTGGACAGTATAATACCATGGATTTGGCTGGTGTGTCTATGGCAACCAGTATCTGGAATCCTTTCTTTACCTTCCTAACAGGGATTGTGTCAGCCTTGGTGCCCATCATTGGTCACCATCTTGGTCGAGGCAAAAAGGAAGAAGTTGCGTCTGATTTTTACCAGTTCATCTATCTGGCCTTGGGTCTATCTGTGCTCTTACTGGGGATGGTACTTTTCTTGGCACCACCAATCTTGAATCATATTGGACTAGAAGCACCAGTTGCAGCAGTAGCGGTTCGCTATCTTTGGTTTTTATCTATCGGAATTATTCCTTTGTTGCTCTTTAGCGTTATTCGTTCCTTGCTGGACTCGCTGGGGTTGACCAAGCTGTCCATGTATCTCATGCTTTTGTTACTTCCTCTCAATAGTGGATTTAACTATCTCTTGATTTATGGGGCCTTTGGTGTTCCAGAACTGGGAGGGGCTGGGGCAGGTTTAGGAACATCCTTGGCCTACTGGGTCTTGCTGGGCATTTCTGTTCTGGTTTTATTTAAACAGGAGAAGCTCAAAGTCTTACACCTTGAGAAACGCATTCCTCTTAATATGGATAAAATCAAGGAAGGTCTTCGTTTAGGTCTTCCTATAGGGGGAACTGTCTTTGCGGAAGTGGCTATCTTTTCCGTGGTTGGCTTGATTATGGCTAAGTTCTCGTCCTTGATTATCGCTAGTCACCAGTCAGCTATGAACTTTTCAACTCTCATGTATGCCTTTCCTATGAGTATTTCATCGGCTATGGCCATTGTCGTTTCTTATGAAGTGGGAGCCAAACGATTTGATGATGCGAAAACCTATATTGGTTTAGGAAGATGGACAGCCCTCATTTTTGCGGCCTTCACCTTATCCTTCCTTTACATTTTTCGAGGAAATGTGGCTAGTCTTTATGGTAACGACCCAGAATTTATCGATTTGACAGCACGCTTTTTGACTTACAGCCTTTTCTTCCAGTTAGCAGATACCTTTGCGGCACCGCTCCAGGGAATTTTACGGGGTTATAAGGATACAGTTATTCCTTTTTACCTTGGTTTGGTTGGTTATTGGGGCGTAGCAATCCCAGTGGCTATGGTATTTGATTCCCTAACAGATTTTGGCGCTTATTCTTACTGGATTGGTTTGATTATTAGTCTGATTGTGAGTGGTGCTCTCTACCGTTGGCGTTTAACTGTGATTATGAAAAGATTTTAATCTTTAGCAAAATTTAAACGATAAAAAGTTTGTGAAAAAATATACTTATCAAGAAAACCCCTTGTTCTCATTGGGTTTTCTTTTTTATTTTGTGAAATTTCCTCGAGAAAAACTTTGACAGTATTTTCCAAAAACGGTAAAATAGTAAGGCAAGAAGAAAGTTAGAAAGGCAAGAAGATGTCAACTTTAGATAAAAATCTTTTGCTCGAAATGTTCCGTAAGATGGAAGAAATCCGTCGCATGGACTTAAAAATTGCACAATTAGTAAAGAAAGGGAAAGTGCCAGGAATGACGCACTTTTCTGTTGGTGAAGAGGCAGCTAACGTGGGTGCTATGTTGGCTCTCAATCCGGATGATCTGATCACCTCAAACCACCGTGGTCACGGGCAAGCTATTGCTAAAGGGATTGACCTCAATGGAATGATGGCTGAAATCCTTGGGAAATACACTGGAACCTGTAAAGGTAAAGGTGGTTCTATGCATATCGCCGACCTTGATGCTGGTAACCTTGGTGCCAATGGTATCGTAGGTGGTGGTATGGGAATCGCTGTTGGTGCAGCCCTCAGTCAGCAAATGCAAAATACCGGAAAAATCGTTGTCTGCTTCTTTGGAGATGGTGCGACCAACGAAGGTGTCTTCCACGAAGCAGTGAACATGGCTTCTATCTGGAAACTCCCAGCCATTTTCTACTGCATCAACAACGGTTACGGTATCTCTGCAGATATCAAGAAAATGACTAATGTAGAACATATCCATCAACGTAGTGCGGCATATGGAATCCCTGGAATGTTTATCGAAGATGGCAACAACGTCATCGATGTCTATGAAGGATTTAAGAAAGCTGTAGACCATGTTCGTGGTGGCAATGGCCCAGTCTTGATTGAAAGTGTAACTTATCGCTGGCTCGGTCACTCATCATCTGACCCTGGTAAATATCGTACGCGTGAAGAAGTGGAATTGTGGAAACAAAAAGACCCGATCGAAAACCTTCGCAA
Organism: Streptococcus mitis; assembly: GCF_005844455.1. Taxonomy (GTDB): domain Bacteria; phylum Bacillota; class Bacilli; order Lactobacillales; family Streptococcaceae; genus Streptococcus; species Streptococcus mitis_BF. The sequence continues at coordinate 15,244 of NZ_SPGF01000032.1, read as the reverse complement.
GTACTTCATTGAAAATACTATTGCAAGTGCCGAAGAATTGGAAGAAATCCAAGCGCAAGTCAAGGAAGCAGTAGAAGCTTCTGTTAAATTCGCAGAAGAAAGTCCATTCCCACCGCTTGAATCAGCATTTGAAGATATTTACGCAGACTAAGGAGAAAGAGATAAAATGGAAACAAAAACAATGTCCTTCCGTGACACCATTATCCTTGCTATGTCTGAGGAAATGCGTCGCGATGAAAATGTGTTCTTGATGGGAGAAGATGTCGGTGTCTTCGGAGGAGACTTCGGAACTTCTGTTGGAATGCTCGAAGAATTTGGTCCAGAACGTGTTCGAGACTGCCCGATTTCTGAAGCAGCCATTTCGGGAGCAGCAGCAGGAGCAGCCATGACAGGACTTCGTCCAATCGTTGATATGACCTTTATGGACTTCTCGGTCATTGCCATGGACAATATCGTCAATCAAGCCGCTAAAACACGTTATATGTTTGGTGGGAAAGGTCAGGTTCCAATGACAGTTCGATGCGCAGCTGGTAACGGAGTTGGTTCTGCAGCCCAGCACTCGCAATCACTAGAGTCTTGGTTTACTCACATTCCTGGTCTTAAGGTTGTAGCTCCAGGTACACCTGCGGACATGAAAGGATTGCTTAAGTCTTCTATCCGTGATAACAACCCTGTTATTATTCTTGAGTACAAGTCAGAATTTAACCAAAAAGGGGAAGTGCCAGTCGATCCAGACTACACAATCCCACTTGGAGTTGGCGAAATCAAACGCGAAGGAACAGATGTAACAGTTGTTACTTATGGGAAAATGCTTCGCCGTGTGGTTCAAGCTGCTGAAGAATTAGCAGAAGAAGGAATTTCTGTTGAGATTGTTGACCCACGTACCCTTGTTCCGCTTGATAAGGATATTATCATTAACTCAGTGAAGAAGACTGGTAAGGTTGTTCTGGTCAACGATGCCCACAAAACAAGTGGCTATATCGGAGAGATTTCAGCTATTATTTCAGAATCAGAAGCATTTGATTATCTAGATGCACCAATCCGTCGTTGTGCAGGAGAAGATGTGCCGATGCCTTATGCACAAAACTTAGAAAATGCAATGATTCCAACAGTTGAAAGCATCAAAGACGCCATCCGTAAAACTTATAACAAAGAATAATATTACATAAATTAAATTACGTAAATTTTAGAGATTTTAACTTTAGTAACTTGAGTTATGTTTTGTATCCAAGTTGTATTGAAAGTTGTATATAAAGTTGCGACATGAGTGAGTCGAATCGATAATATTCGACGAATGAATTAGTAAGTCTACTAGGTTGGTCGCCTAACAGCGGCAACCGTAGTAACTTGAGACACGTTTCGTGTATAAGTTACTTGTAGAGTTGAACACGGGCTAAAAGCTCGGAAAAAAGATAAATCTCCTTGGCTTCATCGAAGCCATCGTCGATTTCCTATTTTTCTATCGCTTTTTTACGCCCTTTGTATCATGTAATTGAATTCGGACGGAGGTCTTCGAAAAAAAGATAGATTTCCTTGTGTTCATCGAACACATCGTCAATCTCCTATTTTTTCATTGTCCTCTACGTCCTTAATATCTTAGTATAGAATTGGAGAGGTCATGGCTGATGATAAGCTAAGAGCGACTCCTGCAGCTAGAAAGTTAGCGGATGATTTAGAGATCAACCTCTACGACGTTTCTGGCTCAGGTGCAAACGGTCGTGTCCACAAAGAAGACGTGGAAACTTATAAAGATACAAATGTGGTTCGCATTTCGCCACTTGCAAAACGAATTGCCCTCGAACATAACATTGCTTGGCGGGAAATCCAAGGAACCGGTCATCGTGGTAAAATCATGAAGAAGGATGTTTTGGCCTTGCTTCCTGAAAATATTGAAAATGATACTATCAAGTCTCCTGCTCAAATCGAAAAAGTGGAAGAAGTTCCAGATAATATCACTCCTTATGGTGAAATTGAACGTATTCCAATGACACCAATGCGTAAGGTTATTGCCCAACGTATGGTTGAATCTTACCTAACTGCGCCAACCTTTACCCTCAACTATGAAGTTGATATGACTGAAATGTTGGCCCTTCGTAAGAAAGTCCTTGAACCAATCATGGAAGCAACTGGTAAGAAAATTACCGTTACAGACTTGCTTTCACTTGCTGTTATTAAGACTCTTATGAAACACCCATACATTAACGCTTCATTGACAGAAGATGGCAAGACCATTATCACTCATAACTATGTCAACCTTGCGATGGCAGTTGGGATGGATAATGGATTGATGACACCTGTTGTTTACAATGCTGAGAAGATGAGTCTTTCAGAACTGGTTGTAGCCCTTAAGGATGTTATTGGCCGTACATTGGATGGCAAATTGGCTCCAAGTGAACTTCAAAATTCAACATTCACAATCAGTAATTTGGGAATGTTTGGTGTTCAGTCCTTTGGTCCGATTATTAACCAACCAAACTCAGCTATTCTTGGTGTCAGTTCAACAATTGAGAAACCTGTTGTAGTTAATGGTGAGATTGTGATTCGTCCTATCATGAGCCTAGGATTAACCATTGACCACCGTGTCGTAGATGGTATGGCTGGAGCCAAGTTTATGAAGGATTTGAAAGAATTGATTGAAAATCCAATCTCAATGTTGATTTAAGAACAAGAGTAGTCATTTTTAAAGATATAAAGATATAGATAAAGGAAGGAAGACATGGCCTTAGAAGTAATTATGCCAAAAGCCGGCGTGGATATGACAGAAGGACAAATCGTCCAATGGAATAAAAAAGTCGGAGAATTTGTAAAAGAAGGAGAAATCCTTTTGGAAATCATGACTGACAAAGTCAGCATGGAATTGGAAGCAGAAGAAGACGGTTATTTGATTGCTATCCTAAAAGGTGACGGAGAGACTGTCCCTGTTACTGAAGTTATCGGTTACCTTGGTGAAGAAGGGGAAAATATCCCAACAGCTGTAGGTGCTGCACCAGAAGCTAGCCCAGCACCTACAGCAAGTGCTTCAAACGATGATGGTAAGAGCGATGACGCTTACGATATCGTTGTTATCGGTGGTGGACCTGCTGGTTATGTTTCTGCTATTAAAGCCGCACAATTAGGTGGTAAGGTTGCTCTTGTTGAGAAATCTGAACTTGGTGGTACTTGCTTGAACCGCGGATGTATTCCAACTAAGACTTACCTCCATAATGCTGAAATTATCGAGAATATCGGTCATGCAGCAAATCGTGGTATCGTCATCGAAAATCTAAACTTCACTGTTGATATGGAAAAACTTTTAGAAACTAAATCTAAAGTTGTTAATACTCTTGTTGGTGGTGTTGCAGGACTCCTTCGTAGCTATGGAGTTGACGTTCATAAGGGTATCGGTACTATTACTAAAGATAAGAATGTCTTGGTAAATGGTTCAGAATTTCTTGAAACTAAGAAAATCATCCTTGCTGGTGGTTCAAAAGTCAGCAAGATTAACGTCCCTGGTATGGAATCTCCACTTGTCATGACCAGCGACGACATTCTTGAAATTAATGAAGTGCCAGAAAGCCTCGTAATTATCGGCGGTGGAGTTGTTGGTATCGAACTCGGACAGGCCTTTATGACATTTGGTTCAAAAGTGACTGTTATCGAAATGATGGACCGTATCGTTCCAGCTATGGATGCGGAAGTTTCTAAGAACCTTCGTTTGATTTTGGAACGTAAAGGGATGACCATCTTAACTGACACTAAACTCCAAGAAATTGTCGAAGAAAATGGTCAACTTCGTATCAAGGTTGAAGGAAAAGACGATATCATCGCAAGCAAAGCTCTCCTTTCAATAGGTCGTGTGCCAGACCTTGAAGGTATTGGCGATGTTGAGTTTGAATTGGATCGTGGACGTATCAAGGCCAACGAATATATGGAAACTTCTGTTCCAGGTATCTACGCACCAGGTGACATCAACGGTACGAAGATGTTGGCGCACGCAGCCTTCCGCATGGGTGAAGTTGCTGCTGAAAATGCCCTTAAAGGAAATCATGCAGTTGCCAAATTGAACTTGACTCCTGCAGCTATCTACACTCTTCCTGAAGTAGCAGCAGTAGGTTTGACAGAAGAACAAGCACGTGAGAAATACGATGTTGCCATCGGTAAATTCAACTTTGCTGCCAACGGACGTGCTATTGCATCAGATGCGGCTCAAGGTTTCGTAAAAGTCATTGCAGATAAGAAATACGGAGAAATCCTTGGTGTACACATCATCGGTCCTGCAGCTGCAGAATTGATCAACGAAGCGTCAAGCATCATCGAAATGGAAATCACTGTTGAAGAAATGCTGAAGACTATCCACGGACACCCAACTTACTCTGAAGTGATGTACGAAGCATTTGCGGATGTTCTAGGAATGGCCATCCATTCACCTAAGAAAAAATAAAACGAAGATAGATTAGACTGGAAGACATTTTCCAGTCTCTATCGTATAAAGGGATATCATGAAATATATTATCAATCATTCAAATGACACTGCTTTTAATATCGCCTTGGAAGAATATGCCTTTAAACACTTACTAGATGAGGATCAAATCTTCCTTCTTTGGATTAACAAACCTTCTATCATTGTTGGTCGTCACCAGAACACTATTGAAGAAATTAACCGTGATTATGTTCGAGAAAATGGTATTGAGGTGGTCCGACGTATCAGTGGTGGTGGAGCTGTTTACCACGATTTAAACAACCTCAACTACACCATCATTTCAAAAGAAGATGAAAACAAGGCCTTTGACTTCAAGAGCTTCTCAACTCCAGTTATCAATACTTTGGCTCAACTAGGCGTTAAAGCTGAGTTCACAGGCCGTAATGACCTTGAGATTGATGGCAAAAAATTCTGTGGCAATGCCCAAGCTTACATCAATGGACGTATCATGCACCACGGTTGCTTGCTCTTTGACGTTGATTTATCAGTCCTTGCTAACGCCCTCAAGGTTTCAAAAGACAAATTTGAATCAAAAGGTGTGAAATCCGTCCGTGCCCGTGTAACCAATATTGTCAATGAATTACCAGAAAAAATTACAGTTGAAGAATTCCGAGATTTGCTATTGGAATACATGAAAAAAGAGTACCCAGAGATGACAGAATACGTTTTTTCTGAGCAAGAATTGGTCGAAATCAATCGCATCAAGGATACTAAGTTTGGAACTTGGGACTGGAACTACGGTAAATCACCTGAATTTAACGTCCGTCGGGGAACAAAATTCACCAGTGGTAAGGTTGAAGTTTTTGCCAACGTCATTGAATCAAAAATTCAAGATATTAAGATTTATGGTGACTTCTTTGGTATCGAAGATGTTGCAGCTGTAGAAGATGTCCTTCGTGGAGTGAAATACGAACGTGAGGATGTTCTTAAGGCACTAGAAACTATTGATATCACACGCTACTTTGCTGGTATCAGCCGTGAAGAAATCGCTGAAGTGGTAGTAGAGTAAAGAAAAGCTATTATCTGGATATGACAAGTCTTAAAACCTGCTGAACGAGAATCAAAAAGAACTTGCTTCCAATGCTTAATAAAAAAACTCGGAAGTTTGCTCTGAGTCAAGTAAATGCGACTATTTGCAATTGAGTATTGAGATGAGAAAGTTAGTATTAGATTGACTGTAAGGTGACACAGGAACGAGTTACTTTTTGATTTCTATATAGTATTAACACCCCAAAAGACTATTATTTCTATAGTTGAACGATACCTCAAAAGTTAGACATAGAAAATCTAATTTTTGGGGTATTTTATAATTTTTAATTCAGGCTCTTTTTAGTATCAAAAGATGTTTCATAAAATATGGACTCAACCTTTCAACTTAATCCTATTTATTACTTACTATCCCCAATAAAATTGAAAAGGATGGAAAAAAGGATAAATTTATGATATACTTTATTTTAAAGACTTTATTAGAAATCTTGAAAGAGTATTGAAAACTTAGAATGAGAAAAATTGTTATCAATGGTGGATTACCACTACAAGGTGAAATCACTATTAGTGGTGCTAAAAATAGCGTTGTGGCCTTAATTCCAGCTATTATATTGGCTGATGATGTGGTGACTTTGGATTGTGTTCCAGATATTTCGGATGTAGCCAGTCTTGTCGAAATTATGGAATTGATGGGAGCTACTGTTAAGCGTTATGACGATGTCTTGGAGATTGATCCAAGAGGTGTTCAAAACATTCCAATGCCTTATGGTAAAATTAACAGTCTTCGTGCATCTTACTATTTTTATGGGAGTCTCTTAGGCCGTTTTGGTGAAGCGACAGTTGGTTTACCGGGAGGATGTGATCTTGGTCCTCGTCCGATTGACCTACACCTCAAGGCATTTGAAGCCATGGGAGCTAAGATTAGCTACGAAGGGGATACCATGAAGTTGTCTTCTAAAGAGAGTGGTCTTCATGGTGCAAGTATTTACATGGATACGGTTAGTGTGGGTGCGACGATTAATACGATGATTGCGGCTGTTAAAGCAAATGGTCGTACTATTATTGAAAATGCAGCCCGTGAACCTGAAATTATTGATGTAGCTACCCTCTTGAATAATATGGGAGCTCACATCCGCGGTGCAGGAACTAATATCATCATTATTGATGGTGTTGACAGATTACATGGAACACGTCATCAGGTGATTCCAGACCGCATTGAAGCTGGAACATATATTTCCTTAGCTGCTGCAGTCGGCAAGGGGATTCGTATAAACAATGTTCTTTATGAACACCTAGAAGGATTTATTGCTAAGCTGGAAGAAATGGGAGTGAGAATGACTGTATCTGAAGACAGCATTTTTGTCGAAGAGCAGTCTAATTTGAAAGCAATCAATATTAAGACGGCTCCTTACCCAGGTTTTGCTACCGATTTGCAACAACCGATTACCCCTCTTTTACTAAGAGCGAATGGTCGTGGTACAATTGTTGATACGATTTACGAAAAACGTGTAAATCATGTTTTTGAACTAGCAAAGATGGATGCGGACATTTCGACAACAAATGGTCATATTTTGTACACAGGTGGACGTGATTTGCGTGGGGCAAGTGTTAAAGCAACTGACCTGAGAGCTGGTGCAGCTTTAGTTATTGCTGGTTTGATGGCCGAGGGGCAAACTGAAATTACCAATATCGAGTTTATCTTACGTGGTTATTCTGATATTATCGAAAAATTACGTAATCTAGGAGCGGATATTAGACTTGTTGAGGATTAAACCGTAGAGGTGTTTATGAATATTTGGACCAAATTAGCAATGTTTTCTTTTTTTGAAACGGATCGCTTGTATTTGCGTCCTTTCCTTTTTAGTGATAGTCAAGACTTCCATGAGATAGCTTCAAATCCTGAAAATTTACAATTTATTTTCCCGACTCAGGCAAGTCTGAAAGAAAGCCAGTATGCACTGGCCAATTATTTTATGAAGGCTCCTTTGGGAGTATGGGCTATTTGTGACAAGAAAACTGAAAAAATGATTGGTTCTGTTAAGTTTGAGAAGTTAGATGAAATCAAAAAAGAAGCTGAGCTTGGCTATTTTTTGAGAAAAGATGCTTGGTCGCAAGGATTTATGACAGAGGTTGTTAGAAAAATTTGTCAACTTTCTTTTGAAGAATTTGGTTTAAAACAATTGTCCATCATTACCCACCTCGAAAATGAAGCAAGTCAAAAGGTTGCTCTTAAGGCTGGATTTAGTTTGTTCCGTCAGTTTAAGGGAAGTGATCGCTACACAAGAAAAATGCGGGATTATCTTGAATTTCGGTATGTAAAAGGAGAATTCAATGAGTAAGCATCAGGAAATTCTAAGCTATTTGGAGGAATTACCAGTAGGTAAAAGGGTCAGTGTTCGTAGTATTTCCAACCATCTGGGAGTCAGTGATGGAACGGCTTATCGCGCTATCAAGGAAGCGGAAAATCGTGGAATTGTGGAGACCCGTCCTAGAAGTGGTACTATCCGTGTTAAATCCCAGAAAGTTGCGATTGAAAGATTAACTTTTGCTGAAATTGCAGAAGTGACTTCTTCTGAGGTTTTGGCTGGGCAAGAAGGTTTAGAGAGAGAATTTAGTAAGTTTTCAATCGGTGCCATGACTGAACAAAATATCTTGTCATACCTTCACGATGGGGGGCTCTTGATTGTCGGAGACCGTACTCGTATCCAATTACTAGCTCTGGAAAATGAAAATGCCGTCTTGGTTACAGGTGGATTTCATGTTCATGATGATGTTCTTAAACTGGCCAATCAAAAAGGAATTCCTGTTTTAAGAAGCAAGCATGATACTTTCACCGTCGCGACTATGATCAATAAAGCCCTGTCAAATGTTCAAATTAAGACGGATATTCTGACAGTTGAGAAACTTTATCGTCCGAGTCATGAGTATGGTTTTCTGAGAGAGACCGACACCGTTAAAGATTATTTGGACTTAGTTCGTAAGAATCGTAGCAGTCGTTTCCCAGTTATCAATCAACATCAGGTTGTTGTTGGAGTTGTAACCATGAGAGACGCTGGTGATAAGTCACCAAGTACCACAATTGACAAGGTCATGTCGCGTAGTCTATTTTTAGTTGGATTATCGACAAATATTGCCAATGTCAGTCAACGGATGATTGCTGAAGACTTTGAAATGGTACCGGTTGTTCGGAATAATCAAACCTTGCTTGGAGTTGTGACACGACGAGATGTCATGGAAAAGATGAGCCGTTCCCAAGTTTCGGCTCTACCGACTTTTTCTGAGCAGATTGGTCAAAAACTTTCTTATCACCATGATGAAGTAGTGATTACAGTGGAACCCTTTATGCTTGAGAAAAACGGTGTTTTAGCTAACGGTGTATTGGCGGAGATACTGACTCACATGACCCAAGATTTAGTTGTGAATAGTGGTCGCAATCTCATCATCGAGCAGATGCTGATTTACTTTTTGCAGGCTGTTCAGATAGATGATATACTGTGCATTCAAGCACGCATTATCCATCATACGAGACGATCAGCTATTATTGATTACGATATTTATCATGGTCATCAGATTGTTTCAAAAGCAAATGTGACCGTTAAAATTAATTAGAAACTAGGAGAAAAGATGATAACATTAAAATCAGCTCGTGAAATCGAAGCTATGGACAAGGCTGGTGATTTTCTAGCAAGTATTCATATCGGCTTACGTGATTTGATTAAGCCTGGCGTAGATATGTGGGAAGTTGAAGAATACGTTCGCCGTCGTTGTAAAGAAGAAAATTTCCTTCCACTTCAGATTGGGGTTGACGGTGCCATGATGGACTATCCTTATGCTACTTGTTGCTCTCTTAATGATGAAGTGGCTCACGCTTTCCCTCGTCACTATATCTTGAAAGATGGTGATTTGCTCAAGGTCGACATGGTTTTGGGAGGTCCAATTGCTAAATCCGATTTGAATGTCTCAAAATTAAACTTCAACAATGTTGAGCAAATGAAAAAATACACTCAGAGCTATTCTGGTGGTCTAGCAGATTCTTGTTGGGCTTATGCTGTAGGTACACCGTCCGAAGAAGTGAAAAACTTGATGGATGTAACCAAAGAAGCCATGTATAAGGGAATTGAGCAAGCTGTTGTTGGAAATCGTATCGGTGATATCGGTGCAGCCATTCAAGAATACGCTGAAAGCCGTGGATACGGTGTTGTTCGCGATCTTGTAGGACATGGTGTTGGTCCAACAATGCACGAAGAACCAATGGTTCCTAACTATGGTATTGCAGGTCGTGGACTCCGTCTTCGTGAAGGAATGGTATTAACCATTGAACCCATGATCAATACTGGAGATTGGGAAATTGATACAGATATGAAGACCGGTTGGGCGCATAAAACCATCGACGGTGGACTGTCATGCCAGTATGAACACCAATTCGTGATTACAAAAGATGGACCTGTTATCTTGACTAGCCAAGGTGAAGAAGGAACTTATTAAAATAATTAAAAACAGATTGAAGAAAAAGTGGCTCTTTGGACAATTTTCTTCAATTTTTCTTTTGTCTATAGTGAAATGAAAAAACCGAACAACTTGATTGAGAAATTCAAATCAATTTCTAACAATGTTTTAGAAAACATAGTGTACTATTAAAGAGTTTGTTTCATATAATATAATAACAAAAACAGTTAACCGTAGCAAACTCGATACAAATTTTAATATTTATAGTACAATAGGTTTAAATTCTTAAGAAAGTTGGTTCTTTATTGGAAACGCTAGTATTTTCAATCTCCGTTTTTCTAGCAGGGATCTTGTCCTTCTTTTCCCCTTGTATTTTTCCTCTGTTACCAGTTTATACTGGAATTTTGCTGGATGATCAGGAAAGTGCAAAAAGCTTTTCCTTATTTGGAAGAAAAGTTGCTTGGTCAGGTTTGATTCGAACACTTTGCTTTATCGCAGGTATTTCTCTTATTTTCTTTATTCTAGGATTTGGTGCTGGTTACTTTGGTAATATTCTCTATGCTAATTGGTTTCGCTATACCATGGGTACGATTATCATTATTTTGGGCCTTCACCAGATGGAAATTTTTCATTTTAAGAAATTAGAGGTTCAAAAAAGCTTTACTTTTAAGAAATCAGAAGCCAATCGTTATTGGTCGGCCTTTTTACTCGGTATTACCTTTAGCTTCGGTTGGACGCCTTGTATCGGTCCAGTTTTAAGTTCTGTTTTAGCGATTGCGGCTTCTGGAGGCAATGGGGCTTGGCAAGGTGCTATCTATACCTTGATTTACACTCTAGGGATGGCCATTCCTTTCTTGGTCTTGGCCCTAGCTTCAGGAGTCGTGATGCCTTATTTTAGTAAAATCAAGCGTCATATGATGCTACTGAAGAAAATTGGTGGTTTCCTCATTATTTTAATGGGAATTTTGTTACTATTAGGACAAGTAAATGTCCTAGCTGAAATTTTTGAATAAAGGAGAAAAAGATGAAAAAAGCAATGTTTGCTGGCTTAAGCCTCTTGTCATTAGTTGTATTGATGGCCTGTGGTGAGAAAGAAACTAAAAAGACTCAAGCGGCACAACAGCCAAAGCAACAAACGACTGTACAAAAAATAGCAGTCGGAAAAGAGGCTCCAGACTTTACCTTGCAATCCATGGATGGCAAAGAAGTTAAGTTATCTGATTATAAGGGTAAAAAAGTTTACTTGAAGTTTTGGGCTTCCTGGTGTGGTCCAGGTAAGAAAAGTATGCCAGAGTTGATGGAACTAGCGGCGAAACCAAATCGTGATTTCAAAATTCTTAGTGTCATTGCACCAGGAATTCAAGGTGAAAAAACTGTTGAGCAATTCCCACAATGCTTCCAAGATCAAGGTTATAAGGATATCCCAGTTCTTTATGATACCAAAGCAACCACCTTCCAAGCTTATCAAATTCGAAGCATTCCTACAGAATATTTAATTGATAGCCAAGGTAAGATTGGAAAGATTCAATTTGGTGTTATCAGTAATGCGGATGCAGAAGCAGCTTTTAAAGCAATGAACTAGCATAGATAAAGAGAATCTGATTACAAATTTCATGGTATAATAGATGGTAACCGTAACGTTGCCGTCTTTTTTGTCGGCCAATAGAAAGAGAAGAAAATGTTAAAGAAAAATGATATTATAGAAGTTGAAATTGTTGATTTGACCCACGAAGGTGCAGGGGTGGCCAAGGTGGATGGTTTTGTATTTTTTGTAGAGAATGCTTTACCAAGTGAAAAAATCCTCATGCGAGTTCTCAAGGTTAATAAAAAGATTGGCTTTGGGAAAGTGGAAGAATACCTTATCCAGTCGCCACACCGTAATCAAGATCTAGATTTGGCTTACCTGCGTTCAGGAATCGCTGATTTAGGTCATCTTGCCTATCCAGAACAGCTCAAGTTTAAAAGCAAGCAAGTAAAGGACAGTCTTTACAAGATTGCTGGAATTGCAGATGTAGAGGTTGCTGAAACTTTAGGTATGGAAAATCCAGTCAAGTATCGCAACAAGGCACAGGTCCCTGTTCGTCGAGTGAATGGTGTCTTGGAAACAGGATTTTTCCGTAAGAATTCCCATGACCTCATGCCTCTAGAAGATTTCTTTATCCAAGATCCTGTGATTGATGAGGTAGTAGTAGGCCTACGTGACTTGCTCCGCCGTTATGATTTGAAACCTTATGATGAAAAGGAACACTCTGGCTTGATTCGAAACCTTGTGGTACGTCGTGGGCACTATTCAGGGCAAATCATGGTCATTTTGGTGACAACTCGTCCCAAAGTTTTTCGTGTTGACCAATTGATTGAACAATTAATCAAGCAGTTCCCAGACATTACGTCTGTTATGCAAAATATCAACGACCAGAACACCAATGCGATTTTTGGTAAGGAATGGAGTACGCTTTATGGTCAAGACTATATTACCGACCAAATGTTGGGAAATGACTACCAAATCGCTGGACCCGCTTTTTACCAAGTCAATACTGAAATGGCTGAAAAACTCTATCAAACAGCCATTGACTTTGCTGAATTAAAAGAAGATGATGTGATTATTGATGCCTACTCTGGTATCGGGACGATTGGCCTCTCCGTTGCGAAACATGTCAAAGAAGTTTATGGTGTTGAAGTCATTCCAGAAGCGGTTGAGAATAGTAAGAAGAATGCCCAACTGAACAATATCTCAAACGCTCACTATGTCTGTGATACAGCTGAAAATGCTATGAATACTTGGCTTAAAGATGGGATTCAACCAACCGTTATCTTGGTTGATCCTCCACGCAAGGGCTTGACAGAAAGCTTTATCAAGGCAAGCGCCCAAACAGGAGCTGATCGCATCGCCTATATCTCCTGTAATGTCGCAACCATGGCGCGTGATATCAAACTCTATCAAGAGTTGGGGTACGAGTTGAAGAAAGTCCAGCCGGTGGACTTGTTTCCGCAAACGCACCACGTGGAGACGGTAGCACTATTGTCCAAACTCGATGTCGATAAGCATATAGATGTTGAAATTAAGCTGGATGAGCTTGATTTGACAAGTGCTGAAAGCAAGGCTACTTATGCACAAATCAAAGAATATATATTAGAAAAATTCAATTTAAAGGTTTCGACACTCTATATTGCTCAGATTAAAAGGAAATGTGGTATTGAATTAAGGGAGCATTATAATAAATCAAAAAAAGAGAAACAAGTTATTCCACAATGCACACCGGAAAAAGAGGAAGCTATCATGGATGCTTTAAGGCATTTTAAAATGATTTAATAGAAATGGAGGGTATTTATGAGATGGATAATAAAAATAATCTTGTCTCCAATTAGCTTGGCATTAAGTATCCTCACTGCATTTCTGACATTTTTACTTGCCATAGGAACAACGATACTGTATTTGCTAATGCTTATGTGTGTCGTTGTTGGAGTTGTATCATTATTCCAAAAGGATTTTTCAATGGGAATAGAAGCATTGATATTAGGATTCATGTTAAGCCCATACGGAATACCGATGGTTGGAGCAACAGTTATAGCCTTTCTTAAAGGTATTAATGAAGCAATAAAATCAATCTAAAAAATTTTCATAAAAATGGTAACCAAAGGCGATAGAAAAACTATCGTCTTTTTCTTTGCAAAATTTAAGAGAGGAGGTGAAACAATGGACTTTGACTATTTCTATAATCGTGAAGCAGAGAGATTTAATTTTCTTAAAGTACCGGAGATATTAGTTGATGGAGAAGAATTTAAGGGGTTGTCAGCGGAAGCAATTATCCTTTATTCCATGCTTTTAAAACGAACGGGAATATCTTTTAAGAATAACTGGATAGACAAAGAAAATAGAGTATTTATCTATTTTACCGTTGAAGAAATTATGAGAAGAAGAAATATCTCAAAGCCGACAGCCATAAAAACATTAAATGAGTTAGACAGTAAAAAAGGAATCGGACTGATTGAAAGAGTAAGGCTTGGACTTGGAAAACCTAATATCATTTATGTAAAAGACTTTATGAGTGTATTTCAAGCAAAAGGAAATGACTTTCAGAAGTCAAAAAACTTTACTTCAGAAGTAAAAGATGTTGACCTCAGAAGTAAAGAAAACGAACTTCAGGAAGTTAAAAATGTTGACTCTAACTATATAGAGAATAATAAGAGTAAGTATAGTAAGAGAGAATATAGTTTTTGTGAAAACGGACTTGGAACATTTCAAAATGTATTTTTAACTGATGAAGATATTTATGATTTACAAATCAAACTAAATACACAGCTTGATAATTACATTGAACGCTTATCTGCATATATCAAGAGTACCGGAAAGAGTTATAAAGACCATAAAGCGACGATTCTTTCTTGGTTTTATAAAGATCAGGGCAAAAGCAAACAGGCGAAAACATCAAATATCCCGACATGGGAAGAATATAACAAAGGAGAACATTTATGAAAAGAGAATTAGAAAAAATAATGATAGAGGATGTAGAATTTGCCTATGATTCTGAAAAAGATTACATCAAAGATGGACACGCATATTGCAAAGTCTGCCACGAAAGAAAAGACGCTGATGTAATGGAATTTTTTGGAAATAAAATAATATTAAGGGTAGCTTGCAAATGCGATAGAGAAATAGAGAAACAAAGGAAACAAAGAGAAAAACAGATGGAAATTGAAAGGTTAAAAAGAACCTGCTTCAATTCCATGAGGGAGTGGTCATATACCTTTGAAAATTATCAGGGAGAAGAAAATCAAAGCCTCATTATTGCAAAGAACTTTGTAAAAGATTATGAAGAAATGAAAAAAGAAAATATCGGACTTCTCTTTTATGGCTCTGTCGGAAGCGGAAAGACTTATCTTGCCTGCTCCGTTGCAAATAGCCTTATTGAACAGTATCAAATAAGTGTTAAGATTAGAAATTTTGCACAGATTATCAATGAACTTCAAAAAAGCAGTTTTGAATTTGATAAAAACGCATATATTGAATCTCTTGTAACACTCATCAAAAATCTATTCTGGACAAATCCATTTTCTGTGAACAATCTTCCTCAGGCATTCTTTTTCCAAATTTTGAATCACTGTTTCTAGCTTCAAAATGACTTCTTCTAAAGATTTGAAGGCCTTGTTTTTGAATCCACGCTTTCGTATCTCTGCCCAAACTTGCTCAATGGGATTCATTTCTGGAGTGTAGGGAGGAATAAATGTACACGTGATATTTTCTGGCAACTCCAAAGCCTGAGACTTGTGCCAGGTGGCATTATCCATGACCAAAATCAGATAATCATCCGAATAATAGGCGGATAATTGCTGTAAAAATTCGTTCATCCAAGC
>NZ_SPGF01000031.1 GCF_005844455.1 Streptococcus mitis | reverse complement strand
TCGTTTATGAAAGCGCAGATTTTTCTTATCTTTGAGAGCTTTTGTGAGAATGTTTTTGTCATTGGTAGTAAATGTTGCTTGTGTCATATATCTATTATACGTCAACTTTTGATTTTTGTTAAGTGTAAACATAGAAATCCTGCATTTTAAGCAGTTTTATAAGCATTTTATCTTTAATAAAGATGAAGAAGGATACGTCAAAAAGACTCAAAAAAACTATATGGACGTAAGAGTAGTTTTGCAACTGGTATGAGGAGACACAAAGAAAAATATAATAAGATAAAACCCAATTTATACTTTCTACAAGAGTAGCTTAAATAAGGCTGCTCTTTTTTATTTTAAAGAAAGGAGGTAGGAATGAATTTTGATTATTTTTATAGTAGATTGAATCTGGAACAGTACGTTATAACTGTTAAAATATTTCTAGAAATTAATTTTACTTTCCTAATCGATTTGTTCACATCTTGTTTCAATCTACTATATAATAGGCAATCTGAGATGTATAACTTCATTAGGTTACCTATGGTATTAATGGAAGATGAAATTTTTGAGAGCATTTCTATTGAAGCTAAAGTTTTGTACTCATATATGCTTAATCGAATGGGTCTTTCATATAAAAATGGCTGGATAGATGAAGACGGAAAAGTTTTTATTTATTACACAATTGAAAGTATAAAAGATCAATTTAATTGTGCAAGTGAAAAAGCAAATAAATTAATAGCTGAGCTTGATATTAAATCAGGGATAGGACTTATTGAAAAGAAAAGAAAAGACAAGGACTTGGAAAGCATAATAGAATTTATGTTAAAGACTTTATGAGCATATTTAATAATATGGAATTAAAAAATCAAGAAGTTCGAAAAACAAAATTCAAGAGATTCGAATATCGAAAGTCAAGATTTTCGAAAATCGGAAGGTAACTATAACAATATTAGTAATAATGAGTTAAGAAAGAATGATTTTAATAAGGGGCAAAAACCTTATGGAATATATAAAAATATATTTTTGACTGATGAAGAATATAAGGACTTAACGAATGAGTTAGGAAGTAGAATTAATGAATACATTGATAGATTGTCGTCATATATGAAAGCAAATAACAGAGTTTATCAAGATCACAAGGCAACGATAATTAATTGGTATCTTAATGATCAGGCGAAAAATATTAATGAAAATTCAACAAGAAAAATTAATTACGATATAGGAGAGAGTTTATGAAAAACTTAAAAGATTTTGTATTAAGAGAAAATGATATTGAAAGAAATGGACATATAGAAATATTTTTGCTATAATACTACTATATAACCAATGGACTAAGAATAGAAAATGAAAAAACATGCATAATAATATATGCAATTTGATTGCTTTTAAGGAGATTATTATGAAAAGTTTAAAGTGGTATACCATGGCTGCATGTATTTGGATATTTATATTTCCTATAACAGGAATAACTGGGTGGGCTTTTATGATTAGTGGTCCACTTGTTATAGTTGCAAGTATTGTGAAATTTGTGTTCCAATTATTTAGTATAGACCTATATTGGTTAACTAAATCTAGCTTGGGTTTAGGAGTTTTACCAGACCTAATTATTTCTTTAATTGTTGGACTTTTACTAACTATTATTGGGATATGGTTATGGAGAATTACTAAGAGATTATATCAATGGTTAGTCTTAATAAAGCCTGAGAATTGTTAAATTTAATTATGAAGAATATTTTAATTCATGGGTTGGGTCAAGATGATAAAAGTTGGGATAAAGTAAAAGAGTATTTGAGAGAATACAATTATAATATTGTTTGCCCTAATCTATTTGATCTATTAAAAAATGATAGTTATGAATATAATAATCTTTATGATTTTTTTGAAAAACGAATAAACAATTGTAATGACAAGGTAAACTTATGCGGTCTTTCTTTAGGTGGGATACTTGCTTTAGACTATGCAAAAAATCACCCTGAGAAAGTAAATTCTCTAATTTTAATAGGAGTACCATATAGGATACCCAAATTGATTTTTAGCATTCAAACATTTATTTTTAAACTTATGCCACAATCTAATTTTGAAAAATTAGGTATAACAAAGAATGAATTCATAAATCTGCTTAAATCAATGAAGGATTTAATGATAAATGATGAATTAGAACAGTTGAATTGTAGAACGTTATTACTTTGTGGAAAAGAAGATAAGCTCAACATTAAGAGTAGTAAACTTTTTAATGAGAAGATTAAAAATAGCAAATTCGAGATAATAAAAAATTCTGGACATGAAATAAATATTGATAATCCTAAAGACTTAGGACAGATAATATCAGAATTTTGGACTGTGTAAATAGAATAATTAAAGGTAGCCTAGGCGATAGAAATTAAAAACTTTATCGTCTTTTTTTATACTCAAAATTAGGAGGTTAAAATGGTAAGGATAAGAAGTCCCACTTAAAACAATTCAATATATAAAACATTTAGCGATTGAATTATAGGTTCAGTCGTTTTTTTAATTGAAATTTATAGATTAAGGAGAAGAAATTAATGGATAGAGAAATGATAAATATTAATGCAAATTTAGTTAAGGAAGCTAAGTTTTCAGAATTTGAAAAAGATGGAGAAAGTGTTCAAGTAGCAAATTTTGCTCTTGTTAAAAAATATGGAAAGGGCAAAGAATATACAAATTGCTCAGTATATGGAGAAAAGGTAGAAATTTCAAAAGAATTTGAAAAAGGAGATCTAATCCATGTCTTTGGATATTTCAAAGAAAACAAAAAAGGAGATAAGGTCTACAAGAACTTTATAGTTAAATCACTAAACAAAATAGAAAATAAGAAAGAAAACGAGGAGGAATAATATGGAATTTTTTACAGCTGGAGTTGGAGTTTTAAAGACACTTGTAACTGCAATTGGTGCAGGTTTAGGGGCATGGGGAGTTATTAACTTAATGGAAGGTTATGGCAAAATAAGGACGGAATAACACAACAAATTCTCTAAAATAAAACGCTAAATCAATGTAAGATTGAATGACATCAATATTTATGCTATAATTAAACAAATCTAATGGATAGAAAAAGAGGGATATTATGGCACTTAACTATAAACCATTATGGATACAACTAGCAAAAAAAGGATTAAAGAAAACAGATGTAATAGCTATGGCAGGACTAACAACAAATGTTATGGCACAAATGGGCAAAGACAAACCAATTACATTTAAGAATTTAGAAAGAATATGTAAGGCTCTATCTTGCACTCCTAATGATATTATTAGGAGTGCAAGATGATTTTAGTGACGAGGAATAGAAAATGAGTTTAAGGACAGAAGATCAAGTTAGGAATTATGCAAAAGTAGTATTAGGCTTTGATGAAAGTGAAGATAATGTAAATCAAGGTACTAGTCAAATAACTACCTTTAATCAATTAGTCTTTAAGGGATATTCAGACAAGCCAGATGGTTGGTATTTACCAAAAAATATGAACGATGTAGCAATAATTCTTGAAACAAAATCAGAAGGAAGAGATATTAGCAAACAAATTTTTATTAATGAGCTAATGAAGAATATAGATATAATTTCAAGCAAATAGAAAAAAAGAAAATATATTTTTACCATTATTAGATGATGAAACACCAGATTGGAATTTCATGGAAGAAGCAATGAAAAGGCTTGAAACCAGAGAGAGTACAAGCAATTTTACAAGCTATTTAAACAATGCAAAATTAAATAAGATTGATACTTCAAAATGGAAAGAGTTCGATGTAATGAATTTATAGTAGATTGAAATAAGATGTGACCAAATTGATTAGGAAAGTCAAATTAATGTATAGAAATATTTTAGCAACTATGGCGTACTATTCTAGATTCAATATACTATATTTTTCACCGAAGACAGTGAAAAATAAGGTTATGATTTACGATATAAAAAATTATGGAATTACACCTGTATATGCATCAGAAAGCTCCTATAAAAGCAATATAGGCTATATTTATGATGAGCCAAAGTTCTATGTCAATGATGAGCATCAATGTATGTTATTTTTGGTGATCATACTAAATCGATGAGGATTATAGAAACTAATTTTTCTGTTACTGATAATGTTAAAGTTTTATCTCCAAAAATTAAGTCAAAAAATAGTTTGCTTTCGTTATGACATCATGGTTAGCTAATATACCAGACTTAGGATAATCAAGACATTGGAGCATTGCAAAGAAAACCAAAATAAAATTACCAGTTAAAAGTGACAATACTCCAGACTGGGATTACATGGAAAGATATATAGAAAACGTAAAATCAAAATGTAATGGAGAAATTTATAATATTTGAAACAAGAATGATTAGAATATATATTGCCCCCTTAAATCCGGACACGGAAATGAGGGGGTATTTTAATGAAAAAAGTAAAATTTAGTTTAATCACAACAATCACAATTTAAATTGTAATGGTCGCAAGCTAAATTACGGACTTCATTAGGAAGTTTTCCCTTGTATCTTTTGTAATAAATGGAAAATTTGCTATGGGATGAATATCCAACAGATTCAGCGATTTCCTTTATAGGTAGTTTGGTATTTAAGAGTAGAGTTTCAGCCACATTCATTCTTTTTCTTTGAGTGTATTCTGTAATGCTTTGACCATATTTTTCTTTGAATAGATTTTTTAATTTTGTTCCACTCATTTTAGATATTTTTTCAAGGGTTTCCTGATTTACATTCATGGCGAAATGATCGTCCAAGAATCTTGCTACATCTTCAAGGGCTTTATCATCATCAATTTCAATTTTATATTTTTTTCTATTTAAGTAGGTGTCTATTAATATACTAACCCATTCATTTGCCTTGGCTTTAAAGAAAAAATCAGCGGCTGGAGCGTCCATCTTACAATTTAAAATTTCCATTGCTACTTTTTCTAAGGACTTTGTAAGAATTATTTGATTCGGTTGAAGTAAAGTAGAATAAAATGATTCTGTATCTATATTTATAGCTGCTAGATGCTTTTCTAAGAGCTCTTTTTTAAAGCCAATGGAAACAGCTAAATAATAACAGTTTTCATGTAATAAAAAAACAAAGTCATCTTTTATATTGTCAAAATCAAGTGTACATAATGAGTTCGCGGTAAGTGCTTGATATGGATTAAATTTTTCACCGTTTGCACTGACTATGTAGCTTGTGTATATTGACACATAATCAGCCATACTATAGGTACTATTTTTAACTACTTCTTCACTTATATAAAAATCAAGTATATCAATAATGAAGCCATCTCCTTCATAAAACCAATACAGGCCTTCCGCATAAGTTGAATTATCTTTACTCCAACAAAATGTATGCCCTGCACTTGAATATTTTCTATTGTTTTTACATTCATCTACTTTCATATAATCTTTTACAAATTCATAATATGTCATAATACACCTATCCCTTTTAGACAATATCCCTAATAGACTTAGTTAGCCATGGCTATTGCATAATTAATTATAGCTGATGTATAATAAAAAATCAAGGATAATATTTGCTAGCAAAGAAAATTTTATCTAAAAGGAATAACAAAGAAAGGAGATATGATTATGAAGATTTATAAAAAACTATTTGCTTATGTGGAAGATAAAAAATATCTGGGCTTTTTAGCTATAGTTTTTTCTGCTATATCTGCTGTGCTTACAGTATATGGATTTTATTTAATATACAAATTTCTAGATAATTTAATAATTAATTCAGATTTATCTGGTGCAGAGAGCTTAGCGTTAAAATCTGTCATCACACTAACAAGTGGAGCGATATTTTATGCTGTTTCAGGAACATGTTCTCACATCTTGGGATTCAGGCTTGAAACAAATTTAAGAAAAAGGGGGATTGACGGCTTAGAGAAAGCCGGCTTTAGATTTTTTGACTTAAATCCTTCCGGTCAAATAAGAAAGATTATAGATGACAATGCCGCACAAACTCATCAGGTTGTAGCTCACATGATACCCGATAGCTCTCAGGCAATAGTTACACCCATACTTGTCCTTGTACTAGGCTTTATAGTAAGTATAAGAGTTGGCATAACTTTGCTTGCTCTTACTATAATCGGCGGCTTAATTTTAGGGGCAATGATGGGCAAGCAAAAATTTATGCAAATATACCAAGAAGCCCTATCTAGACTAAGTGCTGAAACTGTTGAATACGTTAGAGGAATGCAAGTTGTAAAAATATTTAGAGCAAATGTCGAGTCCTTTAAAAGTTTTTACAAGGCGATAAAAGATTACTCGAAGTATGCTTATGATTATTCACTATCTTGTAAAAATCCTTATGTTTTGTACCAATGGTTGTTTTTGGGTTTGATTGCAATTTTAATTATTCCTATAGCTTATTCTATGACTAGCTTAGGCAGTGCCAAGATGATTTTACTTGAGCTTATAATGAGTTTATTTTTGTCAGGAGTTCTTTTTGTTTCATTTATGAGAATGATGTGGTACTCCATGTACATTTCTCAAGGCAATTATGCAGTAGATACTTTAGAGGCACTTTACGAAGATATGCAAAAAGATAAATTAGTGCATGGCAATGTAAATGATTTTAAAAACTACAATATTGAGTTTGACAATGTAAGCTTTGCTTATAACGATAAAGCCGTCATTAAAAATTTATCTTTTAAATTAGAAGAAGGAAAGTCATATGCACTAGTAGGTTCATCTGGATCAGGTAAATCAACAGTAGCAAAACTTATATCAGGTTTTTACAATGTAAATGATGGAAGCATAAAGATAGGCGGCATACCTATAAATGAATATTCTGACGAAGCCTTAATTAAAGCCATTTCATTTGTTTTTCAAGATTCGAAATTATTCAAAAGAAGTATTTATGACAATGTTGCCTTGGCTAATAAAGAAGCGACGAGAGATGATGTAATGGGAGCCTTAAAATTAGCAGGATGCGATCTGATATTAGACAAATTCCCAGAAAGAGAAAATACTATCATAGGCTCAAAAGGAGTTTATTTATCTGGCGGAGAAAAACAAAGAATTGCAATTGCAAGAGCAATTTTAAAGGATTCCAAAATTATAATTATGGATGAAGCATCGGCGTCTATTGACCCAGATAACGAGTTTGAATTGCAAAAAGCTTTCAAGAATCTTATGAAGGATAAAACAGTTATCATGATTGCTCACAGGTTATCTACAATTAAAGACCTTGATGAAATTATTGTAATGGACAGCGGAAAAATTATAGAAAGAGGTTCCGACAAAGAATTAATGTCAAAAGATACAAGCTATAAGAGACTGCAAGAGCTATTTAACAGTGCGAATGAATGGAGGGTTTCAAATGAAGGAGTTTTATAAAAAAAGATTTGCTCTTACAGATAAAGGAGCAAGAAATTTAAGTAAAGCAACACTGGCTTCATTTTTTGTTTATTGTATAAACATGCTTCCTGCCATACTACTAATGATTTTTGCTCAAGAAGTTTTGGAAAATATTGACAAAAGCAAGGGATTTTATATAGCATTCTCAGTTTTGACTTTGATAGCAATGTATATTTTGCTTTCTATCGAATACGATAAATTATACAGCACAACATATCAAGAAAGTGCGGATTTAAGAACAAGAACAGCAGAAAATTTATCAAAACTGCCTTTATCATACTTTTCTAAGCATGACATATCAGATTTAGCGCAAACAATCATGGCTGACATTGCAGGTATAGAACACGCGATGAGCCACGCAATACCAAAAGTTGGCGGTATGGCGCTCTTTTTCCCACTAATATCCATCATGATGCTAGTGGGCAATGTCAAGATGGGTTTAGCTGTAATTATTCCAACGATATTAAGCTTTATATTTATACCACTATCTAAAAAATATCAGGTTAAAGAACATAAAAAATATTATGACGTTCTAAGAGAAAACTCAGAAAGCTTTCAAGAAAATATCGAGATGCAAATGGAGATTAAAGCCTATGGCTTATCAGAGGAAATGAAAGATAAGCTATATGAAAAAATGGATAAAAGTGAAAAAGTGCACTTAAAGACTGAGATAGGACTTATTTTAACTATGTCTATATCTTCAATATTTAGCTTTATCTCTCTAGCGGTTGTAATATTTGTTGGCGTAAATCTAATTATTAATAAAGAGATAAGCCCTCTCTACCTTGTAGGATATTTACTAGCGGCTATGAAGATAAAAGACTCTCTAGACGCATCTAAAGAGGGCATGATGGAGATATTTTATTTAACACCAAAGATTGAAAGATTAAAAGAAATTCAAAATCAAGAATTACAAGAGGGCGAAGACTATAATTTGAAAAAATTTGATATTGATCTAAAAAATGTTGAATTTGCTTATAATAAAGACGCAAGAGTATTAAATGGCGTAAGCTTTAAAGCAAAGCAAGGAGAGGTAACTGCTCTAGTAGGAGCAAGCGGCTGCGGTAAAACAACTATCTTGAAACTTATATCAAGACTTTATGATTACGACGAGGGACAAATCTTAATAGATGGCAAAGATATAAAAGAAATATCAACTGAATCACTTTTTGACAAGGTGTCTATAGTCTTCCAAGATGTTGTTCTCTTTAATCAAAGCGTCATGGAAAATATTAGACTTGGTAAGCAAGATGCAAGCGATGAAGAAGTTAAAATAGCAGCAAAACTTGCAAACTGCACAGATTTTATAGAAAAAATGGAGAAGGGTTTCGATACAGTTATCGGTGAAAATGGTGCAGAGCTATCAGGCGGAGAAAGACAAAGGTTATCAATAGCCAGAGCCTTCTTAAAAGATGCACCTATATTGATCTTAGATGAGATAGCAGCAAGCCTAGATGTTGACAACGAGAAAAAAATTCAAGAGTCTTTAAATGATTTAATTAAAGATAAAACAGTTGTCATAATTTCACACAGAATGAAATCTATAGAAAATGCAGACAAGATAGTAGTTCTTGAAAATGGAAGAGTAGAAAGTGAAGGCAAACATGAAGAGCTTTTACAAAAATCGAAAGTTTACAAGAATTTAATAGAAAAAACAAAAATGGCGGAAGAATTTATTTATTAGGAGGACTAAAATGGATACTAAAAAATTAAAGGTAAAAGATTTAGTAAGCATCGGTGTTTTTGCTGTAATTTATTTTGTCTTGATGTTTGGTGTCGGCATGATGGGCATAATCCCAATATTGTTTTTAATATACCCAACAGTTTTGGGCATAATTGCAGGAACTGTTCTTATGTTATTTATGGCTAAAGTTCAAAAACCATGGGCACTATTTATATTAGGCATGATATCACCACTCGTGATGTTTGCTATGGGACATACTTATGTATTGCCAGTATTTTCATTAATAGTAATGATAGTAGCAGAATTAATTAGAAAGATTGGTAATTATAATTCATTTAAATACAATATGCTTTCTTATGCAGTATTTAGCACATGGATTTGTGGATCATTAATGCAAATGCTTTTAGCAAAAGAAAAATATATTGAATTATCTATGATGATGGGAAAAGATTATGTTGATGCATTGGAAAATCTAATAACTTATCCTCACATGGCTTTAGTAGCCTTAGGTGCTTTTATAGGTGGAATAGTTGGAGCATATATAGGCAAGGCTCTATTGAAAAAACACTTTGAAAAAGCAGGTATTGTATAATGCCTAACTTTTCTTCGAATTCTTCCTTTAATATCAACCCAATAAGTAAGTTATTAGTCGTATTTCTTACAGGCTTAACTGTTGTGCATAGCTTAAACATATGTTTCGAGTTAGGGATATTTTGCCTTATTGGTATTTTATTTTATTTAAATGGATACAAAAAAACACTTTTTAAATGGATAATTTTATGCACAATTTTATATGCTTTGCCTAATTTTATGGTGCTATCTAATATAAATCCAATACTTAAGATGTTTTTAAGTCTATTTATTATCTTTAGAATGTTTTTGTTGCCATTTATGGCGGCAAGCTTTATGACAAAGACCTCTGATGTAGGTGCAATAATGTCATCGATGGATAAACTTAAAATTTCAAAAAATCTTTCAATACCAATTGCAGTTATGTTTAGGTTTTTCCCATCTTTTAAAGAGGAGAAGAAAAATATTAAAATGGCTATGAGAGTAAGAGGTATAAATTTTAAAAATCCAATCAAATATCTTGAATACGTTTCAGTGCCACTACTAATTATATCTTCAAACATTGCAGATGACATTGCAAAAGCGGCAGAAACAAAGGCAATAGAAAATCCAATTGCCAAGACTAGATATGTCCGTGTAAAAATACGGCTAATTGACTTTGTCTATGTTTTAGTGGTTGCTGGACTTATTGTGGGAGGCTTAATATGGTAGAAATTAAAAATTTAAGCCTTGATTACGGCGAAGAACATATAATAGACGATTTATCACTATCCATAGCCGAGGGCGAGTGTGTGCTATTTACAGGCAAAAGCGGGAGTGGTAAGTCATCTTTAATAAACTCTATCAATGGCTTAGCTGTAAGATATGATAACGCAAGGATCAAGGGTTCAATAATTATTGATGGCAAAAATATAAAAGATTTGGAGCTTTATCAAATCTCTATGCTTGTCTCAACTGTTTTTCAAAATCCTAAGACTTATTTCTTTAATGTTAATACGACATTAGAGCTACTATTTTATTTAGAAAATATAGGACTTGCAAGAGAAGAGATGGATAGGCGTTTGAATGACATGCTAGAAATTTTCCCTATAAAAAATCTTTTGAATAGAAATATATTTAACCTATCCGGTGGAGAAAAACAAATACTTTGCATTGCTGCTTCTTATATAGCAGGCACAAAGATTATAGTTATGGATGAGCCATCATCAAATTTGGATATTAAAAGCATAGATGTTTTGACAAGGATGTTAAAAATCCTAAAAGAAAAAGGGATAAGCATAATTGTAGCTGAGCATAGGATTTATTATTTGATGGATATAGTTGATCGTATCTTTTTAATAGATAAAGGAAAGCTTCAAAAAACGTATACTAGAAGTGAATTTTTAAAGCTAGATACAAGAAAGTTAAATGCCTTAGCTTTAAGGGATAAGAAGCTAACTAAGTTGGAAGTTCCTTATTTAAAAGAGGGTGGAGAGTATCAGATAAAGAGTCTTAGTTATAAGTTCACTGACGATAAATATTTAAGTTTAAAAAATATTTCTTTTAAGCTTGGGAAAGTTTATGGGATAATAGGTTCCAATGGACGAGGCAAGTCAACGCTTTTAAGATGTTTAATTGGTCTTGAGAAAAAATCAAAAGAAGAAATTTATTTTAATGGAGAGAAACTTTCTAAAAAAGAAAGACTTAAAAACTCTTCACTTGTAATGCAAGATGTAAATCATCAATTATTTACAGATGAAGTATTCAAAGAGCTTAGCCTAGGAGTAAATAATTTTGATGAAGAAAAGGCAAAAAGTATATTAAAAGATTTAGGCTTAGACGAATTGATTGAAAGGCATCCAATGAGTTTATCAGGAGGACAAAAGCAAAGACTTGCTATAGCATCTCTTATGTGCAAGGATTCTACATTTGTCTATTTCGACGAACCTACAAGTGGTATGGATTATGCCAATATGGAAAAAATATCAAAACTAATCAAAAAATATAGAAATAAGGATAAGATAATTTTTATAGTTTCCCATGACATTGAGTTTTTGAATGAAGTCAGCGATGAGATTTTTGAAATATAAAAGATAGATGCTAATTCAAGTTTATGGGAGAAGATAATACTTTAAGAATTTAAAATACATTAAAGAGGATATTTTTCATTTTAGAGGACTTATGACATAGAGCATGAGTCCTCATTTATGTCCATTTAAGTGAGTTGACGAAAGAAAGAGAGAAAAAAATATGCTTTTCAGGTTGAGGGATTTAGATTTAGCTTTAATAACCGAGAAACATTCTTAAAGTATAACGGGGATAATTTATGTATATTTTAAATAAGGAAGCATTCATGGAGGATTATATTCTATCATATATAAGCTGAGAAGCAAAACTTAAATAGCCATAGAGATAGGACTGATTATTAGTTAAAATTGGTGGGATACCATTCATACATATATTCCCACATACGAGGTTTTTGAGGAATTTCAAATTTTATTTATACTGATCAGTCAAGCCATGTGGAGACGGTGGTATTGCTGTCAAGGGAGTGAGATAAAATGAAATTTGAACTAAATGAATGGAAAAAAGAACTAACTGACGAAGAAATACTATCTGATATACAGGAAACTGCCAAGGTACTTGGGAAATAATACATCTCGATTTCCACATATAAATCGCATGGTAAATACTCTCAAACGGCAATTCAATCTCATTTCGGTACTTGGAAAAAGGCTTTATTGGAAGCAGGACTTCGAAGTGAAAGAACGCCAGCTGAATTGAAAATAATTCCTGATGAAGAGTATTATCGTGACTTGAGGAGGGTTGCAAAAATCCTTAATTTGCAGACGGTCCCATATGTTGAGTACAAAAAACTTGGGAAATACTCAGCCGAACATATCTTTAAAAGATTTGGAAAATGGAGTACAGTGCTTGAGAATGCCGGACTTAAACCAATGGGTTTTAATAAAGGTAAAATATCCGAGCAAGAGTGTTTTGATGAAATAGAACGAATGTGGCGATTATTGGGTCGGCAACCAACTACAACGGATATTATTAAAAGGGGTATTTACCTATATTCCATAGATACCTTCAAAAGAAGATTTGGAGGATGGCGTAGAGCACTTTAAGCTTTTGTTGAATACATTAATTCAACCGACACTGAATATGAGTCGTCGACCGTTCATGCTTATAATAAAAGTAGTGTTATTCCTAATAAAGTTGTGCAATCCCAAGAATCTTCGGTTTCAACAACATCTTGTAGGCACTATACACCTAGAAACATTAATACACGGTTACGCTTTAAAGTTCTTACAAGAGATAATTTCAAATGTTGTGCTTCATGTAGACCATATTATCCCTTGGTCAAAAGGGGGAGAGACTGTGCTTGGGAATTTACAAACACTATGCTCAAAGTGTAATCTCGGGAAAAGTGATCTTTTATAAAGGCTGATACGATTCTATACATCATAATAGTGTGGATTAGCTTCCGAGAATGAATTGAGGCAAACGAGGCGAAAAGTGGATAAGTTCAGATGAAAACGGCTGGTGTGAATATCAATGAACATTGAATGGGGATGAGGATCTAGGATGGATGTTTGTGATTATAAATGAAGCGATTAAACGTACTACCGTCCTAAAAAGGCATAGACTAATTAATGACAACGTGTAGATATTCAACTGGTTATCTTGATGTCAAGGGGGAAGAACAAAACAGTGTAGAAAAGGCTTGAAATCAAGGGATTTCGAGGAGTGGATTCTGTTTGCACAGATGATGGATTGTGTATTTGAGATTGACACATAATGGTTTTTCACCTACGACATTTTCTTTGTCGACTTCCATCCTGCAACGAGCGTTAAGACTAAGTTCTTGATGCATAGTTACTCTTAAATAATAGGCATATACCAATTATAATTCGGAATACTATAGTATCAGCCTTTTAGAATCGTGAACACATTTTAGAAACTGATAAATTAATTTAGTTTCCTACCAAAAACCCTACCAAAAATTAATTTGGCAGGGTTTTTCTTTTTAATAAAATTATTTTGGAGAACAGTTGAATATTGTTCTCCTTTTTTTATTTTCAGGAGGGAAAATGACAAAAGAATTACAATCATCACGCTATATTGTCATTTCATTTTTAGTACGTGAAATGGGAATTGATATTGTTGAAGCCATCTCTCTTATGGCTGAATTAGAAAAAAGTGGCTTGGTTCGATTGGAATCAAGTGGGGATTTAATACTCAAAGAACTTGGAGGAGCGCTATGAAACGAATTACCGCAAATCAATACCAAACATCAGAACGGTATTATAAATTACCTAAAATTCTTTTTGAGGATGAGAAATATATGGATATGAAATTAGAAGTAAAGGTGGCTTATTCTATTTTAAAAGATCGTTTAGAATTATCTCTTAGTCGTGGTTGGATAGATGAAGAAGGGGCGGTTTATTTAGTATTTTCTAATTCTAAACTGATGAGGCTGTTAGGTTGTTCGAAGTCAAAACTACTATCAATCAAAAAAACTCTTAAAGAATATGACTTAATTGATGAAGTTCAACAGTCTTCAAGTGAGAAAGGAAGACTAGCTAATAAGATTTATTTAGGGGAGTTGTCTTCTACCCCAGTAGGTAATTCAAACAGGCCTAGTGTTAAAAAAAGACTAGGGCAGGTTGAAAATGAAACGACCCCCGTCTCACATTCAGCCCCTAGTGAGACTGAAGTTAGTGAGACTGAATCTTTATTTATTGAGGATGAGGAAGAAAGGAATGCTCAACCTATTTTGAGAAGAAAAGTAGAAAAGGTCACAAAATATGATAGAGATTATATTTGGGGATTGGTACAAGATCAATTTAGACGAGAGGGTTTTTCTGAAACAGCCAGTGAAATTGCTATGACTGATTTTGAGAGAATCTATCAGTATGCTCTAGATAATGTTCACTTTGTTAGACGTGCGGAAGTTTTAGCTGAATTTGTGTTTAATGGCTTGTATTCCGTTTGGAATAACCGTGTTAGAAAAGGAGGTGGTTAAAATGTCGCCAATCGAGTGGATATTAGTTATGCTTATTGTCATTTCAAGTGGAGTGACAGTTCTGACAATGATAGTCGATAAGAAAGGGGTGATCAATAAATGAAATTTATTGATTTATTTTCAGGTATCGGTGGTTTTCGACTAGGAATGGAAAGTGTCGGACACGAGTGTATTGGATTTTGTGAGATTGATAAATTTGCTAGAGAATCTTATAAGTCCATTTTTCAAACAGAAGGAGAAATAGAATTTCATGACATACGAGATGTTTCAGATGACGAATTTAAAAAACTTAGAGGGAAAGTCGATGTCATCTGTGGGGGATTCCCTTGTCAAGCATTTTCAATCGCAGGAAGACGATTGGGATTTGAAGATACTAGAGGCACTTTATTCTTTGAAATTGCTCGGGCGGCCAAACAAATCCAACCACGTTTTCTTTTTCTTGAAAATGTTAAAGGCCTACTCAATCACGATAAGGGACGGACGTTCACCACAATCCTTACCACGCTTGATGAATTGGGGTTTGATGTTGAGTGGCAGGTGCTTAACAGTAAGGATTTTGGCGTTCCCCAAAACAGAGAGAGGGTGTTTATTATCGGACATTCTAGAAAGAGAGGTACCAGGCTCTTATTTCCTTTCAGACGAGAAGGTCAAGCAACTAACTCTGAGACTTTAAAAATATTAGGGAATTTGAATCCATCAAAAAGTGGAATGAGTGGTAAAGTCTATTATTCAGAAGGTCTTGCACCAACTTTAGTTCGTGGAAAAGGAGAAGGATTTAAGGTTGCGATTCCTTGTGTGACACCAGATAGATTAGACAAAAGACAAAATGGTAGACGCTTTAAGGAAAACCAAGAGCCGATGTTTACTTTAAATACTCAGGATCGTCATGGTATTGTTGTTGTTGGAGATTTACCGACTAGCTTTAAGGAGACAGGTCGTGTCTATGGAAGTGAGGGCTTATCTCCAACACTGACTACGATGCAAGGTGGAGATAAAATCCCCAAAATACTAATTCCAGAACCAATCCAATTTCTAAAAGTACGGGAAGCAACTAAAAAAGGATATGCTCAAGCAGAAATAGGAGATTCAATCAATTTGGAAAGACCAAGTTCTCAGTATCGTCGTGGTAGAGTTGGAAAAGGTATAGCGAATACGTTAACAACTAGTGGTCAAATGGGAGTAGTAGTGGCTAGCTATGAAGGAGAAGATAAGCAAGTTTATCATGTAGCCGGTGTCTTGATAGATGGACAATTTTACCGTCTGAGGATACGACGAATCACTCCTAAAGAGTGTTTTCGCTTGCAGGGTTTTCCTGATTGGGCTTTTGAAGCTGCTAGAAAAGTCTCTAGTAATAGTCAGCTCTATAAACAAGCTGGTAATAGTGTAACCGTTCCTGTGATTGCCGCAATCGCAAAGAAATTAAAAGAAATCGAGGAAAAAGATGAAAGCTTTAAATAAAGAGTCAATACTAGATTGTGATGAATTAGAAACAGAATTACATGATGCAGAAATCAGACAGCTGGATGAACAAATATTTTTGATGCCCAATTATCCATGTGAGTTTGAGGTGACATTTTTAGATGATTACCATAAAAAACACAACTATCCCCTATTTTACGAATCCTATCTTCAAAACATTATGGAATTCCTTGAAAGTCAGGATATAAAGAACGGAGCTGATGCCTTTGTAGATAATCATCAGAATCTTGTTTTTGTTTTATATGGACAAGGCTATCGTGCCGAGGGAAAAGAGGGAATACTTACAACCCAAGTAACTGTAAAAGCTTATGATGAAGACAAGAAACCGATTAACTTCGCAAATTTATTAGATTCCTTAATCGTCTCAGAATATCAAATGGAACCGAATCTTTGGGAGGTCTCCCATGATTGATCTCTATCTAAGTAAAAATAGCCAAAGAAATCAACTTCTTTTAGACTTCTTCCAAAACTATGGCATCGAGGTATCTTGTCATTCTGTTTCTGAAATGACAAAGGACAAATTAATTGAGATGATGAGCTATTCTTCAGATTGTTTTGAATTTTTATCTCCAAATTTATTACGATTTAAGAATCGAGATAACCTCAGATTAACAGATTTCATCGAAATGATATTAAAAAATCCTGAACTAACCATCAGACTTCCTCTTGCGGTTTCAAATAAGCGAGTTTATCCAAATCTGAATCTGGAAGAGGCTAGAGCTTTATTGCCAAGAGATACGAAACAATTAATTTACATGGCACAAACACATTATTTATCTAACTAAAGGAGAAGCAATATGGCTGAACGATTTTGGGAGAACTTGTCCATTATTTTGGCTGAAAGAAATATCAGCTGGATTGAGTTAACCAGAAAAATGTTTGCGGGAGAGTTTCACTATCCAAGTGAATTGAATCGTTTGTACCAAAAGATTCGGCACTACAAGATGGAACAACGAATGCCTCAAAGTCCATGGGTAGAAAGGATTGTGCAAGTATTAGATTTAGATTATGAAGATTTATTTCGGAGGTAACTATGAAAAGAATAATTCCAGTTTATATATTCCAACAAGTAAATGTCCTATTGGTATCCCTATACTTATTGAAATTTTTTTGTATCGGTGAGATAACTATACTACAGATTCTCTATGGTGCGTCACTCATTTCATTTTTATGGATGTATGGCCAACGTAAACAAGCGCATAAGGTCAGTATGAAATCTAGGATGAAATGGCTTGGTATTGGATTAGCTAGCCTACTGATTATAAGTCTATGTTTTAGCCTAATCCATGCTCAAGGAAGCACGAATCAAGCAAACTTAATTGGGCTTCAACATCAAGTTCCTTGGTTTTCATTTTTATTGTTTTTAATCAATGCGAGTATGGTTGAAGAATTTCTGTATCGAGAAATTTTATGGAACTTGGTCAGAAAATTAGACATCAGAATTGCCTTGACAAGTGTTTTGTTCGCCTTAGCTCATCATCCAGGAACCATTCTAGCTTGGTGTTTGTATGTTTCATTGGGAATGTTTTTAGGGATGGTACGCTATAAATCGGACTTATGGGGCAGTATGGGGCTACATTTAGTTTGGAACCTACTAGTTTATAGTTTGCTACTTGTTTAAAATAGGTGGCCTGATTTATTGGTAACTTTGAGAAGTTACTAAAGAATATAAAAGCTTGACATTTCTTAAAAAAAAGAGTACAATACAGGCAAAGAATGGAAGCGGTTACTTCGTGGTGGAATGAGAGTTTTAATTTATTAAATTGTTTATAGGATTCTATCACAAATACTAATATTAAATAAGGAGCAAAATCATGAAAAAACTTTCAAAAAAACAAGCAGGCATTGTAAAAGCTGGTTGGATTTGTATTGGCTGGGGATTTATCTGCTGGGGATAAGTCTTATATCGTTGCTATAATTTAATTATTATTTTATATTGGATTAAAGTTCAGGCAGAATGTTTGTAGTTTGGATTTTTATCTTTTACTTGAATGTATATTTTGTCTGAATCATGTTTTCGTAGATAACTATACAGTTTTTAAGTTTTTGTGATGAATCCTAACAATGGGAAGACTGTAGCAGTCTTCCCATTGTTTTTTATTAACTATGTTGGAGGTCTATGTATGGTAAAATACTATCATAATATCCAAGATTTAACATCAGATTGTGGTATAGCGGTTATTAAGTCACTCTTACAATATTATAAAAGATATAGTGATAATTATTTTGAGACTATAATATCTAAAAAGGATATTAATCAAGGCTTATCCATGTTAGATATTGAAGAAATTCTTGCGGAGTTTGGAATAATTGGAAGTTGTTATGAAGTCAATGAGTTTGATGCTTTAACTTTTAATAATCCTACTATACTAGTTACTGATAATAATGGTGAAAATCACTATGTACTAGTTTATGAATTAGTTAACAATGAGGCTATACTTTCTAATCCTTTAAATACAACTATAGTAAAAATATATAAAAGTAAACTAAAAGATAATTTTAAAGGGTATGCATTTTTGGTTGAAAATATTGAAGAATATAAGAAACCAAAAGAAGTATTACAAAAGGATATGCTTTATATAAAAGATTGGAAAGTTAGGCTAAACTTATTTTATTTATCAACTTGCTTATGGATAATTCCAATTGAAATTATTTTTTCGATGCAATATCTATTAATATACAAACTAAGATTAATAAAACTTTGGCAAGTTATAGCAGTTGCTATATTTGAAGTTTTTCTAATGGGAATTTATTTAAAATGTAAAATAGAGTATGAAGAAATTTTATCAGATTATTCTTCTAAAAATCAAGAAAGACTTTCTCTTTCTTTTCTTGAAGAGATTGATAATTTAAATACTAGAGAAGAAAATATATACAATAGATTGATAAAGTTTTGGAATAATTTTAATGCTTCAGATTTGGAAATAAAAAAATTTTTATCGGTTGTTGAGTTGATATATACGTGTTTGCTATTTTGTATAACCTATATTTTTAGTAAAGAGTTAATGTTACTTTCTTTAATACTAATTCTTGGTTATATCTTTATTTTTAAGAAGGGAGTTCAAAATAGAAAAAATCAAAATAAAACATTTTTTAATAGCATGGGAGAGCTTTCTATTTTTGTAGAAGAATCAATACATAACAAATTAGACAGAAGGTTATTTTCTAATAAAAAGGAAGTAAATACTCACTTGGAATCAATACTTAACAATATAAAGTATCATAATAATATTTTGAAAAAATCTAGAATTAAAATACTTTCATTATATGATGTTGTTATGTATTTTAATTTACTATTAATTTTTGTTTATGTAATGTTCATGTATTATTATCAAATTAATTTCAAAATAGGAAATATATTTGTTAGTTTTGTTGTTATTTATCTAGCATATAGTTTAGGTAAACCAGTGATACAAAAATTATTAGATTTAGAAAGGTATTCTATTTTAGGTACGGAAAGATTCTTAAATTCTGTTAATAACAACAATAGAGAAGATTTTCATATATCAAAACTTATACTTTCCAATGTTTCGGTAAGATATGAACAAGATTCTATAAAAGTATTGAATGGGCTATCTAAGGAGTTTAATTATTCTAGTATAAATCTAATAAAAGGGAATAATGGATCTGGTAAAACAACACTTTTACAAGTTATTATGGGAGAATTATCAATAGACGAAGGTGAAATCTCTTACTTTGACTCAAATAACCAGAGGATACTTTATTCTAGTGACGAATTACAAAATAGAATTAGTTGCTATATGTCAACTCAGTACTTAAACTATGCTTCTATTGGTAAAAACATCAGCTATAATATATATAATGAAACTGATAAGTCTATAAATAATATTTTTGAATTGGATTTAGAGAAAGTAATTTTCTATAATGGAATGAATTTATCTCAGGGTGAACGTCAAAAAGTTTTGCTATCTAGAGCATTAAACAAAAAGGCAGATATTTATATTTTTGATGAGCCTACTTCTAACTTGGATGAACACGCAAAAAGTCTTCTAATTAAAACAATTGTAGAATTAAAAAAACACGCAATAATATTTATTGTTACACATGACGGTCAATTTGATGAAATATCTGATACTATTATTAATTTAAGCGAGGAATAACAAGATGAAGAAAAAATATGTTTTTATTACCATAATTGTAATGACAGTAGCCTTGATACTTTATTGTATTTACCAATCAAAAGGAGTTCGAATAGGATTTATTAATGATGACTTACCAACTTTAACGTCAGGTTCATACCAGCAAGGAGAAAATTTAGATTTGAAAGCTGGGACATATGCTTTATATGCCAAATCTGGTCAAGGTGAAGTTCAGATAGATGATAAGATTTATACGCTAAATGATGAGTTGTACATAGAAGCAAAAAAACAACCAATGAATACTCAGAACGCGGTTATTTATGAGGAATCTCCTAAGATTTTAATAGAATCGAGAACGAAAATATCTGTTAAAAGTGATAAGGAGTTTTCGGTATCATTTATTAGGAGGTAGTATCATGAAGATTTCGAATTTGAGAAAAATTTATGGTAAGCAGATTATTTTAAATAATATATCAGTTGAAGCTTCCAAAGGCCAAATTATAGGATTAGTAGGTAATAATGGATCGGGTAAGACAACTTTATTGAAGTGCATATCAAATCTAATTGTGGATTATCAAGGAGAGATTGAATTAGATGGGAAATTAGCATTTTCAATAGAAAGCCCAACATTTTATGATGATTTAACAGTTTTCTCTAATCTTAAATTGTTCAGTGAATTGGCGGGAAGCAAAAAAGTTAATATTGAAGAGGTATTAAAGCAAGTAAAATTAAAAGATGCTAAGAACAAAAAATTTAAGCAACTATCGCTAGGTATGAAGCAGAAATTAAGTATTGCTCGAATACTACTTGATAATGCCGATATAATTCTACTGGATGAACCGTTTAACGGTTTGGATATTCTAACGAAGGAACAACTGAAAGAACTTATGATAATGCTTCGTTCAAAAGGGAAGCTATTAATTGTATCGAGTCATATACTAGAGGAATTAGGAGAAATTTCTGATGTAATCTGGTATTTGAGAGAGGGAAATATCCAAAGTATTATTAATCTCCATGATGATAATAGAGTTTATAAAATCGTGGTTTCTAAAAATTCTGTTGTACGAAAGATGCTTCAAGAAAATTATCATGCACGTTGGTGTTTTGATAAAGACCAAAATTCTATTTTTAAAATTGAAATATTAAAAAAAGATATTTATACTACACTAAAATCACTTATTAATGACAATATATTAGTTATAGAATTCACTGATGTTACTACAGACATTAGAGAGTTAATGGTAGAGGAGGGGTGACTGTGAAAAAGTTTATAAAATCAGAGTATGTAAAGATTAGCCATCAAAAACTCTTCCTAACTACTTTAATGATTTATATCTGTTTTACAATATTTTTAGTAACACATATAAGTGAAGATTCCATTATTTCGCAATACAAATTTTTTTCGACGATCACAATATCATTTTTGACTCTATATCAATTATTATCAATAGGAGAATGGCATGATAAAAAAATTATCAGATATTATCTTGAGTGTATATCAAATCGATACAAATTAATAGAATATGAATATCTAAAATATATTGGAATGTATATAATTTTAAATTTAATTTTTATAATACCCGAATCCTATTATATAAATATAATAGTTCAGAAAATAGTGGTTTACTTTATGATTTTTTGTTTATATATTGCCATAAACATGAACCTTTTAATTTATTTTGAAAAAACGGGAGTTGTAGTTGTTTTATCGCTGTTATTATTATGGATATTACCTAATTTTGTTAATGTATTATTAGTTAATTCTAGTATATACCAACTTCAGATATTTTATTATTTATCTCCCGATTCATTTTCTGGTCTCAAATCCATTATAACGATTATATTCGTTTTCTTGTATACGATACTAGCAATTCTGTTCTCAGTTTTTCAATTCATTAGAAAGGAATATTAAGCTATGAAAGGAAGAGCAGTGAGAGGTGTTTCAGCTATTGTAATAATATCTTTAATTGGTTTTATTTTATTTATTCACCAGACAAGTTTAAAACCCTCTTTCTCTGTACTAAAGGATAATAGTCTATCTAATCTTAGAACTGATGATATACTTTACTACGGAAGTTCTAGTTGTGAAGTATGTCAAGAGTTTGATAAAGTGTTAAAAGACTTTCAAGATGAAACTAGAAGTAAAATATATTATTGGGATGCAACTGATTTAACAATTGTAAGAAAAGCTGCAGATATTAAAGTTTATAATACACCAACAATAATTATTAAAAGGAATAATAAAGTAAAAATCCTTCAAGGTTACCATAGTAAGAATGAATTAAAACAATTTATGAAAGGAGAGGAATGATGAAAAAGTATATTGCTATAGTGGTTTTAATAATCAGTCTAGTAGCAAATGTTTTTTTCTTTTTTATAAATTGAAACCTCAGCAACAAGAATACGCTAGAGAAACTGCTATGTATTCGAAATTAGATAGTTTACTTGTTGATAACTTTATTGATAGATATCAAAACGGAGACAAATTGGTTGTCTACGTAGGCAGACCGAGTTGTGGGGACTGTAGTAAATTTGAGGAGGTATTTGATCAGATAATTGAAAAATATAAGTTAAGGAAACAGTTATATTATGTTAATGTAGAAGAAATTCATAAAAATAAAAATGAGTGGGAAAATTTTAAACAAAAATTTAAAATAAAAGGTACCCCAACGTTTGCTATATATGAAAATAAGAAGTTAGTAGCTAAATTAGATTTTGAAGAAAATAATGGCTTTACTCCTTATGAGTTAGAAAAATGGATTACTTCCAATCTAAGTGACGAATAAATATATTTTTTGACCGATTAGCTTTCATATTTGATGACGAAAAGATTAGGTAGGCATAAAGCAAATTATATTTATTCTTATGGCTATATTTTAATTCAAATAATAATATGAATTTGTTATTTACTATCGTAAATGTAATTATAAAGAAAAAGATAAGTTAAAAAAGATGTATTAGCAAGAGTTGGTCTAACTCATATTCATCTGGAACAAAAGATATATGAATTGTCTGGCGGTGAAGCACAACGTGTTGCTTTAGCGAAAATCATTCTTAAAAATCCACCATTAATACTTGCGGATGAGTTGACTGCATCGCTCGATCCTACGACTTCACAAGGAATTATGAAATTATTATTAGATATGAAAAATGAAAATCGTCTAATCATCATTGCAACTCATAATCCCGATATTTGGAATCAAGCAGATGAAGTTATAAATTTAAATCAATTATAGTTACAGTCAATAGATATCTTCTATATTTTAAAGTTATTTTATCTGAATCCGTAAAAGCAGTTCAATCTTGTACTAGACTTCCTGCGAAACAAAATATGGTACAATAGTTCTATGAATTATGAATCAAGTAAACCATTAACTGATGCACGATTTAAGCGCCTTGTTGGTGTTCAGCGCACTACTTTTGAAGAGATGTTAGCTGTGTTAAAAACAGCTTATCAACATAAACACGCAAAAGGTGGACGAACTCCCAAGTTAAGCTTAGAAGATCTCCTCATGGCTACTCTTCAATACATGCGAGAATACCGCACTTATGAACAAATTGCGGCTGATTTTGGCATTCACGAAAGCAACTTAATCCGTCGGAGTCAATGGGTTGAAGCAACTCTTATTCAAAGTGGTTTTACGATTTCAAAAACTCATCTTAGTGCTGAGGATACGGTGATTGTGGATGCAACAGAGGTAAAAATCAATCGTCCTAAAAAAATCAACTAGCCAATTATTCTGGTAAAAAGAAATATCATGCTATGAAGGCTCAAGCGATTGTCACAAGCCAAGGGAGAATTGTTTCTTTGGATATCGCTGTGAACTATTGCCACGATATGAAGTTGTTCAAAATGAGTCGCAGAAATATCGGACAAGCTGGTATAGTTGATTAGTTTTAAACAAGCATGTTATAATAAAGCTATGGCATATAGTACAGATTTTAAACAAGGAGCATTAGATTACATCAAAGAAGGACACAGCCATGTCGAGGCAGCTAAAGTTTTTGATGTTGGCGTCAGAACTCTC
>NZ_SPGF01000030.1 GCF_005844455.1 Streptococcus mitis | reverse complement strand
AAAACGGTTTGAATTAAGAGCTGAGTTGATTTGTGGCATCATCAACCACGAGATGATGTAGTTACCGAACAAGTCTAATGTGACAGGAAAGGGGAACCTAGCACCTAACTCTGCGACAGACCAAATTCAGAACTATGTTCTCGGTGGTATCATCGGTGGGGTGATTTACAATAGCGCTATCAGTATCCTTCAGTATGCAGTTATCCTGATTATGTGGACCATTCTGGTCTTGACTCTCAAATGGCTCAACAACAATGTTCACTTTGTGAAACGCTTGATTGATGGTAAGCCAACTCTTCTTATCAAAAATGGGAAGATTGACCCATAAGCCTGTCGTTCAGTTGGTTTGTCTGCGGTGGATGTAGCCCTCAAGCTTCGTAGTCAAGGGATTTTCCAGATGAAACAAGTCAAACGAGCTGTGCAAGAGCAAAATGGCCAACTCATCGTGGTCCAAATGGGAGATGAGAATCCCAAGTATCCTGTTGTCACAGACGGTGTTATCCAAGTCGAAATTTTGGAGACCATTGGTCGGAGCGAAGAATGGCTGCTTGATAACCTCAGCAAACAAGGGTATGACAATGTTGCCAATATCTTTATCGCTGAGTATGACAAGGGTGTCGTCTCAGTCGTAACTTATGAATAAGAAAAGCCTGGGGTCTTGTACTCTTCGAGAATCTCTTCAAACTGCGTCAACGTCGCCTTGCCGTATGTAGGTTACTGACTTCGTCAGTTCTATCTACAACCTCAAAGCAGTGCTTTGGGCAGCCTGTGGCTAGTTTCCTAGTTTGCTCTTTGATTTTCATTGAGTCTTGGCCTCAGGTTTCCATTTGCAATCAGAAAGGGATTTTATGTCCATTATTCAAAAACTCTGGTGGTTTTTCAAGTTAGAAAAACGCCGTTATCTAGTCGGGATTGTGGCCTTGGTCTTGGTTTCTGTCCTCAATCTCATTCCTCCCATGGTTATGGGGCGGGTGATTGACGCCATTACGTCGGGGCAATTAACCCAGCAGGACCTGCTTTTGAACCTCCTTTATCTGCTTCTTGCAGCTTTGGGTATGTACTATCTGCGTTATGTTTGGCGTATGTATATCCTCGGGACTTCCTATCGTCTGGGGCAGATTATGCGATCTCGCTTGTTTGAGCATTTTACTAAAATATCTCCAGCCTTTTATCAGACCTATCGGACGGGGGACCTGATGGCGCATGCCACCAACGATATCAATGCCTTGACTCGTCTGGCAGGAGGCGGTGTTATGTCTGCGGTGGATGCTTCTATCACGGCGCTGGTGACCTTGCTGACCATGCTCTTTAGCATTTCATGGCAGATGACCTTAGTTGCCATTTTACCCTTACCTTTCATGGCTTATGCGACCAGTCGTCTAGGGAGAAAGACCCACAAGGCCTTTGGCGAATCACAGGCTGCCTTTTCTGAACTCAATAACAAGGTGCAGGAGTCCGTATCAGGTATCAAAGTGACCAAGTCTTTCGGTTACCAGGCGGATGAGTTGAAGTCTTTCCAGGCAGTCAATGAATTGACCTTCCAAAAGAACCTCCAAACTATGAAATACGATAGTCTCTTTGACCCCATGGTTCTCTTATTTGTTGGTTCATCCTATGTCTTAACCCTCTTGGTCGGCTCCTTGATGGTTCAGGAGGGGCAGATTACGGTTGGTAATCTGGTCACCTTTATCAGCTACTTGGATATGCTGGTTTGGCCTCTTATGGCCATCGGCTTCCTCTTTAATATTACTCAGCGAGGGAAGGTTTCTTACCAGCGGATTGAGGAACTTTTGTCTCAGGAATCACCTGTACAAGACCCTGAGTTTCCTCTAGACAGTATTGAAAATGGGCGCTTGCAGTATGCCATTGATAGTTTTGCCTTTGGAAATGAGGAAACACTGACGGATATTCACTTTAGCTTGGCAAAAGGGCAAACTCTGGGCTTGGTCGGGCAGACAGGCTCTGGGAAAACATCCTTGATCAAGCTCCTCTTGCGTGAATACGATGTGGATAAGGGTGCCATTTACCTAAACG
Source organism: Streptococcus mitis (assembly GCF_005844455.1). Taxonomy (GTDB): domain Bacteria; phylum Bacillota; class Bacilli; order Lactobacillales; family Streptococcaceae; genus Streptococcus; species Streptococcus mitis_BF. Next base: position 22,570 of record NZ_SPGF01000030.1, on the reverse strand, counting down.
GTCACGATATTCGGGACTATCGTATGACAGACCTTCGCAGTCTCATGGGCTACGTCCCTCAGGACCAGTTTCTCTTTGCGACCTCTATCTTAGACAATATCCGCTTTGGAAATCCTAAGCTGTCTCTTTCAGTAGTCGAGGAAGCGACTAAGCTAGCCCAAGTTTACCAAGACATTGTAGCCATGCCTCAGGGATTTGATACGCTGATTGGTGAAAAAGGAGTTAGTCTTTCTGGTGGGCAAAAGCAACGTCTGGCAATGAGTCGGGCTATGATTCTAGACCCTGATATCTTAATTTTAGATGATTCCTTGTCCGCCGTGGATGCCAAGACGGAGTATGCCATCATCGACAATCTCAAGGAGACGCGGAAGGGCAAGACAACCATTATCACGGCTCATCGCCTCAGTGCAGTTGTCCATGCAGATTTGATTTTGGTTCTGCAAAATGGCCAAATCATAGAACGGGGTACACACGAAGACCTGCTAACTCTGGATGGCTGGTATGCCCAAACCTACCAGTCTCAGCAGCTGGAAATGAAAGGAGAAGAAGATGCAGAATAAACAAGAACAATGGACTGTATTGAAGCGCTTGATGTCCTATCTCAAGCCTTATGGACTCCTGACCTTTTTGGCACTCAGTTTTCTCCTAGCGACGACGGTCATTAAAAGTGTCATTCCCCTTGTGGCTTCCCACTTTATCGACCAGTATCTCAGCAATCTTAACCAAATTGCTGTTACCGTTTTGCTGGTCTACTATGTCCTTTATATCCTACAAACTGTAGTTCAGTATATCGGTAATCTTCTATTTGCGCGGGTGTCTTACAGTATTGTTAGGGATATTCGTCGCGATGCTTTTGCCAATATGGAGAAGCTGGGTATGTCTTATTTTGATAAGACGCCAGCAGGTTCCATCGTTTCTCGTTTGACCAATGACACCGAGACCATTAGTGATATGTTTTCAGGGATTTTATCCAGCTTTATCTCAGCAGTTTTCATCTTTCTGACAACCCTTTATACCATGTTGGTGCTGGATTTTCGTTTGACAGCTTTAGTCTGGCTCTTTCTCCCCTTGATTTTCCTTCTGGTCAATCTCTATCGGAAAAAATCAGTGAAAATCATCGAAAAAACCAGAAGTCTCTTATCGGATATCAATAGTAAGCTGGCAGAAAACGTTGAGGGAATCAGGATTATCCAGGCCTTTAATCAAGAGAAGCGCCTGCAGTCAGAATTCGATGAGATTAACCAAGAACACTTGGTCTATGCCAACTGTTCTGTAGCCTTGGATGCCCTCTTTTTGCATCCTGCCATGAGTTTGCTGAAACTCCTAGGCTATGCCGTTTTGCTGGCCTACTTTGGCTATCGTGGTCTTTCTATCGGGATAACGGCCGGAACCATGTATGCCTTTATCCAGTACATCAACCGTCTCTTTGATCCCCTGATTGAGGTAACGCAAAACTTTTCAACCCTTCAAACGTCCATGGTGTCTGCAGGTCGTGTCTTTGCCTTGATTGATGAGACGACCTATGAGCCTCTTCAAGAAGATGGGCAAGCCAAAGTCCAAGAAGGCAATATCCGTTTTGAACATGTGTGCTTCTCATATGATGGCAAATATCTGATTCTGGATGATATTTCTTTCTCTGTTAACAAGGGAGAAACCATTGCCTTTGTAGGACATACAGGTTCTGGGAAATCTTCCATTATCAATGTCCTCATGCGTTTTTATGAATTTCAGTCAGGCCGCGTTCTCTTGGATGATGTGGATATCAGGAACTACAGTCAGGAAGAGCTGAGAAAGAATATCGGTCTGGTCTTGCAGGATCCCTTCCTCTATCACGGGACTATCAAGTCCAACATCGCCATGTATCAAGATCTTAGTGATGAAGAGGTCCAGACTGCGGCTGCCTTTGTCGATGCAGATTCCTTTATTCAGGACCTTCCGCAGGGCTATGATGCACCTGTTTCTGAGCGTGGTTCGAGCTTTTCTACTGGCCAGCGACAGCTTCTTGCCTTTGCTAGAACAGTCGCCAGTCAGCCTAAAATCCTGATTTTGGATGAAGCGACAGCCAATATTGACTCTGAAACAGAAAGTTTGGTTCAAGATTCCCTAGCTAAAATGAGACAGGGGCGGACGACTATTGCTATTGCTCATCGCCTTTTGACCATCCAGGACGCCAACTGCATCTACGTCTTGGACAAGGGGCGCATCATCGAGAGTGGAACCCATGAGGAACTCTTGGCCTTGGGAGGAACCTATCACAAGATGTATAGCTTGCAGGCTGGAGCTATGTCCTAATATAGTAGATTGAATCTAGAATAGTACTCCATGGTTGCTAAAATATTTCTATACATTAATTTGACTTTCCTAATCAATTTGTTCACATCTTATTTCAATCTACTATACTCTTTGGAAATCTCTTTAAACCATATCGGTTTTATCTGCAATCTCAAAGCAGTACTTTGAACAGCCTGCGGCTATCTTCCTAGTTTGTTCTTTGATTTTCATTGAGTATAAGAAGGAAATTCTTCAAATCACAGATTTCTTGCACCGCCTTTTCCATTTTGTGGTATAATGAAAAATGTTGACAAATAGTATAATAAAAACAAAGGAGAAACAGCATGCTGAAATGGGAAGACTTGCCCGTGGAAATGCAATCAAGCGAGGTTGAGTCTTACTACCAGCTTGTCTCTAAAAGGAAGGGGTCGCTGATTTTCAAGCGTTGCCTGGACTGGGTTCTGGCCCTGCTTTTGCTAGTTTTGACTTCTCCCGTCTTTCTTATCTTGAGCATTTGGATCAAGTTGGATAGCAAGGGCCCTGTCATTTACAAGCAAGAGCGCGTGACCCAGTACAACCGTTCGTTCAAGATTTGGAAGTTCCGTACTATGGTAACGGATGCGGATAAAAAAGGAAGTCTGGTGACTTCTGCTAACGATAGCCGTATTACCAAAGTGGGAAATTTGATTCGCCGTGTGCGTTTGGACGAACTACCTCAGCTGGTCAATGTCCTTAAAGGCGAGATGTCCTTTGTTGGGACACGACCTGAGGTGCCACGCTACACGGAACAGTATAGTCCTGAAATGATGGCGACCTTGCTCTTGCCAGCAGGAATCACCTCTCCAGCTAGTATCAACTACAAGGATGAGGACACCATCATCAGTCAAATGACGGAGAAAGGTCTGTCGGTTGACCAGGCCTATGTCGAACACGTCCTCCCTGAAAAGATGCGCTATAACCTCGCCTATCTCCGAGAGTTTAGTTTCCTTGGAGACATCAAAATCATGTTTCAAACCGTGTTTGAGGTACTAAAATAAAGTAGTCATGAGAAAATGAGTACAGATAAAAGGAGCAAATCAATGCCAAATTACAATATTCCATTTTCACCACCCGATATTACCGAAGCTGAAATTGCTGAAGTAGCGGATACCCTACGTTCTGGTTGGATTACAACAGGTCCTAAGACAAAAGAACTGGAGCGTCGCTTGTCTCAATACACACAGACACCTAAGACTGTCTGCCTCAACTCTGCGACTGCGGCTCTTGAGTTGATTTTACGTGTTTTGGAAGTGGGACCAGGTGATGAAGTCATCGTTCCAGCTATGACTTACACAGCTTCATGTAGTGTCATCACACACGTAGGCGCAACACCTGTCATGGTGGATATCCAAGCAGATACTTTTGAGATGGACTATGACTTGCTTGAGCAAGCTATTACTGAGAAAACTAAGGTCATTATCCCAGTAGACCTTGCAGGGATTGTTTGCAACTATGATCGTTTGTTCCAAATTGTGGAGAAGAAACGCGACCTCTTTACTGCTTCAAGCAAGTGGCAAAAGGTCTTTAACCGTATTGTGATTGTCTCTGATAGTGCCCACGCTTTGGGATCAACTTATAAAGGACACCCTGCTGGCTCTATCGCTGATTTTACTTCCTTCTCATTCCATGCCGTTAAAAACTTTACAACGGCTGAGGGAGGAAGTGCGACTTGGAAGGCCAATCCGGCGATTGACGACGAAGAAATGTACAAGGAATTTCAAATCCTTTCCCTTCATGGTCAAACTAAGGATGCTCTTGCTAAGATGCAATTGGGTTCATGGGAGTACGATATCGTAACACCTGCCTACAAGTGTAACATGACGGATATCATGGCTTCGATTGGTTTGGTACAATTGGATCGCTACCCTGGTTTGTTGCAACGTCGTAAGGACATCGTGGACCGCTATGATCGTAGCTTTGCGGGTACTCGTATTCACCCATTGGCACACAAGACTGATACTGTCGAATCTTGTCGTCACCTCTACATCACCCATGTAGAAGGGGCAAGCTTAGAAGAACGCAACCTCATCATCCAAGAATTAGCTAAAGCAGGAATTGCAAGTAATGTACATTACAAACCACTTCCTCTCTTGACAGCCTATAAGAATCTTGGCTTTGATATGGCAGATTATCCAAGAGCCTATGCCTTCTTTGAAAATGAAATTACGCTCCCTCTTCACACTAAATTAAGCGATGAAGAAGTGGACTATATCATTGAGACTTTCAAAATAGTTTCTGAAAAAGTGCTAGCTTCATCAAAAAAATTGTAAAAAAATCTTGACAAAGAAAAAACAAAGTATTAAAATAAGTTCAATAAATCAGAAAAGTAACTATGTTTGATCTTCAGGGAGCCTGTGGTGATTGTGAACAGGTGGTTGAAAGTAGTGAAAGTGGGCTGATTTTAAAAATGAATTTGAAACAATGAAAATTCGGTGCGCACACCTTACAGTGCAACTTGTTGTTAGACAAGGTAGAGATGTAAAGGGGAATAGTCCCTTTATAATTGAGGTGGCACCGCGTTACCAACGCCCTCACATGGAAATCGATTCCGTGTGTGGGTTTTTTCTATCCGTCGTTTTGTTTATCTTTTATTAGGGCCTTAAGTCGCTTTGATGAACTTATACTCAATGAAAATCAAAGAGCAAACTAGGAAGCTAGTCGCAGGCTGTACTTAAGTACGGTAAGGCGAAGCTGACGCGGTTTGAAGAGATTTTCGAAGAGTATTGGGTTCTATCTACAGCTCCTTGCCTACTACTAAAAGCAAACAAAACGGCCGGATTCATACGAAAAAAGCTAGTAAAGGTGTACCGAAATAAAAATCTCATCATCAATATCTCAGGTCGTGGAGACAAGGACGTAGCTGCGATTGCAGACTACCTAGAAGCTAAAAAATAAGAGATGGAAAAATTACAGTCTTTTCTTTCCCAGAGAGCTTGTGGTTGCTGGAAACAAGCAGAGAAAGCTGTAAGGTTGGGTCCATCTGAAACGAGAGAAGAAAACATAATTCTCAAGGGAGTGCCCTTTATCGCACAGCCTGTTATAGGAAAGTTCTGAGACAGGAATGAGAGATAGGAGAAATCCTATAATTGAGGTGGCACCGCGAATTTCGTCCTCACGCAAGTTATTTTGCGTGGGGATTTTTCATACAATCGCCACGGACTAGAAATAGAACTGAAAGGGAAATTACAATGGAACGAATCATTCATGGAGATGTCTTATCACCAATCTTGGCTTATATGCGCCTAAAGGGGCAACACAAGGTTATCTTAGAGAGTATTCCGAGAGACAAGGAAACAGCTCGTTTTTCTATCTTAGCCTATAATCCAGTTTTTGAGATTAAGTTTGAAAATGGAGTCCTTTATCAAAATGGTCAAGTGATTGATCGGGATCCCTTGGATTTCCTTTATGAAGTGACTCATAAGAGCCAGCAGCATTCAGACCTACCTTTTGGTGGTGGGGCAATTGGCTTTGTGGGTTACGATATGATTTCGCTTTATGAAGAAATTGGTCAAATTCCTGAAGATACTATTGGAACACCAGATATGCATTTCTTCGTCTATGAGAGTTACATGGTCTTTGACCACAAGAAGGAAAAAATCCATGTCATTGAGGAAGCTCTCTATAGTGAGCGTAGTCAAGAAGACTTGGAAAAAACCTTGAACCAAGTGCTTGAGGAATTACGCATTCCTGCTTCAAATGAATTTGAAGACTTGGATTTATCACCACTTGACTTCAAACCGCATATCGCTCCTCAGAAGTTTGAGGGAATGGTGGAAATAGCTCGTGACTTGATTCGTAATGGAGATATGTTCCAATGCGTGCTCAGTCAGCGCTTCTCAGCAGAAGTTACTGGAAATCCATTTGACTTTTACAGAAATCTCCGCGTGACCAATCCATCTAATTACCTCTATTTCTATGACTTTGGGGATTATCAAATCATCGGTGCCAGTCCAGAAAGTTTGGTTTCTGTCAAAAATGGCATCGTGACAACCAATCCGATTGCGGGTACGCGACCAAGAGGAGCTACGGATGAAGAAGACAAGGCTTTGGCGACAGACCTGCTTTCGGATGAGAAGGAAACAGCAGAGCATCGGATGTTAGTAGACTTGGGCCGCAATGATATCGGCCGAATCTCTGAAACAGCCAGTGTCCAAGTCAACAAGTATATGGAAGTGGAGCTCTTCCGCTATGTCATGCATTTGACCAGTGTGGTCAAGGGACGGTTGCTTCCAGAACTCACTGCCATGGATGCTTTGAAATCAACACTTCCGGCTGGAACAGTTTCAGGAGCGCCAAAAATTCGGGCCATGAGACGCATCTATGAACTGGAAACGGAAAAACGCGGTGTATACGCAGGAGCAATCGGCTACTTGTCTGCTACAGGTGATATGGATTTCGCCATCGCCATCCGAACTATGATTCTCAAAAATCAAACAGCTTATGTGCAGGCTGGGGCGGGGATTGTCTATGACTCTATCGCCCAAAACGAATACCAAGAAACCATTAACAAGACTAAATCTATGACTAGAATTGGAGAACTAAGACCATGATTTTATTGATTGACAACTATGATTCTTTTACCTATAACTTGGCCCAATACATTGGGAATTTTGCAGAAGTGCAAGTCTTGAGAAATGATGATCCTAAGCTGTATGAAGAAGCTGAAAAAGCAGATGGTCTGGTCTTTTCTCCGGGTCCTGGTTGGCCAGTTGATGCTGGAAAGATGGAAGACATGATTCGTGACTTTGCTGGCAAGAAGCCGATTCTTGGGATTTGTTTGGGTCACCAAGCCATCGCAGAAGTCTTTGGTGGGAAGCTAGGTTTGGCTCCAAAAGTCATGCATGGGAAACAGAGCAATATCAGTTTTGAAGCGCCATCTGTTTTGTATCAAGGCATTGAGGATGGCCGTGCGGTCATGCGTTACCACAGTATTTTAATTGAAGAAATGCCAGAAGACTTTGAAGTGACAGCTCGTTCGACTGATGACCAGGCCATTATGGGAATTCAACACAAAACCCTTCCAATTTATGGCTTCCAGTACCATCCAGAAAGTATCGGAACGCCAGATGGCTTGTCTTCTATTCGAAATTTTATCGAGAAGGTTGTAAAGTGAGGAAACTAGGATGAAAGAGATTATTGAAAAACTAGCAAAATTTGAAAATTTATCAGGTGTGGAAATGACAGATGTCATCGAGCGCATTGTAACTGACCGTGTCACTGAAGCGCAGATTGCTTCTCTCCTTTTAGCCCTTAAGATGAAGGGGGAAACACCTGAGGAACGCACAGCCATTGCCCAAGTCATGAGAGGACATGCCCAACACATTCCAACTGAAATCCATGATGCAATGGACAACTGTGGTACAGGTGGGGACAAGTCTTTCAGCTTTAACATTTCGACAACTGCGGCCTTTGTCTTGGCTGGTGGCGGCATTCACATGGCCAAGCACGGAAACCGTTCGATTTCTTCTAAATCTGGCTCTGCAGATGTCCTAGAAGCCTTGGGTATCAATCTAGACCTCAAACCAGCTGAACTAGGTAAGGTCTTTGATAAAACTGGCATCGTCTTTCTCTTTGCTAAAAATATGCACCCAGCTATGAAATACATCATGCCGGCTCGTTTGGAACTAGGAATTCCAACAATCATGAACTTGACTGGCCCCCTGATTCACCCAATGGCTTTGGAAACACAGCTTCTTGGAATTAGTCGTTCAGAACTTCTAGAAAGTACAGCTCAGGTTTTGAAAAATATGGGGCGCAAACGTGCCATCGTGGTGGCTGGGCCAGAAGGATTGGATGAAGCTGGCTTGAACGGAACAACCAAGATTGCTCTTCTTGAAAATGGCGAAATCACCTTGTCAAGCTTTACTCCAGAAGATTTGGGGATGGAGCGCTACGCTATCGAAGATATTCGTGGAGGAAATGCTCAGGAGAATGCAGAAATTTTGCTCAGCGTTCTTCAAAACGAACCAAGTCCATTCTTGGAAACGACAGTCTTGAATGCTGGTCTTGGTTTCTATGCTGATGGTAAGGTAGCTAGCATCAAGGAAGGAGTTGCCTTGGCCCGTCAAGTGATTGCTAGTGGCAAGGCCCTTGAAAAACTCAGACTGTTACAGGAGTACCAAAAATGAGTCAGGAATTTTTAGCACGAATCTTGGATCAGAAGGCGCATGAGGTCGAGCAGATGGAGCTGGAGGAAATCCAGCCCCTGCGCCAGATCTATCGCTTGGCTGACTATCTAAAAAAACATCAGGACTGCTTGAAGGTAATCGCTGAAGTCAAGAAAGCTAGCCCTAGTCTGGGAGATATCAATCTCGATGTGGATATTGTGCAACAGGCCCAGACTTATGAAGCAAATGGAGCAGTGATGATTTCTGTTTTGACAGATGAAGTCTTCTTTAAAGGGCATTTGGATTATCTACGAGAGATTTCCAGTCAGGTAAACATTCCGACGCTCAACAAGGACTTTATCATCGATGAAAAGCAAATCATCCGCGCCCGCAATGCTGGTGCAACAGTTGTCTTGCTCATTGTCGCTGCCTTGTCAGAAGAACGCCTCAAGGAACTTTACGACTACGCTACAAAGCTTGGTCTGGAAGTCTTGGTAGAGACTCACAATCTAGCTGAACTAGAAGTGGCCCACAGACTTGGTGCTACGATTATTGGGGTCAATAACCGTAACTTGACCACCTTTGAAGTCGATTTACAGACCAGTGTAGACTTGGCACAGCACTTTGAAGAAGGTCGCTATTACATTTCTGAATCTGCTATTTTCATAGGGCAGGATGCGGAACGAGTAGCACCATACTTTGATGGAATTTTAGTTGGGACAGCTCTCATGCAGGCGGAAGATGTAGCCCAGAGAATCAAGGAGTTGCAGATTGACAAAGGTTAAGATTTGTGGACTATCTACCAAAGAAGCGGTGGCAACAGCCGTTTCAGCAGGAGCAGACTACATCGGTTTTGTCTTCGCACCTAGTAAAAGACAGGTGACTTTGGAAGAGGCTGCTGAGCTGGCAAAGCCTATTCCTGCTAATGTTAAGAAGGTTGGCGTATTTGTTTCACCAAGTAGGGCAGAACTGCTAGAAGCGATTGACAAAGTTGGCTTGAACTTGGTTCAAGTTCACAGTCAGGTAGCGGATGAGTTGTTTGAGAATTTGCCTTGTGACAGCATTCAGGCCGTGCAGGTAGATGGAAATGGGCATGTCCCCAATTCTCAGGCAGACTATCTACTCTTTGATGCCCCTGTGGCAGGGAGTGGCCAGACCTTTGACTGGGGACGATTGGATACGTCTGGACTAGCTCAGCCTTTCTTTATCGCTGGTGGGCTTAATGAAGACAATGTAGCACAAGCAATTCAACACTTTACTCCCTATGCAGTCGATGTATCAAGCGGAGTGGAGACAGATGGACAAAAAGATCATGAAAAGATTAGAAGATTTATAGAGAGGGTAAAGCATGGCATATCAAGAACCAAATAAAGATGGATTTTACGGAAAATTCGGCGGACGTTTCGTCCCAGAAACATTGATGACAGCAGTTTTGGAGTTGGAGAAGGCTTACCGTGAAAGCCAGGCAGATCCAAGTTTCCAAGAGGAATTGAACCAACTTTTGCGCCAGTATGTGGGACGTGAAACTCCTCTTTACTACGCAAAAAACTTGACCCAGCATATCGGCGGAGCCAAGATTTACCTCAAACGGGAAGATCTTAACCATACAGGGGCTCACAAGATTAACAATGCCTTGGGACAAGTTCTCCTCGCTAAACGCATGGGCAAAAAGAAAATTATCGCTGAAACGGGTGCTGGTCAGCACGGTGTAGCAACTGCAACAGCTGCGGCCCTCTTTAACATGGAATGTACCATCTACATGGGTGAGGAAGATGTTAAACGCCAAGCCCTTAATGTCTTCCGTATGGAGCTTTTGGGAGCCAAGGTTGAGGCAGTGACAGATGGTTCGCGCGTGCTAAAGGACGCGGTTAATGCAGCCCTTCGTTCATGGGTAGCTAATATCGATGATACCCACTATATCCTTGGTTCTGCCTTGGGCCCTCATCCATTTCCAGAAATCGTTCGTGACTTCCAAAGTGTCATTGGTCGAGAAGCCAAACAACAGTACCGTGATTTGACAGGTCAAGACTTACCAGATGCCCTAGTAGCCTGTGTTGGTGGTGGATCTAATGCTATCGGCCTCTTCCATCCATTTGTGGAAGATGAGTCAGTAGCCATGTATGGAGCTGAAGCAGCAGGACTTGGTGTGGATACAGAGCACCACGCAGCTACCTTGACCAAGGGTCGTCCGGGTGTTCTCCACGGTTCTCTTATGGATGTGCTCCAAGATGCTCATGGTCAAATTCTTGAAGCCTTTTCTATCTCAGCAGGTTTGGATTATCCTGGTATCGGTCCAGAACATTCTCACTACCATGATATCAAACGTGCCAGCTATGTTCCTGTGACAGACGAGGAAGCCTTGGAAGGATTCCAACTCTTGTCTCGCGTGGAAGGGATTATCCCAGCCTTGGAATCTAGCCATGCTATCGCCTTTGCGGTGAAATTGGCTAAAGAACTCGGACCAGACAAGTCTATGATTGTCTGTCTATCAGGTCGTGGGGACAAGGATGTAGTCCAAGTCAAAGACCGCTTGGAAGCAGATGCAGCAAAGAAGGGAGAAGCTCATGCCTAAGACACTAACAGAAAAATTGAATGCTATCAAAGCAGCTGGAAAAGGAATTTTCGTTCCCTATATCATGGCTGGAGACCACGAGAAAGGTTTGGATGGTCTCACTGAAACAATCCACTTTTTAGAAGATTTAGGCGTTTCAGCCATTGAAGTGGGTATTCCCTTTTCAGACCCTGTTGCAGATGGACCTGTGATCGAAGAAGCAGGCTTGCGTAGTCTAGCTCACGGGACTTCTACCCAGGCTTTGGTTGAAACCTTGAAAACCATTCAGACTGAGGTACCACTTGTCATCATGACCTACTTCAACCCTCTCTTTCAGTACGGTGTGGAGAAATTTGTCAAAGATTTGGCGGATACAGCCGTTAAGGGATTGATTATTCCAGACCTGCCTCATGAGCATGCCAACTTTGTGGAGCCATTTTTGACAGATACAGACATGGCCTTGATTCCTCTAGTTAGCTTGACAACAGGACTTGAGCGTCAAAAAGAGTTGATTGAAGGGGCAGAAGGATTTGTCTATGCCGTTGCCATCAACGGGGTGACAGGGAAATCAGGCAATTACCGTGCAGACTTGGATAAGCACTTGGCACAATTGCATCAAGTAGCTGACATCCCAGTCTTGACAGGTTTTGGTGTATCAAGTCAAGCCGATGTAGAACGCTTCAATGCTGTGTCAGATGGTGTCATCGTCGGTTCGAAAATCGTAAAAGCTCTCCACCAAGGAGAGCCGATTGAGGACTTTATCAAACAAGCAGTAGCTTACCAAAAATAATCACACAAGAAGCAAGTAAGAGGAAAGGCACGAAAGGAAGTCTTTCCTTTTTCTTTTGCAGGAGGAAGGCTAGAATTCCAGTCGCAGAAGCAAACTGAATCAAGATGAGTAATTCGGTCGCACTAAAGATAAGAGAACAAGAAGCTAAAAAGAGAAAATCCCCTGCGCCCATGCGAATATCGATAAAATGAGCCGCAATTCCAAGGACAAGGAAGAAGACCATGACTAGATTCCAGCCAGAGCAGACCATTAGGAGTAGATGAAAGACAATCCAGACCAGTAAGGGATATTCCTGATGGCGAAAGTCGTAGATACCTAAGGTCAAGCCAGCAGTGATTAGGATGACTTGACTCAAGGAAAGTAATTCCCAAGAGTAAAGCAGAAAGAGGAGTCCTAAGCCTAGTTCAAAGAGGGCATACCAGACTGGATAGCGAGCCTTGCAGTAGCGACAGCGAAAGCGATTGAAGACCTGCGAGAGAATCGGAATCAAATCTAAGGGACTCAAGGGAGTCTGACAGGAATCGCAGTGACTGGCTGGACTGATAATGGATTGTTCTGGGAAACGGTCAATGACCAAACCAAGAAAGGAAGCGAGAATGCTCCCGACAAGAAAAAAATAAATATCAATCATACTTATCTATTCGTAAAAAATAGGAGAAGTAGTATAATGGAGAAACATAGATAAGATGGTGAGGTCAAGATGACAATTCGTTTTGAAGAAAAGGTGAGTACAGAGAATGCTCAGCGCGTATGCCAATGGTCCAACTCCCTTGGCAAATCCTTTCAAGACCAATGGATGGGAACAATGATTCCTTTTCCCTTGACTATTCAAGCCTTGCAAGAGTTGGAAGGAATCTTTTCAATCTTTGAAGGACAAGAGTTTGTCGGGCTTATCCAGAAAATCAGGCAAGAAGACAGTAATCTTCATATTGGAAGATTTTTTATCAACCCCCAGAAACAGGGGCAAGGCTTAGGTAGGCAGGCTTTAAGGAAATTTGTTAGTTTGGTCTTTGAAAATGGAGACATAGATAGTATTTCTCTAAATGTCTTCGAGACAAATCAAAGAGCTCAGAATCTTTACCAAAAATAAGGATTTGAAATCGTTCAAATGGTTGAAACCCCTGAACGGAAATACATCATGAAGAAGGGGAGATAGGAAGAAAAAAGTCTTTTCCTGTGGTAGGTAGATTCCTACATATGAAATTGAAGGAATTTTAGAAAGCCAATTGGAGTGATTTTATCCATGATAGGGAAATGATCTGGATAAAAATGATTGAGAAATAGTTGCTAAAAAAGCGTTTGCATGATACTATATATTGAAAGGAGGTGATAATATGGTAGAACAAAGAAAATCAATTACCATGAAAGATGTTGCTTTAGAAGCAGGAGTTAGCGTTGGAACTGTTTCACGTGTGATTAATAAAGAAAAAGGCATTAAAGAAGTAACTTTAAGGAAAGTTCAAAGGGCTATAAAAACATTGGACTATATCCCTGATAATTATGCTCGAGGTATGAAAAAGAATAGAACAGAAACTATCGCTTTGATTATTCCGAGCATATGGCATCCATTTTTCTCGGAGTTTGCCTATCATGTTGAGAAAGAGTTATTAAAATATAATTATAAATTATTTATTTGTAACGCTGATAGCGATTCACAAAATGAAATCGAATATATCGAAATGTTGAAACAAAATAAAGTGGATGGAATTATTGGTATTACATATTCTAATATTGACAAATATATTTTATCTGATTTACCGTTTGTAAGTATAGATAGACATTTTTCGGAAAATGTATGCTATGTTACTTCAGCAAATTACAAAGGAGGACAAACTGCAGCAGAGGAACTGGTTAGAAGGGATAATAAGCACCTTGCTTTTATTGGTTCAATTAATATGTATGAGAATGAGACTATACTCAGAAGTAAAGGATTCAGAGAAAAAGCTAAGGAATTAGGAGTAGATGTCTATAATTTTGAAATGAAAGAACCTTTAATAAATCCTGAAGATCAGATAAGAGTTTTTTTGCAATCTCATAAAGAAATTGATGGTATATTTACAATAAATGATATGATGGCTCTGAGAGTTATTAGTGTTATGAAAGAACTGGGGAAAATAGCACCTGATGATTACCAGATAATTGGGTTTGATGGTTTAAAAACTTCTGTCGATCAATCTTATCTAGTGTCTACAATAGTTCAAGATATTGGTATGATGGCAAAAGAATCTGTTGCAATGATACTGAAAATGATTAAGCGAGAAGAGATTCTAGAAAAACGAATCGTAATTCCCACATATTTTTGGGGAGATAAAACAACAAAAAAAATTTAAAAAGTGCTTGACAATTAATGAAAGCGCTGTTATAACATAATCAACAAATGAAACGTTTCAAAAAGGAGGAAAATGATGCGTAAAGGTACAATGTTATCTGTTGTTGTGGGGCTATGTTAGCTATACTTGCAGGTTGTAGTGGAGGAACTAACTCAAAACAAGCGAGTTCTTCAAATGATATTAAAGTCTGGGTACAATTCTCTGACGAAACCAATGAAGGAAAAGCTTGGCAAAAAGTTGTTGACAACTTTAATCAATCAGGAAAAAGTAAGTACAAAGTTGTAACTGAGTATATTCCTCGTAGTGGTAGTGGTGGAGGATATGAAGACAAGGTTAATGCTGCTATCACGACTAATAGTCTTCCAGATGTTATTACCCTTGATGGACCAAATACGGCAGCTTATGCAAAATCTAAAGTGATTACTCCGCTAGATGATTATCTAAAAGATAATAATATGGATGATGTTTTGGACAGTATTAAACAACAAGGAACTTATGATGGCAAATTCTATGCATTTGGATTTTCTGAATCGAATGTTGGTGTTTATTACAACAAAAAAATGTTCAAAGAGGCCGGAATTGCGGGATCAGAGCTTCCAACGCTAGAAAAGCCATGGACATGGGATGAATTTAATACGATTGCTAAAAAATTGAAAGATCATTATAACAAACCAGCAATTGATTTTCGTATTAATTCAAACGATGAAATGTTACCATATGCTTATATGCCGTTGATTTGGTCAAATAATGGTTCTGTCGTAAACGAAGATGGAACAAAGGCAGAAGGATACTTCAACTCAAAAGAGAGTGTAGAAGCAGTTCAATTCATTCAAAATCTTGTAAAAGAAGGTTATACAACTGTTAGTCCAGTCGAAAAAGGTTTTGAAACAGGAGAGTATCCAATGCTTTTGAGTGGTTCTTGGACGATTGCTGACATGAATACAAACTACAAAGATATTGATTTTGGTATCCTTCCTTACCCAGTATCTAGTAAGACGAAAAAATTAGTATCCCCTTCAGGTAGTTGGCAATTAGCTGTTACGACAAAATCTGACAAAAAAGAGGCAGCATCTGAATTTGTTAAATTTGCTACAAATACAGAATCAAGTGAAATTATTAGCTTGGGGAATTCGGTCCTTCCGATTCGTAAATCTACAATTGAAAATATCAAAGATAAAGTGTCCGAACCAATGCGTTTCTTGATGGAACAAAATTCAAAAACAGCTCATGCTCGCCCAGTTGTCGTAGCATATCCTCAGGTTTCTAGAGCTTTTCAACAAGCGATGCAAGATATCAGCTATTATGAAGAAAATCCAAATGTGCAAAAAGTCTTGGATACTCGTACAAAAGAAATGCAAACTGCTATTGATCAGTCACTCAAATAATCTGTAAAAAAGAAGGTGGAAGGAAAATGTTTGGAACTACCTTCCCCTTTCTTGTTAATAGCCTAGTTTGATATATATGATTAAAGGAGATGGATATGAGTAAAGAAACTGTTGTGGATACAAAAAGACGTGAAAAAATAAAGGATAACATACTAGGTTATAGTTTTTTAGCTCCAGCTTTAATTTTATTAGGTATCTTTTTAGTAATTCCAGTTGGAATGGTCATTTATTACGCTTTTACAGATTATTATTTGTTGACACCAGATGAAAGAAAGTTTGTTGGACTTGAAAATTTTATTCGATTAACAAAAGATCCGATTTTCTTAAAGAGCTTCTGGAATACTTTGAAATTTGTTGTTTGGATTATTCCAGTTCAATTGGGAGCGGCCTTAGGAATGGCTTTGATTGTCAATAAAAAGCGAAAAGGAAATATGTTTTTTAAAGTGGCTTTTTTTGCTCCAGTTGTCATGTCCTTGGTAGTTATTTCTATTCTTTGGCTTTATCTTTTAAATCCAAATAGTGGCTTATTAAATGCTATTTTAAATAAGGTAGGTATTGCTTCTCAACCTTTCTTGACTAGGCCCAAACAAGCTATGTATGCAATTGTTTTTGTTTCTGCTTGGCAGGGTGCAGGTTATCAGATGCTCTTATTTTTAGGAGGAATGCAGAATATTCCACAAGATGTCTATGAGGATGCTGAATTAGATGGATTCTCAAAGTGGGCTCAGTTTCGTTATATCACGATGCCCCTACTAAAACCAACAGCCCTGTTTGTATTGTTAACAACTTTAATTTCTGCCTTTAAACTGATTGTGCAACCAATGGTTATGACGCAAGGTGGTCCATTAAACTCAACAATTACTATGGTGTACTATATTTATCAACAAGGCTTTACTGATCGTCTTGTAGGATATTCTAGCTCAATCGCTTTAGTGTTTACAACGTTAATTGGTATGATTAGCTTAGTACAACGTCGCGTTCTGAAGGAGGATGACTAAGATGAAACGATTTAAACCAACAACAATCTTAGAATATATTCTGTTAACCCTATTGGCGGGACTCTTCCTTTTTCCTATGGTTTGGATGGTAGTTTCAGCTATGAAGCCAGAAGCGGATGTTTATAAAAATTTGACTAGTTGGCAAGCCTTCTTACCAAGTTTAAATCCTGCTGATTGGTTTAAACCTTATCAGGAAGTATTTGAGCGATTTAGTATTTTTACCTATCTAGGGAACAGCATTTTTTATGCTGGAACGTTTGCTATTGGTTCTATTATTGTCAATGCACTGGCCGGTTTCGCTTTTGCAAAAGTCAATTTTTCAGGTAAGAAAATTTTATTTGGTTTCTTACTGGCTTTACTTATTATTCCAGTAGAAACTGTGTTATAGTAGATTGAATCTGGAATAGTACGTTATAACTGTTAAAATATTTCTAGAAATTAATTTTACTTTCCTAATCGATTTGTTCACATCTTGTTTCAATCTACTATAATTCCACAATTTACCATTATCAATTCCCTAGGTTTGGTCAATAATCGTCTTGCAGTTATTATTCCAGGATTGGCGAGCGTATTTAATATTTACTTATTTAGGAATTTCTTTATTGCAATTCCAGAAGAGATTCTTGAGTCTGCAAAGATGGACGGAGCAAGTATCGTTAGAATTTTCTTTAGAATTATGCTTCCAATGTCTAAACCTGCAGTTGCTACAGTTGGTGTTTTATCATTTATTTCAAGCTGGAATGATTATATTTGGCCATTGATGGTTTTGACAGATTCTTCTAAATTTTCAATGCAGGTTGCAATTACAACTATTAATACAACTCAACCAGTTTATATCAATCAGGTAATGGCTGTATTAACTATTTCAACGATTCCGTTGATTTTGGTCTATGTAGTCGCTCAGAAATATATTGTTCAAGGTCTGGGGGGTTCCGGAACTGGAATAAAATAGGATATACTTATGATAAATAAAACATTTACAGTAGAAAAAGCCAATCGTTTTATAGCAGAAAATAAACATCTCGTAAATACTCAATATAAGCCTGAAGAACATTTTTCAGCTGAGATTGGTTGGATCAATGATCCAAATGGATTGGTCTATTTTCGTGGAGAATACCATCTCTTTTATCAATTCTATCCTTATGATAGTGTTTGGGGGTTTATGCACTGGGGTCATGCTAAAAGTAAGGACTTGGTGACTTGGAAGCACTTGCCGGTGGCACTTGCTCCTGACCAAGATTATGACCGCAATGGTTGCTTCTCAGGCTCTGCCATTGTCAAGGATGATCGCCTCTGGCTCATGTACACTGGACATATCGAAGAAGAAACGGGTGTTCGTCAAGTGCAAAATATGGCATTTTCAGACGATGGGATTCACTTTGAAAAGATTGAACAAAATCCAGTTGCAACTGGAGCAGACTTGCCAGATGAGTTGATTGCTGCTGATTTCCGTGATCCAAAACTCTTTGAAAAAGATGGACGCTATTACTCCGTAGTAGCTGCCAAACACAAGGATAATGTGGGCTGTATCGTTCTACTAGGGTCCGATAACCTAGTAGAATGGCAGTTCGAATCCATCTTTTTAAAAGGGGTAGAACACCAAGGCTTTATGTGGGAATGCCCAGATTACTTTGAGTTAGATGAGAAGGATTGCCTTATTATGTCACCCATGCGTTATCAGCGTGAGGGAGACTCATATCATAACATCAATTCATCGGTTTTGTTCACGGGTAAGGTAGATTGGGAAGAAAAACTTTTTATTCCAGAATCAGTTCAAGAAATTGATCATGGCCAAGACTTCTATGCGCCTCAAACATTGCTGGACAATCAAAATCGTCGTATCCTGATTGCTTGGATGCAGACATGGGGACGTACCCTTCCAACCCATGACCAAGAACACAAATGGGCATGTGCCATGACTTTACCTAGAATTCTAAGATTGGAAGATGGCAAACTAAGACAATTCCCTGTTAAAAAAGGCCAATATCAAATCCAAATAGATAAAGATTGTCATTATCACTTAGGAAATGATACAGATTATCTTGAATTTGGTTATGACAGTAATGCGCAGCAAGTTTACATTGATCGTAGCCATCTTGTTCAAAAAATTCTAGGTGAAGAAGAACAGGACACTAGTCGACGGTATGTAGATATTGAAGCTAAAGAATTGGATGTTATTTTAGATAAAAATTCCATCGAGATTTTTGTCAATCAAGGTGAAGCAAGCTTGACTGCAACTTATTACTTAACAGTGCCAGCTGAGTTATCACATTTAGATTAAAAATTACGTTATTTCTCCTAAATAAAAAGTTCTCTTTCTAAAACAGTGGAAAGAGGACTTTTTGTGTTTTGGGTATATAAGCTTAGTTTATGGTATTTGTAAAATTGGTGTTGGATTATGATTTAAGCTAGTTTTCTAAAGAATTTGAAAAAAATTTTATTTAAGCAAAAAAACCTTGGTTCCAAGGCTTTTCCTGTTGTATGTAGATGCCCCCTACAGGGATCGAACCTGTGACCCACGGATTAAGAGTCCGCTGCTCTGCCAGCTGAGCTAAGGAGGCGAAGAAAAAGCTGTATTGGTGCCGAAACTTCACGGTTTGTATTGAACCCGCGCAATTAAGCAGGTGGGCAACTTGCTCTAACTGAAGCTGTTTCCGTGTGAGACGGGCTACATGCTGTTAGAAGACTTTTGTTTCCCTAATAATACAAAAAATAGTCGGTCAACACTTAAGTGTGAAGTCGTACACCACAGCGTTTCTATGTTTATATGATACCACTTTTTCAAAAAAAATCAAGAGGAAAGTGCAATTTTTTGAAAATGATTTCAGATTTTTCGCAAACGGTCGATAGTTTCCTTTCTTTGAGCCAAAGCCCGTTCATATTTACCAGTATCTTCTGCTTGGAAATAGTGATGATTGCGAATTTTTTCTGGCAGATAGTCTTGCTTGACCCAATTTCCAGGATAGTTGTGTGGATAGAGATAGTCTTGGGCATTCCCTAGCTCCTTGCTTCCACTGTAGTGACCATCACGCAGGTGTCGTGGAATAGGCAAGTGCCCTGATGTTTTGAGATCAGCGAGGGCCTTATCCATAGCTACATAGGCTGAGTTGGATTTTGGAGAAAGGGCCAAATCAATCACGACATTAGCAATGAGAATGCGAGCTTCGGGGAAGCCAATCTTTTGGGCAACATCTAGAGCAGTTACAGTATGAATCTGGGCTTCAGGATTAGCCAAACCGATATCTTCATAAGCGATAACAGTCAAGCGACGAGCGAGACTGGGAAGATCACCAGCTTCAATCAAGCGGGCAGCGTAGTGGAGACTGGCATCCACATCCGAACCACGGATGGACTTTTGTAGGGCTGAGAGGACATCGTAGTGACCATCCCCGTCTTTATCCATGGTAATGTAGCTCCGCTGCAGGCTATTTTCCATGATGTCCAGAGTGATGTGGCGGATGCCTTTATCATTTTCAGGGGTAGATAGAACAGCCAAGTCCAGTGAGTTAAAGGCAGAACGTAGGTCTCCGTTTGTGGAAGTTGCGATGAAATCTAGCGCATCATCATCTAGTTTTACTGGAAAATCAAAACCACGCTCCGGATTACTTAGAGCTATCAGAATCGCCTCTTTGACATCTTGATTAGACAAGGGTTCTAACTCAAAAATCTGAACACGGCTACGAATGGCTGGAGTGACTGAAAAGAAAGGATTTTCAGTCGTAGCCCCAATCATGATGACCAGACCACTTTCCAAGAGCGGCAGAAGAAAGTCTTGCTTGGTCTTGTCAAGACGATGAATCTCGTCCAGCAGGAGAACTAGTCCTCCAGAGAATTTTGCTTCCTCGGCGATTTCTTGCAGTCGCTTTTTACTATCAACAGTAGCATTAAAGGTCCGAAAGGCATACTTGGTCGTCCCTGCGATGGCAGAGGCAATACTGGTCTTGCCGATTCCAGGAGGTCCGTAGAGAATCATGGAGGACAGGCGATTGGCTTCCACCATGCGACGGATAATTTTTCCAGGTCCGACCAGATGCTCCTGACCGATGACCTGGTCGATGGTTCTAGGGCGCATGCGAAGCGCGAGATTGTCTGGCATAGCAGTCCTTTCTAACGTGGATTTTTAGTGTCATATTTTTTGAGTGGCATAACTCATCTACTATATCTTACTATGTCCATTCTAGCCTATTAGTTGTGATATTTCAATGTTTTTGTAACATTGGGGGGTGAGATAGAATCTTTTTGACCATTTAATTTGATGAAGAGAGGTATCAGCATGAGAGAATGGATTTTCCTTAAAACTCAAAATATGATAGTTGAACCTAAAGAAGTGGAAGTGCTGACTTATGAAATAATATTGCTAAATGTTATTGTATGAATTATAATGAAGGAGAGGTGGAATAGTAAAGGAAAGAATAAAACTACCAAGTCAGAAACTTTTCTTGATAAAGTACATAGGGTATAGAAATTTTAGATAATAATATTTGAAAAGGAGAAAATGGAACTAGATGACTACTTTAAATTCAAAATTACTTCAAAATCAGTTATTCATGGAACTTGATGGACTAGTTGGTTTACCAAAAGGAGTTAAGCCGGAACCGATGAAATATAATCTTGGAAAAATCAACAAGTATTTAAACGCAACAGGAAGAGAATTTAATGAATTGACTGATTTAGAATTAAAACAATTTGAGAGAGTTAAATAAAGATGGGACTAGATAAAAGATTTGTGGAGAAAGCCTTTGCCAGTGGCAAAGATAGAGTGAATAGAGCTATTTTTGTAAAACCTGAAGAACTTATTGAACTATCTGATGAAGACTTAATACTAGACTAAAATCAAAAAACATCTTATAATAGTAGTTATGAAACTTACAACAGTACAAGTTCTTATGACCAAACGGCATACCGAGCAGATAATACCTTCTATACGATGGGAAGTGCAGGATGGGATGCCATTATGGATGAACTTATAAAAAATGGTATTGTTGATAATGTGAAACAAAACGAAGAAATGTGGAAAATTAATCAGAAATTTTTAGATAATCAGATTGTTAAAGGAAAAATATTTGAGTACACGGTCAATCCTAATAACCTTGATTTTAAATCATACGGTTACAAAGAATACACTTATTTAGTCGAAAATGGTTATCGCTTAATTCAAGCAAATGAAAGGTTTAAAATGGTGAAATAAGATGTTAGAGATACGAGAAGAAATTAGAACGAGCAAAGGTTATCAAGTCTTAATTGCAATGCTTGATAGCTACTTCGGTCAAGATTATATTATTCGTAAAATCACTTATGATGATTTGGAACCGGCAAGTTTTGACTTTCGCTTATCTGTAGATTTTCCCAAATTAAAGGGAGTGGATGTAGGTGTCGCTCATAGCGGTCCACGCCAGATGTTTCGTATGGGTGGTACTGGTGTTATTGGCATAGCGGTTCCTAAAGATGGAGGTGATGCAAAGTTAACCTCAGGTGAAAGAGGAGATGGTTTATTTTGGATTTTAGGAGATAAAAAATTAGAGCGGGGTGGTCAAGTAGACAAATCTGAAGAAGTTAAGTATTATTTTGATGCTTTCAAAAAATACTATGATAATCTTTAAAAAGTGATAATGATGAAGATGCGAGAAAAAATTAGAACGAGTAGAAACCTTTAACACTATGTATATTTCAAAATTAGTATAATTTTATCTGATTTAATTTTCTGAATTTATCTAAAAGATACTATGCAGAAAATACGAATATAATAAGGTGATAAGATTCATAACTTCGATACATGCAGAACAATTTATGTAGATTTAAAAAATTAGAAAAACTATTTGGTAAAATACTAAAAAAACTATAAATTAGTTGACCACCTTACCTACTATTATCTTTAATTAATTCTACTCGAAATTATCTCTACTAAATAAAAAGACTCTTTATTAACTACATAAAATAGTAGGTGATAAAGAGTCTTTTTAGTAGTAATACTAGACTAAAATCAAAAAACATCTTATAATAGTAGTTATGAAACTCACAAATGAAGAAATACAAAAAATTGAAAAACTCCTAAGAGATTCATCGTACGCCAAATATCACAAACGTCTACAGATTATTTAT